>JALZHG010000662.1 GCA_030914045.1 Chloroflexota bacterium | reverse complement strand
CAACCGCCTCGAGGTCTATATCGAAGTGGCGCGCTTGAATCGACTCCTCTTTGCCGCTTTTGTAGCGGATATCCACTCGGTAGCCTTCTACTTGCCCTTGATCCACAGCCGCCCTGCCTCTCCTTCTATGATCTTTGTTTCCAAATAGAGTCTACGCCACCCCGCGTTTGAGGTCTCGCTGACTCCTCTGCGCATCACATTCGAGGGGGCTCTAAGAGCTGGACTATTTGACCATTTTGGGGCCCAAGGGGTAGGGTGTACGCCCGCCACCGAAGGGTGCGCCTCGGAAGGCACAGGTCACACACCTTTCTCATCATGGACAAAAACCCGCGACTGAACTTCTTCTAATCGCCTTTCCACGAAGTTCGTCTATTCCGCTATCCTGCCTTGAGCTACCCTGCTCATAGCCAAGAGGAGACACCCGGTGGCGCAAAGAGACGAGGGCCGACATGAGCCTGGACTATCCGATGCACTCATCGACTACGATCGCGTGGCCGACGTCTACGATCTGTACGTCACCTCCGACCTCGACGTCGGCTTCTACGTGGCCGAGGCCGCTAAGGCGCGGGGGAAGGTCCTGGAGTTGATGTGCGGGACCGGGCGGGTCTCCGTCCCGCTGTTGGAGGCCGGCGTGGACCTCACCTGTGTGGACGCCTCGGAGGGGATGCTGGAACGCCTAGAGGAAAGACTGCGCGCGCAGAAGCTCGAGGCACGAGTGTTGCGGGCCGACGTCCGGTACCTGGACTTGGGCGAGGAGGAGTTCGACCTGGCACTCATCCCCTTCCACTCGTTCTCCGAGTTGGTCTCTAAACGCGACCAGGAGCTCGCATTGAGGGCCGCGTACGGATGCCTCAAAGAAGGGGGCGCCTCATCTGCCCGCTGCACAACCCGGCCATCCGAGCCAGGTCGGCCGATGGCGCCCTCAGGCTGAACGGCAGCTTCCCCACCGCCGACGGCGGTCTGCTCGTCGTCTCGGGCTTCGAGACCCTAGACGAGGATTCCGGCGTGGTAGACAGGGTTCAACTCTACGAGTTCTTCGACGCGTCGAACAACCTCCGTGCCAAGCGTGTCTTGCCGATGCGGTTCGCCCTGATAGACAGGAGCGAGTTCGCCGAACTAGCCGACGCCGCGAGATTCATTCCGGTGGCGTTGTACGGGGACTACGACCGGAGCGAGTACCTGGAGGGCAGCAGCTCCTTCATGATATGGGTCCTGGAGAAGGCGAGGCGCCCTTGAGTCGGCATCTTTGCTATGATGCCGCGCTAGAGAACCTGGCCCGAGGCATAGGAGGGGGTAATGATGCCTGGGGCCAGGTTCTTTTTATTATCACACGGCCGGCCTTTTATCTTGCCCGATGGGAGGGCAGGCAGAGCCGATTACAATCGGTTACGAAGGGCCGCCTGTTCTCCCCATCCTCCCCGCGGCCCTTTATTCGTCCTTTTGTATCCTCCTACCGGTATGTACTGCTTTGTCTACGGTGACGGCACCGACCCCAAGACCGTGCCGATGATACGTAACGAATATGGGCGTCTGGTACCGGATTTGGGCGACAAAAGCACCGGATAATCCTGTAGGGAGTTTGAACACATGAGGGGGGTTTTCTTAACACAAGAAGCCCATAGGTATGGGGTGTATGGGACACCACCCAGCGAGACGGAAATAAAAGAAACGAATCCACGCTAGAACCGCACAACGCACATAACTGCACACGCATAACCACGCAGGGAGTACGCGCTAGTAGTACTCCCACCTAGTACTACAAGCCGCGTAAACCGTATCACTAAAGTAGTGCGTGGATATATAGTGAGACGGTTTACGTCGACCTGCGCTGCACAAACCGGGCCACTAAAATACTATGTGGTTATATTTAGTGGCCCGGTTTAGGTCACTCTCACCGAGTACGTGGAAGGGGTGTTCTCGGAAGTTCGTATCCAGAATTCTGCATAGCCCCGGTCCACTACCCCTAGAGACCGGGGGAATACCGCTTCTTAGCCTCGGTCCAGTACTGGCGGCCGATCCCTACCATGATGTGGTGGTGCATAAAGAGATTCAGGAGGACGAATAAAGACCTGCTCGGGGAAATGTCTATTTCCACCATTCGAGGATAGGTACCGAAAACGATC
>JALZHG010000661.1 GCA_030914045.1 Chloroflexota bacterium | reverse complement strand
ATGATTATGTGGAAATGGTGGCGCCCGTATTGTTCACTAGGACTTGCACAATGCCACTGTTCTTGAGGGCGTGATTTCGCTGGCAAGCTCGCAGCTACGGTATTGTTTGTTTAGTGCTTGTGTGCAGCAGACTTGTCGCCCCGGCGCACCGAGCAGGAGCTCGCGCTCCTCCGTGACAGCTGCGAACCTATGAAGCCTGACGCTCCCATATGGGCGTTAGGAAAGCGAGAAAGCACAGGTAGGATGTTGACCATCGGATACCCTGAGCGTATACGGCGGTACTTAAATACGTAGAAAGTTAGTTTGTATACGGTCGAATTGGAGCAGTTTACGATAATAATGACGTATATCCTTGACTATTGAGCAGAAATACGCCTACGATATACGAAAGGAAGTGGAAGATGAGTGATGATATTGCGAGTAAGGCATCACGTTCGCGTTACCCGCTGGTCGAGAATCGGGTGCAAGCCGAGATAATGCTTTACGTTTGCGCCGAGGCTAGGCCGGTCTCTAGGAGCCAGTTGATTGAGGCGCTGGGCTTGAGCCGTGGCAAGATCTCGACTGAGGTCGGGCGACTGATCGAGATCGGGTTGCTCGTAGACGAGGGCTTCGCCCACTCCGAGAGGGGGCGCCGTTCCTCGCTGGTCGGCATCCCCTACTCCGCGGGCCTGATCGCGGCGATCGACATCGGGGCGACCTCCATCGACGTAGCCCTGACAACACTCGGGAGTGAGCTGGTTGCCCACCGGGGCGAGCCCGCGGACGTGCGGGACGGTCCGCAACCGGTCCTCGATCGCGTGAAGGCGCTACTTGCAGAGCTTTTGGAAGAGCAAGCGGCCCTTCCCCAGGATGTCCTGGCGATCGGCATCGGTGTCCCCGGCCCGGTAGAGCAGGCGTCAGGTCTTCTGACTGTCCCTCCGATCATGCCAGGGTGGGATCGGTTCCCCATACGCGGCGCGTTCGCCGGGGAGTACGCTGCCCCTGTCTTCGTAGACAACGACGTGAACATAATGACACTCGGAGAGCATTGGGGAGGGGTGGCCAAGGGTGTCGATGACGTGATCTTCGTGAAGATCGGTACGGGCATAGGCAGCGGGCTCATCATCGGCGGACGCCTCCACCGCGGCACCCAGGGCTGCGCCGGGGACTTCGGTCATATCTGCGTGGATCCCGACGGCCCGCTCTGCTCTTGCGGCAACGTCGGCTGCCTGGAGGCGATGGCGGCGGCGCCGGCGATCGTGTTGCAGGCGGAAAGGTGCGCTAGGGAAGGTGAATCCCGGCCCTTAATGGCTATCCTGCAAGAGAGGGGCGAACTCAACATGAAAGATGTCGCGGAGGCCGCGAGGCGTGGCGACCCCTGCGCTCTGATGGTTATCCGTAGGTCGGGTAGGTTGATCGGCCAGACGCTGGCCTCGGCCGTCAACGTGCTCAACCCTTCGTTGATCGTGATCGGCGGTGGGGTTTCCCGCATAGGTCACGCGCTTCTGGCGGAGATCCGCAGCGCCGTCTATCAGCGGTCGTTGCCGCTAGCGACGAGGAATCTGCCCATCGTTCTTAGTGAGTTGGAAGAGACTGCTGGTGTCGTTGGCGCGAGCGTGTTGGCGGCCAAAGGAGTGCTCTACCAATCTGCCGGGCATCGAGATGAAGGGGGTAAGTCGGTGAGTCTCTAGGTAGGACAGACATCGCACATGTAGGGGGTTTGTGCTCGTAAGAGAGCAATGAGGGACAGGAGGATCTAGCTTTGAGTGCACAGACAAGTGGAGCGGGAACTACCGCTCTAAGCGCTGCGGATAGGAGGCGCCTGTTCGTGGCGAGCTGCATAGCGCTGGTCGCCACCGCGATGACCTTCGCCGTCCGCGGCGACATCATAGGGGCGTGGGGGACGGACTTCTCGTTGGATAACCAGAGCATAGGCTGGATCACCGGCATGGCCTTCTGGGGATTCGCGCTGTCGGTCATCATCGGTGGGGCGATCGTAGACTTCATTGGCCTGAAGTCGATGCTGGTGGTAGCTTTCGCAACGCACATGGCGGGCATCATCGTAACGATCTTCGCCGGCGGTTTTTGGATGTTGTTTCTGGGGACGCTACTCATCGGTCTGGGCAACGGGGCGGTGGAGGCCG
>JALZHG010000051.1 GCA_030914045.1 Chloroflexota bacterium | reverse complement strand
ACAGCCCCAACATTGAGACGCGGGTGCTCATCGTGGGCGCGGACAAGCGGGGCGCTGAGGTGGCGAACGAGTTCCGTCGGCAGCGCTGGTCTGGCATCCGCATACTCGGCTTCATGGACAACAACCCCGAACGCCAGGAGGGCACGATAGCCGACCTGCCGGTGCTCGGCCCCGTCAGCGATACTCCGGCGGTGGTGGCCCAGTACGACGTAGACGAGGTGATTATCGCCCTGCCGCTGCACGAGCACGAGCAGTTGGTGAACCTGGTGGCCCAGCTTTACGAGCAGCCGGTGCGCGTGCGTGTGGTGCCCGACCTGTTCGACCTGGCGTTCCATAGCGCCACAATCGAGAGCCTGGGCGGCGTGCTCTTTATTGGCCTGCGCGACTCCGCGATTGACGGCGTGCAGCGCCTCCTGAAGCGGCTGATGGACATAGCCTTCTCCGCGCTGATACTGATCCTGACTTCCCCAGTGTTCCTGCTCACCGCGCTGGCTATCAAGCTTGAAGACCGTGGCCCCGTGTTCTACAAGTCGCAGCGTGTGGGCGAGAACGGGCGGCTCTTCACGATGTGGAAGTTTCGCTCGATGGTGGCGAACGCCGACCAACTGGTGGACAAGGTCATCAAGAACGACAGGCACGGCAACCTGATACACAAGGCGCCCGCCGACCCCCGCGTGACACGAATAGGCCAGTTTATCCGGCGTACCAGCATTGACGAACTGCCCCAGCTAATCAACGTGCTGCGCGGCGACATGAGCCTGGTCGGCCCTCGGCCCGAGTTGCCCTGGATGGTGGCTCGCTACCAGCCGTGGCAGCGCAAGCGGTTCGCCGTACCGCAGGGGATAACCGGCTGGTGGCAGATCAACGGCCGCAGCGACGCCCCCATGCACCTGCATACCGAGCACGACCTATATTACATCCAGAACTACTCTATCTGGCTTGACATACAGATATTGTGGCGCACGATCGGTGTAATCCTGTCCGGGCGTGGCGCTTACTAACCCGCCCTGCGTCGCTATGCGGCCTGGTGTCACATGGAAATAGGGCCTTCTGAGCGCCCCCTATGAGGACTCAGCACCCTGAAGACATAATCCCAAACGGTAGCCATGTGCCGTTCGACACCGCCTCGGAAGTTGCGGCTCCAGTACCACCCTCTGGCGATACGCGGCCCGAAACAGCTACCATACAGAAGCGCGCGCTCGGCGGGGTCCTGAGTCTGGTGGGCCGCGAGGCCGTTATCAGACTCATGAGCGTGTTCGGGGCGGTGGCGCTTGCCTGGCTGCTCACGCCTATCGAATACGGTCTGTTCGGCATCGCTACCTTTGTCATAGGCATTGCTACGCTCTTCAGCGAGTTGGGGCTGGGGGCGGCCTTCATCCGTCGGAAGGAGGAAGTCACCGACAAAGAACTTAACGCCATGTTCACTTTGCAGCTTGCATTTGTGTCGGTGCTCGCTGCCGGTCTTTTTTTGTCAGCGCCCGCTATAGCCGGGCTATATAACATTGCGGCCGTTGAATGGCTGATACGCGCGCTTGCCATCAATGTCATAGTAACGTCTTTGCGGAGTGTACCCGTGGTGGTGGCAGAACGCAACCTGAACTACCGGCCTATTGCCCTGGCCGACATAGTGGGACAGTTCTCCTATTGGACGGTAGCTATTTCGGCAGCGTTCCTGGGCTTCGGCGTTTGGAGCCTGGTCGCGGCCGTTCTGGCTTCGGGACTGTCGGGCACCATTGCCCTGTACTCACGCACCTCCTGGAGACCCGCACTTGAGCTGGATTGGAGGCCGCTAATGGATAACCTCCGCTTTGGCCTGCTGTACCAGACTCAATCGCTTGGAAGCTTTGTCAAAGACACCATGATCCCAGGGCTGGGAGGCCCAATATTTGGCCCAACGGTCGTAGGCTACCTGACCTGGGCTTTCCAGCTAACGAACGTGCCTATGATGCTGAGCCGGCTGGTTGCGAGAGTCTCTTATCCAGCGTTGGGGAAGGTCCGGGACGACTCGCCCGCCTTTACTACTATGCTGGAGGCCGCAATTGGTTGGACGTGCCGTCTTTCACTGCCTCTATTCGCCGTTATAGTGGGGCTTGCTCCACAACTGATCGCGTACGTCTTCACACCCAAGTGGCTGCCTGCCGAGACCTCCATTTACCTGCTAACCATCAACATGGTGCTGGACATAGGAGCGGGTATATTCGTGGCCGCGCTATACTCGCTGGGTCGTGGCGGCTTCGTTGTGCGTACTATGCTGGTCTGGGCAGGACTCACCTGGTCGTCGGCGCTTGCGCTAATCTCGCTAGGTATTGGTTTCGAAGCTATCGCTGCAGGCTATGCCATTGGAACGGCAATTGCACTCCCCATAATGGTCTTTGGGCTGCGGGGAGTGGGTGGGGTCTTGTTGCTTCGACCTGCCGCCTTGCCCTGCGTGACGGGAGTCGCGGGCGCGATTTTGCTTTACTTCTCCAGGCCCTGGGTTGTAGATGTTTGGTCCTTGTTCATAGTGGCGGGCCTGTCCGGCGTCACAATGTGGGCGATTAATCTGTGGCCCCACAGGCAGACTATCTTTACCGCTGCCAGGGGCTATCTCGGCGGCACATGAGGTCTCGTCTGACCTGAAAGAACCAAATTATTGCGTATCCTTTACGTCAATCCCTATTACAAACCATACCTGGGCGGTATCGAGCGCATTATCGAGCGGCTTTCGTCCTTCATGTTGAAGCAACCCGACGTGGAAGCGGTTGGAGTGCTGGCTACGCGCGCTTACTTTCCCGACCGTATACTTGCCGATTTGCCCGCGCACGAAGTGATTGACGGAGTAGACGTTTTCCGCTGCAACTTTATACCTCCGACGTTACCGGTACTCTTCCAGCCTGCTCTCGCGGGCTACGTGAGCCTGGACGCACCCAGGGTGCTGCGAAGATTCAGGCCCGACATTGTGCACGCGACATACAGCGAATGGTGGGCGGGCAACCTGGAAGTGTATTTATCCAGCCCGCGTTCGGCACACATCCAGTCAATGCACTTCCACGAGCTACCCCTGGTCAAGCGCACCCTGCCGCTATTTCTTACGAACCGGTGGCTCTTGAAGCGGGTGGACGCTTTGCAAGTACAGACAGAGGTAGAACGCGCGCAGGTACACAAGGCTTATGGCGCGCCCCTTGCGCGGACGGTGATTATACCTCCGGGCACCGACATCCCAGGCTCGGTGCCCGACCGCGCCGCCCGCCCAGAGAATCATCCTATTACAATCCTGGCGGTTGGACGTGTCACGGAGCACAAAGGGCAACACGATCTCGTCCGTATGTTGCATGATTTGCTCGAAGCTCCGCGCCATATCTCTCGTCCGCCCGTGCGGCTGGTGCTGGCGGGTGAGGATGCAGGTACGGGAGAGCGCATCCGCTACTACGCTGAGCAGCATGGCTTACAGGACGTTGTGCGGCTGGTGGGGAGGCCCAGCGATACCGACCTGGCCCAACTCTATCGCGAGGCCGATATATTCGCGCTCCCCACGAGGTATGAATCCTTCGGTATAGTGTACATCGAGGCTATGTCTTACGGACTTCCGGTTGTAACCTACGGCGTGGGTCCTGTGCCTTCCATTCTCACACGCGGGGCGCTGCTGGCTCCACTGGGGGATGAGGCAGCCTTTTCAGCCCACCTGGAGAGCCTGGTATGCGACCGTCCTCTGCGGTTGCGCCTGGGATCGGAGGCGCGGGAGCTTGCATCAGGATATAGCTGGGAACGTACGGGCGAGCAATACTACCGGCTATACCACCGGGTCCTGGCCTCTCGCAAGAGTCGCGGCACCGGTAGGAGCAAGAGGACCAGGGCTGTCTAAGTGCTAACAATCTCCTTTGTAATACCTACCTACAACCGGAAAGATGCCCTTTTAGAGTGCCTGCGGGCGGTGGAAAGGGAAAGCCGGGCCGTCAGTGACGTGGCCTCCGTCGAGGTAGTAGTTGTTGACGACGGCTCTACAGATGGCTCGCTGGATGCGGTCAGACATCTTCAGAAGAGCCTCTCTATAGCTGTTGAGGCCCTAACTCAGTCGAACCAGGGGCCGGGAGCGGCCCGCAACCGGGGTGTGAGTCGCGCCACTGGCGATCTGGTGGTCTTCCTGGGTGACGACATCATTCTCCAGGAAGGCCACCTACGAAGCATGCTCAACTGCTATAGAGAGCATGCTGATTCGGGGCGTCCGGTGGGTATTGTTGGACTGACTAGTTACAGCCCCGACTCAATCCCGACTCCGTTTGGGCAGTGGCTGGAGCACGATAGCGACCTCCAATTTGCTTATAACAAAGCTGTTATCGGGGTGCCTCTTGGCTACGGCTATTTCTACACATCGAACATCCTGGTGCCACGACAGCTTCTACTTGAGTCCGGTGGGTTCAACACAGAGTTCCGGTCGGCGGCCTTTGAAGACATAGAGCTTGGCTTCCGGTTGGAGGCGAAAGGCCTCGAACTGTATTATTGCCCAGACGCAAGGGCAGTCCATATCCACCACGTGTCGTTCAGCCAGACCGCGGCTCGTATGCGCATGATCGCCAGGGCGGCGCTGGAGCTACGCTCCGCCAACCCTGACCTCTACCTGGCATTGAACCCGGAGGGGGACCGTTATCTCGAGCGCGTTTCCCCGGTCCAGAGGCTTGCAAGGTGGTTCTTCTCACATCCCCTGGCTACCCTGCTAGCTGTCGTTGATCAACGGTTGCGCCTGAAGTTGCCCGGAGCTTTGTACCAGCGCGTCATGCTTTCCATTCAGTTGAGTGAGATGGCCCGGCTGTGGAGCCTGCAACGAGGCGGCGCGTTACATGATGTTGGTGAGTTTCACTCCGGGGAGAAAACGGCACGCCGCGTGTCGATATTGATAGTCAACTGGAACGGCAGGGAGCGTCTGCTGGAGTGCTTGCGGACGATAGTCGAGACGGTGGACCTCGACCGGGACGAGGTGATAGTCGTTGATAATGCCTCAGTGGATGGCAGTTGTGAAGCAGTGCGAGAGCTATACCCACAGGTCCACATCGTGTGCAACTCGGAGAATCGCGGGTATGCTCATGCGAACAACCAGGCATACGCGCTTAGCTCCGGCGAGTACGTGTTCCTGTTGAACCCCGATGCTCAACTCACCAGGGGCGCGGTTGATGAACTGCTTGACGCGCTGAACAGACTCCCCGGCGCCGGGGCAACCACCGCTAACCTTGTCTCCGACGATAACGAGCAGGCGAATTACATCCGGCGCTTCCCGACCCTGGCGAATACTCTACTGTATTACACGTTTCTCCGGCGCTTCTTTCCCGGTATCGCAAGGCGCGTCATCGAGCGCTATCTCATGTCGGGTGCCGACCTTTCCCGCACACGCAGGGTGCCGCAAGCGCCCGGTGCCTGCCTGTTGTTGCGCCGGTCTGCCCTTATTACGGGCGGCGCGCTGATGGATGAGCGTTTCCCATTGTTCTATAATGACGTTGACCTGTGCAGGAGCTTGTGGGACCGGGGGTACTCCATCTATTTCGTGCCGAGTGCGGTAATCAGGCATACTCCGAACCGGGGCGGCCTGTCGCGTGCGGGCAATATGCTGCAAATCGAACATGCTGTAAGCTTGTCCAGGTACTTCAGGAAGCACCGGCCCTACTGGGAGTACGCCGTCATACGCTTGGTGCTGTTGCTACACTTTTCGTTGCTGTTCGCCGCCAGCCTTGTGTTGCGGGGCCGTTGGAAACCCGGCACTTCCCTTTTCTCCCAGTCCCCTGCCGAAGGGCTGCGATTGCTCATGCGGCTGGTGCAAGACCGGAGCTACTTTGAGGGGGGTAGCCCCACATGGGAGTGAGCTTTGCTCGCCATGCTGGCCCGATTGCACGACTTACAAGACCTGATCTTAAAGGCGCCTCTTGACTGATTCGGGACAAACCCGCCCACTGAACATACTCTACCTCGACGCCACGCGCAGCCTTTACGGGGCTAGCAAGATGTTGCTCATGCTCGTGGAACATGCTGAGGTGCTCGGTGTGCGTCCCTACGTTGTGCTGGCAAACGACGTTGAGGACGATATGCGCCTCTGCCGAGAGCTAGACAGCCTGCACATAAAGTATATCGAGCACAAGATCACGGTGTTGCGCCGCCAGAAGTACCTCAACCCGCGTGGGGTGTTGCATCTCTCCGTCTCGCTCTTGAGGTCGGTGCGTTTCTTGCGCCACCTGATACGCAGGTACCAGATCGATATCGTACATTCCAACACCAGCACTATACTGTCAGGGGCCGTGGCTGCCCACCTGGAAGGTGTGCCACACGTGTGGCACGTACACGAGTTGTTCCGACCTCTTGAAGGAAAGGTGCTCACGCGGCTGCTACACGCACTATCCGCGCGGGTGGTTGTACCTTCCCAAGCGGGCCTTAGCAACCTCGCGGCGGCCTATCCGCCGGTGCGGCGAAAGGTGCAGATCATAAAGAACGGCATAGACCCGACGCCCTATCGAACGGTATCGCAATTGCAGGTCGAGCAGCTTCGCGCCGAGTGGAAAATTCCGCCGGGCGCGGCTGTAGTAGGTATGATAGGCCGCATCGGCATGTGGAAGGGTGAGGAGCAGTTCGTTGAGGTGGCGGCCAGGCTGACCGAGAGCGGCACCGACGCCCGCTTCGTCATCGTTGGAGGTGTGTTCGACAACCGCACGCACTACCTGGAGCGCCTTGAGGGGTTGATCGAGCAGAAGGGACTGAAGGAGCGCGTAATAGTAGCGGGCCTGCGCTCGGATGTGCCGGTTGCGGTCAACTTGTTCGACGTGCTGGTGCACCTGCCGGTCCGCGCGGAACCGTTCGGCCTCGTGGCGGTGGAAGCGATGTCCGCAGGAAAGCCCGTCGTGGTCGCGGGATTGGGAGGACTTGCCGAAATAGTGGATAATGGCGCGACGGGATTCCTGGTACAACCCGGCGACCTGGAAGATACCACGCAGAAGGTCGAGTTGCTCCTGCGGGACCGGGCGCTGGCCCAGGCGATGGGCAAAGCCGGTTCGGAGCGTGTGGACGCGCAGTTTCTATCCGGGCATTACGCCGCTCAGTTCGGCAGCTTGTACCGCCAGGTGGTAGCCCGATGATCCACGGCTCCAAGCAGCCTGGGTTCTAGTTCAAATAGCATCAGGCCATCAGGGTAAACACTTCGTCTATGCAAGCCCCGGATACCATAGCTACAACGAACCGCCGGTCCTTCGCCTCTTCTCCCCCACACCTTACTCCTACCACGCGCTTACCAGAGGTGGTTGCCGTCATCCTGAACTGGAACAACCTGGAACTGACCCAGGATACTTTGCGCTCCCTCCAGGGGCAAGACTACCCCCGACTGCGGGCAGTACTACTCGACAATGCCTCCCGGAACCAGGAAGAGACCCTATCCGTTATCCATGAGGAGTTCCCCCATGTAGACTTGTGGGGGAGCAAGCGCAACCTGGGATTCGCGGGGGGCTGCAACCTGGGTATGCGCATAGCCCTGGAGATGGGGGCCGAGCACGTCCTGCTGCTCAACAACGACGTGCTGTTGGAGCAAGACGTCGTCTCTCGGTTGGTGCAGGCCCTGGAGGAGCACGAGAAGGTAGGGGCAGCCAGCCCACTGGTCCTCTATGCCTCGGAGCCGGGGCGCGTGTGGTTTGGCGGGGGTAGCGTGCGGATGGGCGGCCGGGTTTTGCCGGAGCACCTCTGGCTGGACGAGCCGCCCGACCACGTGCCCGACGTTCCCGCTTACGAGACCGAGTGGCTGGCGGGTACCTGTATGTTGGTGCGCCGCAGGGCGGTGGAGCAGGTCGGATTGATGGACCCGGCTTACTTTCTCTATTGGGAGGACGTAGACTGGTGCTACAGACTGCGCGCGGCAGGATACCGGCTGCTCGTGGTGCCGGGGGCCAGGATACGGCACAGGGTGAACGCGACCACCGGCACCCTGCCCTCGCTCGGCAGCATTTATTACTGGGAGCGTAACCGCCTCCGTTTCATAAAGAAGTGGGGCACTCGGGCCTCACTGGCCGCGGCCCTGGTGAAGGTGGTGTGGCGCTCGTTCGCGTGGCGGCTCAGGTTGCCGCAAGATGACCCGCAGGCCTCCACCAAACTTGAGGCATATCGCGACTACCTCTCGGGTCGCTTTGGGCAGAGGAGGACACAGGTTTAGTGGCTATCGTAGGCGCGGGATTGAGCCTCATTTTGCTGGCAGCTTATGCCTGGCTGCTGGTGGTCATATACCGCGCGCCGTTCAGGGCGCTTGCAGTGCTGGTTGCAGGCATGGCCTTCCACAACATTGTACTGATAGTCTTGATCGGCCTGGGCACCCCCGCGTTGTTGGTGAGGCTGGTGCAGTTCTGGAAAGAGGGTGTGATCCTCCTGTTGCTCTTCCTGACAGGGAAACTGGCCTGGGGGGCCTGGCGCGCCGGGAAGTTGCCGCGTCTGGGCTGGCTCGATTGGACCATGATAGCCTTCGCGGCGCTGTCCTGCTTGTACCTGCTCATTCCAGAGGGTGTCTTCCCCATCGACAACTCGCTCGGCCAGCGTTTAGTGAGCTTCCGCATCATGATGCTCCTGCCGCTCCTGTACGCGTTCGGCAGAATCTTCTGGCGGTACTCGCGCCAGGACCTAGTGTGGACGGGTAAGGTGCTGCTTGGCTCCATAATAGTCGTCGGGTTGTTTGGACTCTGGGAGCTTTGGTTCGTGCCTACGGCTGACTGGCTAGACTGGGGCGTAAATGCCTTTACTGCCTGGCTGGGGTATCAGTTTGGTGGGCCTGCCGGTTTGCCTGAAAATTTCTTCCAGAGCACCAGCACGGGCCTGGGACTTCGCCGTATGGTCTCG
This sequence comes from Chloroflexota bacterium, assembly GCA_030914045.1. Classification (GTDB taxonomy): domain Bacteria; phylum Chloroflexota; class Chloroflexia; order QHBQ01; family JADMIH01; genus JADMIH01. The sequence continues at coordinate 21,437 of JALZHG010000051.1, read as the reverse complement.
ACATATGTCAGCCCCCTTGGAGTGGCCTACACAGGGCTGCTACTGGTGCCCATTTGCGCCGTGCTCGTCAGCTACAGGGACGGCGGGCGAGAGCTGCCGAGTTGGTTTCGCTGGACGGCGTTCGTGCTGCTGGTCGTCAGCATCCTGTTCAGCGTGACCCGTGGCGCTCTGCTGGTCATGGTCATCGCCTTCCTATTGCTCATATTGCTCCTGCGCCGTTGGCGCACCGTGTTCGCCGGGGCTGCTGTGGCTTTGGCCGTGGTGTTTATCTTGATAGAGTATGTGAACTTCGGTCCCCTGGTGACGTACGAGCTGGTTGAGGTGCGTCCCCCGGCCGGACTGGCTATGGTCCGGGAACTCGGCCTCACTGAGTCCGGCCCCACTCCCACAGCCACAACTATCACAGCGGTGACTTCTCCCACCGCGCAGCCGGGGCAAGGCGACAATTCAGGACAGGACGGCACCGGCGGCACAGGCGGCACAGGTGGCACAAACAGCGGCGAACTCGTTGAACGCATGCTCACTAATGAGGACCCTTCCACTCGCGGGCATCTGGCGGCCCTGCGCGCGGGGGCCAATTATATTGCAAAGTACCCTCTCGGTACGGGTCTGGGCAGCTCGGTGCCTCGCTTCGGGGATGCTGAAGGCCCTGGCGAAAGCGCGCTGCTGGCGATCTTCGCTGAAATAGGCCTCCTGGGCGGACTATTGTACGTCTTGATGTACGGGGCGAGCCTGGTGTACAGTTTTCTTGCATGGCGGCGCGTACGTGGGGACGCCTTTACTGAAGGCCTGTCATTAGTGCCGCTGGTCGGTGGCCTGGCACTCGTCCCAATTATGATCACAAGCGCCATATGGGGCAACTTTTCAGTCCTCTTCCTGTTCTGGTGGACCTCGGGCCTGTGTTTGTCGCTCGTAAGTGAGCGGACAACCGACATACCGTCTGGTCCTGCGGCTGGACGGCCCCAAGATAATGAGGAGGCAGGCGTTGCACAGGGAAGGCCGGCGCGTCCCTGATGGCTCCTTCTGACGCCCGGTCGCAGCATGGGGGGACTGGAGTAGGCAAACCCTTGCGCGTGGCCCTCGATATGACCTTCCCCAACCGCTTCCCGGTCTGGGGCTTCAGCGTATATGCCAGGTCCTTGCTGGAGGCATTGCAGGTCCGAACCGACGTAGCAGCACATGAGATTTCGGGACCGGTCGCTAGCAACCCGAAGCAGACGGTGGGGTGGTTGGCGTCGGGTGCTCGCCGTGAGTTGCTGAAGCGCCCGGCCGACGTGCTTCATTGCCCGGCGTTTGTAACACCCTGGCGCTCTCCGGCGGCGGTCGTCATCAACATCCACGACGCGGCCGCGCAACGCTTTCCGCAGGACTATCCCCTGGAGTGGCGTGTCTATAACCGCTTCATCCTGCCGCTGGTTGCGCGCGGGGCGGGGCGCATTATCGCGCTTTCCGAATTCTCCAGGCGGGAAGCGATCAAGTACTACGGCGTGCGAGAAAGGCGCGTAGTGGTCGCGCCCGCGGCTCCGGACCCCCGGTACCAGCCACAACCGCCCGAAGCCACCGAGCGCCTGCTTGCCGAGTTGGGTCTGCCTGTGGGAGAGGGCCGGGACCCTCTGCTCCTCTTTTCAGGCGCGCCATTCAGTCGGAAGAACCTGGACGTGGTACTGCGCGCCATGTCGGGGGCCGCCGAGGGTAGCAAACTGTCGGAAGCGTTGTTGCTCATATCAGGGGCTACCGAGAGCGGTTTCGAGGAGTACCACGCGCGCATCGCCGCCGACGGCTTGCAGAACCGAGTCCGTTGGTTGGGCCGGGTGCCGCACGAGGCGATGCCGGCTTTGTACGGAGCGGTGGATATACTGGTTTACCCCTCCGTGTACGAGGGCTTCGGGTTGCCTCCCCTTGAAGCGATGTCGGTCGGCACGCCCGTGGTGGCGGCGTCGGCGAGCTGCCTGCCGGAGGTGCTGGGCGATGCCGCCCTCCTGGTGCCGCCCGACGACAGCGAAGGCTTCGCTCACGCTATGAACTCTTTGTTGTCGGAGCAGGAGCTACGGGCGAAAATGGTGGCGGCAGGAAAGGCTCGCGCGGCGTCCTATACCTGGGAACGAACGGCCCGGCAGACCCTGGAAGCGTACAAGGCCGCAGCCAGCATGAAGAGACGGAGACGCTGATGCAGGCAACCGACGACCCTGCCGCACAGTCAGGCAAGCAGCCGCCATTGCACCGCCTGCTCTCGTGGGTAATCACGCGGGTGCGTCCAGGGCGACCCTACCCGATTCACCCGGATATAAGCGCCCGCAGCCTCATTGAAATATTCACCGTGCGCGGCGTCATGCTGCTCAGAGGCTACGTGCGCCGCCCGTTGATTGGGAGCGTCAAGGGATTCCTGTTCCTGGGCCGCAACGTAACGATACGGCACGCTCACCTACTCAAAACAGGTCGCGGGGTGGTCATAGACGACAATGTGTTCATAGATGCGCTGGGCGAATGGGGCGTGCGTCTGGGGGATGGTGTGACTGTGGCTCGTGGCTGCGTCATACGCAGTTCCTCGGTGCTGTGGACCACCAGCAAGGGCTTCGTCATGGGCGACAACTCGTCGCTGGGAGAATATTCGTTCGTAGGGGCTGCCGGTGGCGTGAAAATAGGCGCTAACGTGCTTGGCGGCCAGCGCCTCAGCTTTCACAGCGAGAACCACAACTACGAAGACGCCACCAAGCCGATGCGCGAGCAGGGCGTTCGCCGGAAGGGCATCATCGTAGAGGACGATTGCTGGTTGGGGGCCGGGGCTATCTTCCTGGACGGCGTAACCGTGGGACGTGGCTCGGTAGTGGCCGCCGGTAGCGTTGTGACGCGCTCTATACCCCCCTATAGCATAGTGGCAGGAGTACCAGCGAAGGTGATAGGAACGCGGGGAGGGACGACAGGAGTGATGAGGACTGAGGACTGAGTAGTGACTTGAACTCATCCAAACCATTTCTTCTCTTTGCGCGTCCTTAGCGTACTTTGCGTCTTTGCGTTTTCGTCTCCCATCGTCCATCGTCCATCGTCCGTCTACTTTCTCGCCGCCCCGCCGAGGTAGGTGCGCTCCACCTGCTCGTTGTGCAGCAGCGACTCGCCCGTGCCTTCCAGGGCTACCCGGCCCCGGTCCAGCACGTAGCCGTAGTGGGCGATTTGCAGCGCCTTGTGGGAGTTCTGCTCCACCAGCAGGATAGTGCTGCCGTCGCGGTTTAGCTCCGCGATAATGTTGAAGATTTCGCGCACCAGCAGAGGCGCGAGGCCCATCGAAGGCTCGTCCATGAGCATCAGGCGAGGCTTGAGCAGGAGGGCGCGGGCTATGGCAAGCATCTGCTGCTCGCCCCCCGACAGGTTGCCCGCCATGCCATCGCGCCGGGAGCCAAGCACCGGGAAGCGCTCGTACATGCGCTCGATAGCCGCCTGGTCTACTGGCCTGCGGCCTCCCGCTGAAGCCCCAATCTCCAGGTTCTCCTTCACCGTCATGCGGGCGAGTATGGCCCTGCCCTCCGGCACCTGCACGATACCGGCCTCCACGATCCTGTGGGAGGGCCAGCGGCTTATCTCCGTTCCCTCGAACTTGATGCTGCCCCTGCTCGGCCGCAACAGCCCCGATATAGCCGCCAGCGTGGTGGACTTGCCCGCGCCGTTCGCCCCCACGAGCGCCACTATTTGCCCCTGCTCCACCCGCAAGGTCACTCCCTTTACCGCCTCAATTTGCCCGTAGCTCACGGCGAGATCGGTCACTTCTAGCATAATTACGAATTACTTGTCACGTTTCACGTTTCACGTTTCACGTTTCACGTTTCACGTTTCACGTTTCACGTTTCACGTTTCACGTTTCACGTTTCACGTTTCACGTTTCACGTTTCACTCTTCCGCCCCCAGATATGCCTCAATCACCTGCGGGTTGCTCGCTATCACCTCTGGGGTGCCTTCGGCTATGAGGTTGCCGAAGTTGAGCACGCCTATGCGGTCGCAGAGGCTCATCACCAGGGCCATGTCATGCTCGATGACGAGCAGGGTAAGGCCCTGCCCGGCGAGGTTGCGCAGGCTCTCCCCTAGGGCCTGGCTCTCGGCGGCGTTCATGCCGGCGGCGGGTTCGTCCAGCAACAGCAGCTTTGGGTCTGAGGCGAGGGCGCGGACCAGTTCCAGGCGGCGCTGGTTGCCGTACGCGAGGGCCGAGGCAGGCTCTTCCGCCACCCCGGCCAATTCGACGCTCTCCAGCAGGGCCAGGGCCTTCTGCCGGGCCATCTCCTCCTCTCTGCGGACGCGAGGCGAGAAGACCAACCGCTCGGCCAGGGTGCCTTGCATGCGGGAATGCTGGCCCACAATCACGTTTTGCAGCACGTTCATCGCGGCGAATAGGCGGATGTTCTGGTAGGTGCGCGCCACCCCCAGCCGGGCTATGCGGTAGGCGGGCGACCGCTCGATGCGGTGCCCCTGGAAGGTGACCGTGCCGCTTGTGGGGGTGAGCAGGCCACTCAGGATGTTGAGCACCGTGGTCTTGCCCGCACCGTTCGGCCCTATCAGCCCGTATATCTCGCCCGGATAGATGTCGAAGGAAACGTTGTTTACCGCCACCAGGCCGCCGAACGAGCGGGTCAGGTTGCGCACGCTCAGGATAGGCTCTCTGGCTGTTGGCTCCGCGGCCTTGGAGGTCATGGCGAAGCCTCCTTCTCCAATGTCCTGGGTGCCGGGCGGCGCAACTTCAGGCCGAGGGAGAAAGTTAGCAGCCCCTTTGGTAGAAAGAGGATAACCAGCAGCAATATGAGGCCGCTGAAGATTTCCGGGTGGTCCTTGATGTTCAGCCCGGCCACCACCGGCACGCTACGGGTGATTTCGGGCAGCAGGGTAATGAGCGCCGCGCCCAGTATGGCCCCGCGCCAGGCGAAGGTGCCGCCCACGACCGCGAACACCAGGATGTCCACGGCCCGTTGGAAGCCAAAGTCGCCTGGGCTAAGAAACGAGCGCAGGTGGGCGTACAGGGCACCGCCAATCCCGGCCACGCCCGCGCCCGTTACGTAGGCCATGACTTTGTAAAAAGTGACGTTGATACCCATCGTGCGGGCGGCATTTTCATCTTCGCGTATGGCGTCCATAGCCAGGCCCATGCGCGAGCCTTTCAGCCGGGCGAAGAAGTAGGCCAGCACCAGCAAGGTGCCGAATATCTCCAGCCCCGTCACAACCCCGGAGCGATTGCCCGCATTGAGCCGGAAGCCCTCAGGTCCGCCCACCGCGGGAGTGTTGACTATGATAATGCGAATGACCTCACCGAAGCCGAGCGTGGCGATTGCCAGGAACACGCCGCGCAGCCGCAATATGGGCATGCCCAGGACCAGCGCCACCAACCCGGCCACAGCCGCAGCCGCGACCACAGCCAACCACAATGGCCACCCCGCCTGCTGGGTCAGCAGGGCTGCCGTGTAAGCCCCAATAGCCATTGAAGCCGCGTTGCTGAGCGAGAGCATGGCGCAGGACAGGGTGATGTAAATGCTCAACGCCATGATCGCATTGATGCCGACGAGGTTTATGAGGAAGCTGTTGTTGTTGTAAAACTCAACCATGGGCTGTAGTTGAAACGGATTCTGAAACGTGAAACGTGGTTCTGAAACGTGAAACGTGAAACGTGATGCGGCTTGTGATGTTTGGTACGTGAATGTGATGCTTTCTCTTGATTGAACCCTGCTTCCCCCTGTCATCTTGAGCGTAGCGAAGGATCTCAGATGCCGCCCTTACCCCTGTGCTGAACCCTTAGTAACCCGCACTTGCCACTCCATGTCAACACCATCCCTACACCACCTTCTTGAGATCCTTCGCTACGCTCAAGATGACAGAAGGGGCTTTGGTCTCGCAAAACCCACAAGATAGCATTCGCGGGACGCTGTTGTCCTCGCCCCATCACGTTTCACGTTTCACGTTTCAGAACCCCGCCTCTACGCCGCTCTGCCCTGTCTCGCGCCGAAGATGCCCTGGGGGCGGAGCAGGAGCACCAGGAAGAGGGCGACGAACACCAGGGCGTCTTTTAGCTGGGAGCCGCCGAATACGACGCTCAGCACCTCGACCATCCCGATGAGGAAGCCCGCTATTACAGCACCCGGAATGCTGCCCATGCCGCCCAGGATGATGATTGACAGACCCTTTAGCTCTACTTGGTTGCCCATGCCCGGCTCTATGCTGTTGAGGCTCATGCCGTACAGGATGCCTGCCGCCCCGCCCAGCGCAGAGGCGATGAAAAAGGTCTGCATAATCACCTTGTCGATGTTCACGCCGAGCAGGGCCGCCGCTCGTGGGTTCTCGGCCACTGCGCGCATGGCACGGCCCAACGAGGTGCTGCGTACCAGGTAGGTCAGACCGAACATCATCGCGAGGCTTACGGCCAGGATGATCACGTCCAGCAGGCGGATGCGCATGCTGCCGATGTCGAAGAAGACCGGCGGGAAGGTGCCGTAGGGGAACTGCTTGCGCTCGGCGTTGAATAGCAAACGCGACAGGCCCACAAAGATGAGGGCCATACCAATGGAGCTAATCATAGCAGAAAGCTGGGGCGCTCCCCGCAACCTGAGCCGCAGGAACGCCACCCTATCCAGCAGCACGCCGAGCAAGCCAGAAAAGAGCACCGACATGCCGAACGCCAACCACAGGTTCCAACCCTGGTCCACCGTGAGCCACCACGCTAATGTGGCCCCCAGCATGAAGATGGCGGCGTGCGCCAGGTTCAATATGTCGAGCACGCCGAAGATGAGCGTATACCCAAGCGCGAAGAGCGCGTAGATACTGCCCGAGAAGATACCGTTCAGTAGCTGTTGCGGAAGCTGAGAGAGGTTCATGGCTTTGCCGGACGATGGACGATGGACGATGGACGATGGACGATAGACGATAGGAGACCTAGCATCGTCTATCGTCCATCGTCCATCGTCTACTTCAAGATCTCGAACACGCCGTTCCTGACGATTTGCACCACGGGCGGGTGATTGGCGTCGCGGTTGTCGGTAAAGCCGAAGGGGCCTAGCACAGTACCGAAGTTCTCTATGTTGTTGAGTTGAGCGCGTATGGCGTCGCGCGCATCGGCAAGCTCTTCTCCCTCAAGGTCGGCTCGCGAGGCGGCGAAATGCACTATGTAGACACCCGCGTAGGCCTGGGCCGCGAACTGGTCCGGGTCTTTGCCGTGCTTGGCGTTGAAGTTCTTTATGAACTGCTGGCTAAGCTCGTCGGTGGCGTTGAGGTTCCAGGCCGCGCCCACTACGAGGCCTTCAGCGGTGTCGCCCGCCGCCTTCACGACTGCCGGAGAGTTGAATCCGTTGCCGCCGATAATGTGGACCTTCGGGTCGATACCCACGTCACGCCGGGCCTGTTGCAAGATGGTCTGGGCGGGGTTGGCTAGGGCGGAGACGACTATCGCGTCGGGGTTCTCGCCCTTGATCTGAGTTAGCTGGGTGCGATAATCGGTGTCGGCGGTGGCGAAGGTCTGCTCGCTGAGTATCTCGATGTTGTTCTTCTGCAACTCGGCGCGGAAGACGTCAGCGCCCGACTTGCTGAAGGCGTCGTCGCTGGCGTACAGGAGCGATACCTTGGTGAGGTTCAACTTCTCCTTTGCCTGCCTGATCGTCTCCGGTATCACCTGGAACTCAGCCAACGAGTTGCGGAAGATGTAGTCGCCTATATCGGTGATGCCGCCCGCCGTGTTGGAGACCCCCAGCACCGGCACGCCCGCTTCCTGTGCCACGGGGTCGGAAGACCGGGCCTCGTTGCTCAGGGTGGGGCCAATAATAGCGTGTACCTGGTCGCTATTGATGAACTTCTGGAAGACGGTGATGGCCTGGTCGGGCTTGCCTGCCGTGTCCTCGAAGATGGCCTCTATGCGCGGGCCCTCGTCCGCCGCGTTGATCTCCTCGATAGCCATCTCGGCGGCCGCGCGCTGTGAATTGCCGTAGACTGCGTTGTCGCCGCTGGTGATAAAGGCGAAGCCGATCTTGATCGTGCCCCTGCCTTCACCAGCGTCACCTGCCGGGGTAGTGGCCGTAGCCTCGGTGCCTGTGTCTCCAGCCGGGGTGGTGGCCGTAGCCTCCGTGCCCCTGTCGCCCGCCGGGGTAGTAGCTGTTGCTTCGGTGCCTGCCGTGGGAGCCACCTGCTCGCCTGTAGTGGCGGTCGCGGCGGGTGCGGGTGTTTCGCCACCGCATGCGCTCAGGAGCAGGCTAATTACAAGCAACAGTGAGAGCGCAAAAGAGCCTCTGTGGACGCGCTTCGAGAACATAGTCGATTCCTCCGTTGTACTTGAAGCTGGATATACGACCGGCAGGCGTCCGGGTATGCCCATGCGCCGGACCTTACCGGGTGCTCTATTGTAGCACCAGTGCGCGCCGATGGCAATTGCGGATGGACGATAGACGAGGGATGAGGGACGATGGACGATAGACGATGGACGATTGGCGTGAGGGGACGCCCGTCGACTAAAGTCGAGGGCTATGGTTTGCAAAGTCCCCGTGCGGGGACTGGTGAGTCTTGGACAGCTTCAGGGGATGCTTGAGGAGGGATTCATCCGGGCGATTTCACAGTTGGTGGCCGCTGTATGAGCCGCGCATCTACGCTCCGTTTGTCGTCTCGGTTGACGCCTCGGCGGGTGTGGCGGCCTCACTCGTGGTTTCTTCGTCTACTGTTGCGCCATTGGTGGCGGCTTCATTGGCCGAGCGCAGGGCTTCCAACTCGGCTTCGAGTTTCTTATTGCGGCTGCGTAGCTGCCTGATCTCGGTTATGAGCGGCGGCAGGTCTTCCGTGATTAGCTGGCTGACCGTCTGGAGCACGGTGCGCAGGTTCTTGAGTTCCGGCGGCGTCTCTTTGCGCAGGTAGGGCGAGCTCATCACCTGGCTGCAACGCGCTTCTAACTTGTTCAAGTTACTGGTCTCGGACATGGTTCGTCTCGCTTTCTCAGAATGGGCTTCGGTGCCGGGAGATCAGATCGTCAACCTCCCGGCACTCCTTGTAGCCGAGTAACTAGTAGCGTCCGCGTCCGCCCCCACCGCCGCCATCGCCATCGCCTCCGCGACCGCCGCGACCGCCGCCTCCGCCGTAGCCCCCACCGCCACGACCTCCGCCGCCTCCGCCACCCCCGTAAGAGCGGCCGCCGCCGCCTCCACGGTCCTCGCGGGGCTTGGCCTCGTTGACGACCATGGCGCGGCCGTTCATATCCTGCCCATCGAACTTGGTAATCGCGGCCTGTGCTGCCTCGTCACTTACCATCTCCACGAAACCAAAGCCCTTCGACTGGCCCGTGTAGCGGTCGGTGACCACTGCTACGTCCGAAAGCTCCCCAAGCTCGGAGAACATCTCCCGCAGTTGGTCCTCTGTCACCGAATACGGCAAATTGCCCACGTAAAGCTTCTTAGCCATGTTAGCCTCCTACTTTCATCGAACTGCACTCAAGATAGGGCATGTAATCGCGAGAGAAGGGACAAGCCGCTGCTTCCCAGGCGGTGGTCCAGGAGGGCGCTTCTGAAGCTCGAGCGTAAGGCAATCTCACAACCTATCACATGTACTATAGCATACCGATTCCAGGCCCATTGTCCTGACTGATTTTGCCTCCCCAATGAGGGGTGGCAATACGCCTTAAAGACGGAGAGCAGGACCAACTCCCACCCTGTCATCCTGAACGTAGTGAAGGATCAGTAGCCCATACCAGATCCTTCCTTGTTGAGCACAGGGCTCCTACCTTGTCATTTCTCACTTCGTTCGAAATCTCGTCCCTCAGCACCCGAGTTTCGCCTTTCCTACAGCCAAAGAGTCCCAGGAGAACATGCTTACAGTGGGGTGAGGGACGAGATTTCTCACTTCGTTCGAAATGACAATGGCTACCTGATGTGCCGTCAAAGCGGCTATCAAGAACGGGGTATTGATCCTTCGCTGCGCTCAGGATGACAGGGTGGAGTAGGGTCCCACGATACACGCATCACTGATGCTGATCCTGCAATGCCTATCTTTAGGATATTCTTGCCGCATGGTTCGGGGGCGCGGTATAATGACCGGGCGGCCTGCGAAGACGCCCTATCGTAGCGCCCGCACTTAGACAGGAGCAGCTAATTGGCAACTACTACTGAGAACCCCGCTACGTCTCTGGTGAACGCTAATGTCGCGCCCGCGGCAGCCGCGCGGAGCCGGGTCGCGGGGCTGGTGCTGATGTTCGTCGTGTTCATCGGCGGTGCGTCGGTAATGACGGTGGAGATGTCGGCGTCGCGACTGCTCGCACCCTACTTCGGCACTTCCCTGTTCATCTGGGCGAACCTCATCGGGTTGGTGATGGTCTACCTCGCGCTCGGCTACTGGCTGGGTGGCAAACTGGCCGACCGCTACCCTCGCGCCTCGCTGCTGTACACCATTACCGCGGTGGCCGCCCTGGCAGTGGGCTTCATCCCAATGCTTGCCAGGCCCATACTTAGCTGGTCTCTCACCGGGTTCAGCCAGGTGTCGGTGGGCATTTTCTATAGCTCGCTCGTCGGCGTGATACTGCTCTTCTCGGTGCCGCTGCTGCTGCTCGGTTTCGTGTCGCCGTTCGCGATACGCCTCAGGTCGGTGGGCGCAGCCTCGGCGGGGGGCACAGCGGGTCAGGTGTCGGCCCTCTCGACGCTGGGCAGCATCCTGGGCACCCTCTTCCCTACCTTCTTCTTAATACCCTACATCGGCACGACGGCCACCCTCTATTCGGCGTCCGTGGTGCTGATGGTCTTCTCAATATTTGGCCTTCTCAGCACCTCGAACACGCGCCAGGCCGTGCTGTCTGTCCTGATGCTGCTTGTGGTGCTCGGACTGGCGGCGTTTGCGCCTCGTGGGCTGGTGAAGCCGCCGGAGCGAGGCGAGCTAATCTACGAGAAGGAGTCGGCGTATAACTACATCCAGGTAGTGCGAGAGGGCAAGCGTCTCGGCCTCATGTTGAACGAAGGCCGCGCCATCCACTCGATCTACAACCCTGACGAATTGCTGACCGGCGGCCCCTGGGACTACTGGGCCATCGCTCCTTACTTCTCGCAAGGTTTCGAGCAGGACGATTACAAGAGCATGGCGATGATCGGCTCGGCAGCCGGTACCGCCTCACACATCATCACCGAGGCTTACGGCCCCATTCCGATGGACGGCGTCGAGATAGATCCTGAGATAGTGGAGGTGGGCCGTCGCTACTTCGCCCTTGACACGCTGCCGAACGTCACCACCCACGTGGAGGACGGGCGCACCTACTTACAGACGGGCGGGCGCGACAAGAAGTGGACCGTAATTGGCATTGACGCATACCGCCAGCCTTACATCCCGTTCCACCTGACCACGGTCGAATTCTTCCAGGAAGTGAAGGACCACCTCACACCCGACGGTGCCGTGATGATCAACGCGGGCCGCACGCTGCATGACACCCGCCTGGTGGATGCCCTCGCCAACACGATGTTGCAGGTGTACCCCAACGTGTACGTCATTGACGTGCCCACGATGGCTAACAGCATGATAATTGGCACGGCCAGCCCCTCGCGCTTTGAAAACTTCGGCGAGAACGCCAGCCGCGTAGACCAGCCGGTCCTCAAGCAGATATTCGATGTGAGCCAGCAAAAAGGCAACATTCGCGAAGTCAAGCCAGATGCCGCCAGGCTCGTCTTCACCGACGACAAGGCCCCCATCGAAGAGGTAATCAACCAGATCATCCTGGGCTATGTAGAAGAGGCGGGACGGTAGGCGATGCACGATAGGACTCTTTCCAGGCTCTATCGTCCTTCATCAATCGCGCTTGGCCCAGCGTCCGCCGACTATCGTCCATCGTCCATCGTCTATCGTCCACCAAGGAGTGCTATGAACCTGATGCTTCGGCGGTCCACGCGGACCCCATCTTCGGAAGAGATACTCATTTTCGACTCGGCTAACCGGGACGCCAACGGTGCGGCTGTGAACATCGGCAAGATAGACGTGCATTACCTAGAAGACCAGGTGGTGGGCACGTTGCTGCTGTGGAACGAGTTCATCACCGGCTTCGACCAGGCGCACGGGCCGGAGGACGACGAGTCGCTGGACGTTGTGATCCACCAGATCATGACCGAGATTACCGATACGCTGGGCGTTCCGAGCGAGTTCGGCATCGAGGTGTACTACCCGAGCGTGCAGAACTACCAGTTCGTAAGCAGCTACGCCGACGATGACGAAGAAGAAGATATCGAAGGCGAAGGTGCCGCCGGTGGAGCCTACGCCACGGGTACGGCGGGCGGGATGGACACGGAGTACCTTCCTTACGAGGACGAGGAACCAGATGCGAATCCAGACGATTTCGCCAGGCGGCTCAGCGAACGGTCCTAGTCCAGCGCGTCCGGCGGGGCTGCCGGTCCGCGAGGGTATATACAGCGTCCTTGCACTGCGCCCCTACCGGGAGTTGTTGCACGGCATCTCCACACGCTTTGCGCCCGACGGTACCGACTGGAACCTGAGCGCCCGGCGTGGCACCCCGGCCAACCCACCCGATCCACAGGTGGCCCTCGCCAACCGCGCGCGTCTTGCCGACAGGCTGGGCATCTCGCTCGATAGGATGGTCGGCTGCCAGCAGGTGCACGGCAACGAGGTGGCGCTGGTAGGGAACGGTGATGCGGGCAGGGGTATGCTCCCAGACCAACCCGGCATCCAGGACTGCGACGCCCTGATAACAAACACGCCCGGCCTCTACCTTATGGCGCTATCCGCCGACTGCCCTCCGGTCTTCTTCTACGACCCGGTACGCCGCGCTATCGGACTGGCGCACTCCGGCTGGAAGGGCACCGTGAGCCGCATCTCCGCGAAGGTGGTCGAGGCAATGGGCCGGCACTTCGGTTCCCACCCGGAAGACATAGTCGCGGTCGTGGGGCCTGGCATTGGGCCGTGCTGCTACAAAGTCGGCCCACCAGTGGTGGAGGCGGTGGAGGCAGCCTACTCACGACCCTGGTCTGTGCGTTTGCCGTTGCTCGAGCTATACGAAGGCGAAGTCTACTTCAACCTCTGGGAAGGCATACGCCGTGCGCTGGTGGAGGCCGGGGTGCCCGCGCGCAATGTCGCCATAGACGGGCTTTGCACGATGCACAACACGAGCGTGTTCTATTCGCACAGGGGCGAGGCGGGGAAATGCGGGCTGTTTGGTGCGGTGCTCGGTTTGCGTGACGAGTGACGAGTGATGCGTGGTGAGTAGTGACGTTGCGGACAATGTGGGCCGCGTGCGGGAGCGCATCGCATTGGCAGCGGAGAGGGTGGGGCGGTCCGCGGAAGATGTGACCCTCGTTGCGGTGACCAAGACGCAGCCTGTGGACCGGATTCTGCAAGCTGTTGAGGCAGGCGTGGCGGTCTTCGGTGAGAACCGGGTGCAGGAAGCCCTCGCCAGGTTCGCCGGGCGCGATACAGGGGCGCAGGAGAGCAGCTTGGTGCCCCGGCAAAATATTTCCCTCCACATGATCGGCACCTTGCAGCGCAACAAGGCCCGGCACGCGGCGCGACACTTCGATTGCATTCAGTCGGTGGATAATCTTCAACTCGCCCAAGACCTCGACGTTGCGGTGGGACGAGAGCGAAACGGAGAGCCGCTGCCGGTGCTACTGGAGGTCAACGTCACAGGGGAGGCGAGCAAGTCAGGCATAAGCGTGGAGGAGTTGCCCCGGCTGGCGGGTGAGATGGAGAGTTTTGGGAACCTGCTTTGCGTGGGGTTGATGACGATTGCGAGGTTCGGGGCGGGGGAGAAAGAGTTGCGTGAGACGTTCGCCCGGCTTCGCCTGCTGCTGGAGCACATGAGGCAAGAGTACCCCGGAGACTGGCGGCACCTGAGCATGGGTATGAGCGACGACTTTGAGTACGCGATTGAAGAAGGCGCTACCCTGGTGAGAGTGGGACGCGCGATTTTCGGTGAGAGAACGCGGTCGGGGTGATGTACTGTTTGTTTCCGAGCTTGCTGACAGAAGCCGATAACTTCCTGGACAGGCTGAGCCTGGCTGCCCGGCGGCAGGGCTACAGTCTCTTCCTCGTGGGCGGTAGCGTCCGCGATGCGCTCATGTCCCGCCCCACCCACGACCTCGACCTGACCACCGACGCGCCCGTTGAAGCCATCAAAGCGATGTTGGAGGAGTCGGGGGCCGGCGTGGTGTATGGCCTCGGTGAGAAGTTCGGTACGATAGCCGCGCAGGTGGGCGATGCGACCGTCGAAGTCACCACCTTCCGCAACCGCGCGGAAGCCTCTCCCAACGACCCCCTCTCTGCCCTCCACACCGATCTTGCCCATCGCGACTTCACCATGAACGCTATGGCCCGCGACCTGGCGACCGGAGAACTGCACGATCCCTACGACGGTCAGATTAACATAAAGCAGCACCTCGTCAGAGCGGTGGGCGACCCTGAGGAACGGTTCGCTGAGGACCCGCTGCGCCTGCTGAGGGCCGTACGTTTCGCCGCCACCTTCAGCTTCTTCATCGAGCGCGAGACCGCCGAGGCCATACGGAAGCTGGCTCCTCTGCTGGAAGATGTGTCCCGCGAGAGGGTGGGGGACGAGATGGACCGGCTGCTGCTAGCGGACCCACCGAGCGAGGGTATCGGCCTCCTGGACAACCTGGGGCTGCTGGAGTACACGGTGCCGGAACTGCTGGAGATGCACGAGATGGAGCGGGGGCCGCTGCACTACAAGGAGGTCTACCCCCACACCCTTAAGGTAGTGGACCGCACCGCGCCCGACCTGGTGCTGCGCTGGGCGGCCCTGCTGCACGACATCGCCAAGCCGCAGACCTACGGCATCACCGATGGTGAGGTGCACTTCTTTGGGCACGAGAAGCTGGGCGCGCAGATGGCAAAACGAATTCTCACCCGCTTGCGCCGCCCGCACGAGGTCGTGGAGCAGGTGGAGCAACTGGTGGCCGAGCACCTGCGCATCGGCCTGTACGACGAAGGCTGGTCAGACGGTGCCGTGCGCCGCTTCCTGCGCGAAACCGCACCCATTAACGAGCGGCTGTTCGCCCTGTCCCGCGCCGACATCACCTCGCAACGCCCTTTCCGCGTGGCCGCCGCCCTGAGCCGCATAGACGCCCTGTACGAGCGGTGCGAGCAAATCAAGGCGCAGGAGGAAGTCGAGAAGATTACCAGTCCCCTCGACGGCAACGAGATTATGCAGCTATTCGGCGGCAAGCCCGGACGCTGGATAGGCGAGGTGAAGGACTACCTGCTGGGTCTGGTGCTCGACGGTGTGCTGGCGCAGGATGACAAGGAAGGGGCGGAGCGGCTGGCGCGGGAATACCTGGCGGAGCACCAGAAAATCCATCCTGGTGCTGTATGAGAAAGTGCCCCTATGGACAACTGAGTTCAGTAGGCGGCTCAGGCCACCGGACCGACCCTTCGCTGGTATTTTCGGTGTAACGCAGGCGGTTGGGTGGTACGACCTCCACCACGCCGTCAGGACGCCACCACAACCATTCCAGCCCTCTCCACTGACCCTGTGCCAGGTGGAGGTCCAACTGGACCTGGTGCCACCCTCGCTCTAACTGTACGCTGGCTGATGCGCTGCCTTCGTTTTGGGTTGGCTCGCACTTTTGTACCACTGGAACGCCATCGATGACGATCTGCGCCCTGCCGTCGGTGCGCAGTTCCATACCGTAAGTGCCTTCTTCGGTGTAGACCTCTCCGCTCCACCGTATCCAATCGTCGCCCTCCGGCGCACCGGGCAGCACAGGGACGAGTGGAAGGGTCTCTTCGTACACGCGGAGGTACTCTTCATCGCTAAGGGTGCCTTTCTGGGACCAACCCTTTATTGTTCTTCGCGTGGCGGCACCGACGAAGGGATCAATGCGGTGTATCACGCTACCGACCTGGTCACCAGCCAGACTGGTAGGTAAGGACAGGGCTACCGCTAGACCGTCGGTTGGCTGCGCAGGCCACAGCCGCTTTGTTGGTATCTCCTCCGCGGCACCACCTCGGTCGAGGAGCAACCGCACTCCGGTTGGAGTCTGCAAGCGCGCCTCCAATATGAATGGCACCCAACCTGCGTCAAGGGTTAGCGCTTCACCTGGGTTGACGGGTTGCCCCATTATCCTCATCTTGCCTGTGGCCCCTTCCAGGTTGAGGGTGACCTGTCCCGTCTGCGGGACAAAAAAGGCCCCGGTCCAGGTGATCTCAAATGGATACTGGTCAGCAGGCACGTCTGTGGGTAAAGCTCCAATAGTGGGCACCTTGCCGTTCCAGATTATGCTGCCATTGGCACGGAGAGTCGCGGCTACACCGTAGCGGCTTGTGATCTGGTCCGCCGACACTCTATATGCGCTTGCTACGTACGTGCCGTCGTTGCCTGTTATCTTGTCTATTTCCCCGCCCGGATAGTAGTACTGCAAGATGGGTAGGTAAGCGTCCACCGTGCGCGCCATAACGAACACCTGGTCGCGCGGTGGGTCCATCACGAGAGGTAGGTCGCGGCTCGGGTTCATTAGCTGACCTGCTGGCTTATCAGCAGCAAACGCTTCGCCAAACTCCGTACTGAAGGCAAACCAGCAGCAACTAACAAAGCGGGTAGTGCTGCCGGGTTTTACCTGCATAAGGTACCTTGCCTGTATCGAACGTATCACCTGGTCAGTGCCCACGCGCGGTGGGTAGTCCACAAGGTAGAAACGGAAGTTGGCGAAGGCCAGCACAACCATGCCAACCGCTACCAGGACGCTACCGACCTGCCACAATCGCCTGGAGGTCCGTCTCAGGGCTACGAGCCACAGTGCAGGCGCAAGCCCATAAGCCAGGAAGAACACGGGCCAGGCGGGTGCCCAGTGAGTGAAATTTGGGTTCGGGTTGATGGGAATGTCTATGATGGAGGCGACCGCCGCGATACTTCCCGCCCACAGCAGGACTAAGAACGATGCAGGTTGCCGCCACCGGTAGATGAGGATCCCAAAAGAGAGGGCCAACAGCACGATCTCGAACGGGCGAAAGAAAGGCGCGAAGAAGAAAGTGTCGGCGGCGGGGGTAACGCTAAGACTCAGGAAGTTCTTCCACACCTCGGGCCAAACTTTATTCCAGATGTTGGCGATTTGGTCCCAGGTAGTCGGGATCTCAAGAGGGACAATTAGCTCGGACAAGCCCCTGCCCGCCCACTTTTCCGGGTTGCGCGTGAAATAAGCCACTAGGGGCCCAAAACCTACAATAAAGCCCACCGCCGTAAGTCCAAGGAGGCCAATGCGCTCCTTGAACGCGCGAAAGTGAACGATTGCCAGGTATACGGCAAAGACGACGAGTAGGTAGGGCAAGAGCCGCGTACCATAGTATGTGTACTGGCTGGTTCCCGCGAATAGACCCGCCCACACAAAGTCGGCGGGACGGCGAGTGCGCAGGCCCTTGAGCAGGAAGTAGAAGCAGAAGGTCCACCAGAATCCCGTAGCGATATTGTTTGACGATTGCCGGCTATGGTGCAGGATGAGGATCAGGAAAGTTACCGGTACGGCGGTCAGAATCGCAGCAGTGCGGCCCCACACCAGCCTCGACAGCAAATAGACCGGTATCAACGTGAGCGCACCCACCAGGCCGGTTATGAAGCGCAGCCCCACAAGGTTCACACCGAACAGGTGCAGGAACTTAGCCTGGAACCAGAACCACATGCTCGGCAAGCCCAGGTCCAGCCACACGGTGGTAAACATCGAGACGGCGGGCGGGTCCTGGTAGAAGCGCATCGACTCGAACCAGGCGGTGTACTCGTTTACGTCGATCTCGTGCGGGTAAGTTTCAAGAAGCGTCAGGTGTGTAATCAGACTGACGGCGAGGAGGCCCGCCAGGACTACATATTCCCACCGAGGCCAGCGTGCCTCAAGCGGGTCCAGAGTTTGTTCGGGAGGGTACCAGCGCGCGCACGATATGAGCAAGAGCGCCATGCTTGCCAGCCACTGTACGCCTTGCAGACCGAAGACCTCCTCCGGACGCGCGTACCAGGCCATATATGAGCCTACCAGTAGGAGGAGCGAGACTGTGATGCCGAGGAGCCTTAGCGCCAGTTCAGGCCGCCAGTTGATGCGCCGCTCGGCTTGCTCCAGCCTCGCGGTCAGCAATGGCGCATCCCGCAAGCCACTCCAGGCAATCATCGCCAGCACCATCGCTGCCACAAGTAGTACCGTACCCCCTACCCATTGAGCTTCCTGGAAAAGCAGCCCTTGACCACCCGCACCGACAACGAACCCTACCACCCCCAGCCACACGGGTCGGGCCGTCCAAATCTTTCTGAACGCCATACTGGGAGCATGATCTTCACTAGATGTCGTGCCCTCAGTAGATCGTGTATCATTCGGCTGCTTCGCCTGAGATACCCGGGGTTCTATGACGCGCATTGCGCTGCTTGAATCTACTTGCGCCCCAGGCCCATTGTTCTGCATGGGTGAAGCGCCGGTGTTGGTGCCAACATCAGGTTGGGGGAGGGATATGGAGGCAGTCGTCCGGGTGTTAGGGTCAGGCACCACGACCGGGTTGCGCTCGGCTCGCAATTGAGAATGGGCCCGTGGAATCTCAGTGCAGACTGGCAGGGGATGGCTTTCTCCGTGGCCCTTCTCACCGCTCCTCGAAGTGGCGCGTCTTGCTGGCAGGCTACTTGGAGGCCCAGCTGGGGGACTAGCTTCCTGAGGACCGGTAAGATGAGTTAAAGTATTTGAAGTATGAGATATCGTACTATCAGCCAGTGGCAACATTGATCCATTGGCTGAAATCTTCAGACCCATCCTGGTGAGTCGCGCCTGGGCTTGTGCCAGTTGCTGTTTCAGTGCCAGATTTTCGGCTTTCAGGTGTGCTAGTTCTTCTTCAGGGGTCATCTATCACCAGGGCTATAATCAGGACTTGGCGGGCACGGACTGGTTAGCCTCTCTGGTCAGCTGTGAAGAGTGGGTCCGGAAATTATACTCAGCGCTTGAATGCCACATCAAACCGAGACGGTGAAGGCTCAGTCCCTCGTGATGCCCCAGGCGGAGCGCAGGTCGTCCGGTATGTCATAGTGGAAGGAGTGACCTCCGCTGAACTTGCGCAGGCCCCCATTAAGCATGAGCCAGGCGGCCCTGTCGAGCACCTTGCGCATGAGCACGAACTCGTCCTCCGCGTCCTCGAATGCGTCCATTACTTTCGGCAGCCACTGGACCTGGCGGTCCCAGCCGGTACGCGGCACGTCCACCACATCAGCCACTTCATCTCCGACGACGAACCGTATCAAAGCAGGAATCGCGCCGTCCGCCACCTTGCCGGGTACCACGTCCTGGTACATGCGAATCAAGGACCGGGTCAGCTCGACTCCCTCCGGCGAGCGCCCCAGGTGCCTGCGGCGCAACTGCTGGGCAAGCTCGTGCGAATCGGCCAACGTCTCCGGTATAGCGTCTTCCCTGATTCCCAGCATGATGCCCGTCACGCGCCAGATGTAGTAATAGTCTTCGGCTTCCTCTTCGGTGACGTGGATGCCGAGGCGCTGCATGCCGTCAACCACCGCGTTGGAGAAGATCATCAGGGCACCTAGCATATCCTCCTGGCAGATGGGCACGCCCAGTTCCTCAACAGGCCACCTACCGTGTTGCATGAGGTGCCGGCGTATCGCGGCATGTATGAGCCGGACCTTCTGGACCGATGGGATGAATCGGCCCCTGGGTTGGAAAGCCTGCTCGTCCATCATGTAGAAGCAGAACTGCCCGGTCTCAAGCAAGCGCCGCTGCGGATAGTCCAGCTTCTTGGTAATCGAGAGCAATTTCGCGCCATGAGGCACGGCGTAGCAGCCCACCATCCCACCTAAGCACAATATCGAGGCGACGTGAGCGCCATCGTCCAGGAAGAAGGTGTGCGCGCGCTTTATGCGCTCGGCGTCCACCCAGGCGGGCGGATTGTCGGTAATGCGCAGGTATTCCCGCACCACCTGGGGCAAATCTTCAGGTATCGGCTGGTCGTTGTACTCAAAATGCCGCAACACGCGGTTGACCTCATCTACTGTGCCCGCAGCTACCAACGAGTCGATTACGCCGTCAGCGAGTAAGTCTCCTTCCCGCCGAAGCGCATCGAGGGCTTCATCGGTGTATTTCATCTGCTACCTCCAAACGCAACTGCAGGCTACAACGAATCACAATAGCAGGGCCTGACAACAGCAAACCGGTGTGCGTAGCAAGTGAAAGCAAAATTCCATTGCTACAGATGCTACATACGTTAGCTACTCTGAGTCCTATTATAGCACCAGTTCCGTCTGGAGTCTCTATTTTCTCTTGTGTTCGTGGGCTTTGCGGATGCCAGAAATCCCGACTAGCCCCGCCCTTTTCATTCTGAGCGTAGCGAAGGATCAGGTGGGTAAGCGAGAGTCCTCAACCTTGGGGATTACGGCTGCAAGAGGAACATCGTAGCGTCATTGGGAACGGTCAAGAGCGGGCCACTGATCCTTCGCTACGCTCAGGATGACAGAGGGAACAGGGCTCCCGCAATCTCACAATCACAGCCGCAACCACTAAGGCAAACCGGCGAGCGCCTCACGAGCCGGCCCATGTTCCGGTGACAATTGCAGCACTTGACGGAAGGTGTTGGCTGCTCGTTCCGGCTCGCCAAGCTCCTGGTAAGCCCTCCCCAGGTGGTACAGGGTCTCAGCATCGGGAGAGGTGGCCGCCAGGGCCTTTTGCAGCCATATCTTCGCGCCCTGCCAGTCGCCCAGGTGTGCCTCGGCAAGCCCCAGCAGCCTGTGGACTTCAGGGTCTTCGAGGCGGTACTTCAGCACAGTAAGGACGCGTATGTGGGCACCCTTCCAGTCACCATTTGCCAGGCAACTGAGCGCGCTCGCAAGTTCGGCGTCCAACTGCTCGTCGGTGCGCTGGTAGCGTTGCGCCAGTTCGGGGCCGAATGCCCGTACGATTGCTTCCACACCTTCTTCCGGGCCGGAGACCTCCAGCTCGATATAGCGGTCCTCGCCGCTTCTACGCTCGGTTGTGAGCTTCATGTCGGCCCCTTCCGGCATACCGAACGCTTCAACCGACAGGCCATCCACGGTTACTTCATCGTAGCGCGGCTGTAACTCCCACCACAGGGTGACTTTGAAGCCGCTGTCCGTGCCGTACTGCCAGCCCTGCTCGCCATCTACGTCGAGGCGAACGTGCCGCCACTCTGAATTACTCTCCTCCGGGGCGCTGAAGCCCGACACCAGCAGGAGAGCGTACCGCCTGGCGAAGTCGAGTAGGGGCGCGTAGTTCTCATCCTGGTCCCAATAAGGCTGGTGCCGGATTGTCCTCGATACCATGAAGTACCTCTTTAGAAGCTATCTCAAAAATGATAGAAGGGAATATGAGCACATGGCCCCGACTTTGTCATTTAGAACGCAGTGAGAAATCTCGTCCCTCACCACCTCAATAACACCTTTCTTTCAGCCACTCTGTGCCATGAGAAAGAGGAAACATACTGGCGGAGGACGAGATTTCTCACTGCGTTCGAAATGACAAAGTCGGGGC
>JALZHG010000660.1 GCA_030914045.1 Chloroflexota bacterium | reverse complement strand
GTTCTCATCGGTTCACTACCGCTGCAACACGCTGTTAGGTATGGGGGATATGCAAACTCGTGCAAACCTGCAACGCTCTGATACCACCGAGGGAAGGGGGCTTGCTGATACCTCGGTGGTTCTCGCCCCTGACCTCTTCTTTCTTGAGGTCACCGGAGGACTGGCGCAGGCACTCCGACTGATAGGCTTTATGATTCCAGTAAGATCCTCGATCGTTGCGTAACATCAAGGTCGGTATGGGGCGAAGCCTTCGGATGGGTGATCAGACCCGGTTGGCGGATTAACCGTCCCGCACCCTACCCATACCATGGCTGCAGGGTATAAAGAGACGCAAATGATGACCAGGGGGAGGTTTGGGGAGAGAAGCGTGAGTTGGATCCCCATGTTGTTGACCCTGAGCTTGTTGGTACTCGCCAGTGCCGCCTGCGGCGGACGCTCAGGGCTCGATAGTACGAGCGAGGGTTCCTTTGCCCGGGACTCTTTCACTAACGAGCACGGAACGCGAGATTACCGGCTGTACGTCCCGAGTGGCTATGAAGAACAGCGGGTTCCACTGATCGTCATGCTTCACGGGTGCGGGCAGGATGCCGAAGACTTCGCCGCAGGCACACGGATGAACGCTCTCGGCGAGCGGGAGACGTTCCTCGTGCTCTACCCGGAGCAGAACGCGGGCGCGAACCCGCTGAGGTGCTGGAACTGGTTCGAGCCCTCCAGTCAGGAGAGGGGCAGAGGGGAACCCTCGATCATCGCCGGTGCTACGGAAGAAGTGATCGCCGAGCACAACGTCGACCCGAACCGCGTCTATGCCGCCGGGATCTCCGCCGGAGGATCTATGACCAGCATCCTGGGGGCGACCTACCCGGACCTCTACACCGCCATCGGCGTGCACTCGGGGCTCCAGTACAAAGCTGCCGATAACAGTAGAGAGGCCCTGGTGGTCCAGAAGACGGGAGGGCCGGACCCCGACCGGCAGGGTCGCCTCGCTTTCCTAAGTGCCCGACAGGAGACGCGGATCCTCCCTACGATCGTCTTTCATGGAGAGGAAGACGAGGTAGTCGACGTCGTGAACGGTCATCAGACGCTTTCACAGTGGGCGCAGACGAACGATTACGCGCACGACGGCTCGGACAACGACAGCATCACCGACGAACCGGCTGACGTTCTGCGGAAACAGACGCCGGAGGGCTACGATTACGTCAGATACGTTTACGAGGGCCCGGTAGGGGCTGTCATCATGGAGAAGTGGATCGTCGAGGAACTCGGCCACGACTGGTCGGGCGGCGACCCCGACGGATCCTACGCCGATCCCGAGGGGCCGGACGCCTCCGAGGAGATGCTCCGTTTCTTCCATAGCCACTCGAAAGAGTAGCCTTACTCTCAGGGGTTGACGGGCGCTACGGGTACGTCTTTCGGCGGAATTTTCTTTCCGTGCTCGTCCATCGGGGACTTGTAGGTGTCCTGCATAAGGACACCATCGTAGACGACTTTGTCACCCGGGGAGGTGTCACATGATTGACAATCCATGCTGACAAAAGATATTCAATCGGGAGGAGGGGAGGAGCACTTCACTCCTGGATCCCGCCTCGCTACCCGGATACGAGAGTAATGTTGACACCACTCTGACACCACTGCGAACGCAACACGGTGCAACACAGGGCAACCCAGAGAAAAGAAAGCGGCTTATATATGCGGGATTTGCAAACCCCTGCAAGTCCCTGCAACGCCTGATGCATCACTCGTAATGAGCAGGTCAGCGGTTCGAGTCCGCTCGTCGGCTCTCTTTTCTCCCTTTATCTAAGCTGGATACTCACAATAACGAAAGTCCCAGTTAGCCGCCAGGGGCTTTGTACACCAACGCAGCGGAGGCGGTTTAGCGGGCTCTTGCGCTTCTGGTGGGGGGATACTTAAAAGGGGTAGCTCATGCCCGACACGGGTTCCGTAAGGCCCACTATCATCAACAGGACAGTTTCGGCGAACGCGAATAATGAGGCTCTAAGATATACGTGGGATTCAAGCATTACGCGGATAGAGTCGGAGTTGTAAGGGATGACCGGGAGCGAAGCACCGAAACCAAGGCTTCCACCAAGACCACCGAGTTCTACGTCTACCTCATAGCGGCCGCCGCCATAC
>JALZHG010000659.1 GCA_030914045.1 Chloroflexota bacterium | reverse complement strand
GTCATACTTAGTGGTGCATCCGGTAAGTCATGATACAATGTGCAGCCTGTGATGTGGGAGGTGCCACCTGCGAACCAAAGTCGAACTGCGCGAACTGACGGCGGACGAACGCATGGCGTTAGAAACACTGACCCGCTCGCGGACGGCTGAGACCCGCCTGGTCGAGCGTGCACAGATCGTTCTGGGCCTGGCGGACGGTGAACGACCGCGCCAGGTTGCCGAACGATTGGGGCTCACCCGTGCCACCGCGTATGCGTGGCTCAAGCGCTTCAATGTGGCTGGGATCGATGGCTTGCAGGACCGGCCACGGGCGGGGCGCCCACCTACATATACCCCAGCCGAGGTTGCGGAAATCATCGCCGCCGCACTCACCAAGCCTGACGCCCTGGGCTTGCCGTTTGGAAGTTGGACGCTGGATCGACTCGAAACATATCTGAATGAGCAGAAGGGCCTTCCCATCAAGCGCTCGCGCATCGATGAAATCTTGATCGCCGAAGGGCTGCGCTGGCGCACCCACGAACCGTGGTTCGGTGAACGGGTCGATCCAGCCTTCGCCGAAAAAAGGGGCGGATCGAAACGCTCTACACCACGCCACCGGACGGGAGCATCGTGATCTGCGTGGACGAGATGGGGCCGGAGGCGGCCAAAAGTTACCGCGGCCAGGAAGTGGTGCAGACTGCACCGGCGGGCGTGGCCGATGCACCGCCAGCGCCAGCGGGACGGGCGAAACAGGAAGTCGACTATGGGCGACGCGCCAAAGGCTACATCTTCGGTGCCTTCCGGCCAGCCACCGGTGACGCCTTCACGCAGCCCTACCGTGGCCGCACGAGTGCCAACTGGGTCGACTTTCTCCAACGCGTCGATACGTGGCTGCCAGCAGACGGCGCGCAGGTTTATGCGATTGTCGATAACTTGAGCACCCATCACACCACCGACGTCTTGCTGTTCTCGCTCGCGCATCCGCGCTGGGAGTTTGTGTTTCAGCCGACCTACGCCGCGTACCTGAACCTGATCGAACCATGGTGGAAAATCCTACGCTCGCTGGCGTTGAAAGGCCGTCGCTTTGAAACCTGGGAGGCGATCGACGACGCAGTCAAACAGGCTACGGCCTACTGGAACCAGCACAAGCATCCATTCCAGTGGGGTCGACGGCGACGACATCGTCCCCGCCGCCCATCCGGTATCGGGCTCGTGCCAAGTGTTTAGCTACTTGGTGGATGCACCACTAAGAGCCTATCCGAATAACCCAGCTGCGCGAAAGGCAATCAGCGCGCAGGCGAAGTGTAGAAAGGCGAGATAGTGTTCCGGTTTCTTCTCCCAACGCACCAGGATACGCCGAAACCGATTCAGCCAACTGTGGCTGCGTTCAACGACCCAGCGTCGGGCACGCTTGCCGGCTTCCTGCGCCACCTCCTTGGCCTCCGCGCCACGACTGCGCATATGGGCCGTAAAACTGAACTCGGCGAGGATGGCCCGCACCTCGTCATAGTCATACCCTTTGTCCAGGCACAGGCCCTGGGGGTGCTCGTCGCTCGGTGCAGGCCGATTGACCACCATGCTCTCAAGTGTGGCCCGCACCAATTTCATGTCGTGGCGGGTGGCGCCAGCAATCGCCACCCCAATCGGCACCCCGTGGCCCTCGGTCAGCAGACTACGTTTGACGCCGTCTTTGCCGCGGTCGGTGGGATTGGGCCCCGTCTTTTTCCCCCCCAAGCGGCGCTTTGGTCTGCGCCCCGTCCATACTCAACCACGCCCAGTCAATTCCCTGCAGTTCGTCGAACTGGGCGACGCCCGCCGGCCAGAGTTGCAGGAAGACGCCCGCCTCGACCCATTCTGAGAAGCGGTCGTGGGCGGTGGACTTGGCACAGAGCTCCGTCTGATTCAGGGCTTCCCACTGACAGCCCGTGCGCAGCACATAAAAGATGGCATCGGCACAGCGGCGATCCGGGACCCGTGGGCGACCGCCCCCAAAGCGGTGCGTATTCACCCGTTGCGGCAGCAGCGGCTCCAAGACCGCCCACAACTCATCAGAAATGCGAAAACCCGTCGTTGTCTTGTTGTTGGGGGTACGTGCCCGGGTGCGCGTCGGCGGTGTCCCCTCGTTCATACCGTACACTGTACCAGTTATTA
>JALZHG010000658.1 GCA_030914045.1 Chloroflexota bacterium | reverse complement strand
CTGGGCGGTGGCGAGACATTCGCCGATGTCCGAGCAGCGTTCGTAGGCCTTGCTGATCGCTCGTTGCAGCTGACCGTCGAACTCCGCGTCGTCGAAGACCAGTTTCATAGGCCCTCTCCTCCTCCTGCCTGCCGGCGTCGCTAGCTAGTCCTAGTTTTCGGTGCGAAAAGAGCCGGTTGAGCTAGGATTCGTTTGCCCGCGAATCTCAACCCAACCGGAGGCTCGACCAGCATGATAGTCGATCGCTACGATCCCGTGAACCTCTTCGAGTTGGTGCCTAAGCTCAAAGTCGAAATGGAACCGGAGCTGGCAGGGCTCGATGTGCTCCTCGATGACGATGAACTCTTCGGGCTGGTGAGAGCCGATCTCATCCGGCGCTATCCCAACTCGGGGAGGCTCGGGCGCCATTCCACGCCCGTCGAGGTAATCCTGAGGATGCTCGTCGTGAAGAGGCTCTATGGGTGGAGCTACGAACAGACCGAGCGCTTCGTCTCCGATTCGATCGTTCTGAGGCAGTTCTGCCGTATCTACCTGGAGTCCACCCCCGACGACACCACCCTGATCAGGTGGGCGAACCAGATAGGCTCAGAGACGGTCGCATCGCTCAACGAGCATGCCGTCGAATTAGCCAAGAGCTTGAAGGTTACCCGTGGGAGGAAGCTTAGAGTGGACTCGACCGTGGTCGAAACCAACGTCCACCCTCCTACCGACAGCAGACTGCTGGGTGATGGCGTCAGGGTCATAAGCCGGTTGCTGAGGAGGGTGAAAAAAGCGTTGCCCGCCGAAGTCGGCGAGAGCTTGGGCAAGGAGGCCTTCCGCACCCGTAACCGTAGCGTAAGGCGTCTTTCACAGAAGATCCATCGCATAGCGCTTCACAAGGGGGAGAAGGCCAAAGAGGAACTGCGAGATGCCTACCGGAAGCTGATCGCTGTTGCCAAAGCCAGCCACGCTCAGGCGGTGAAGATCGAGGAGGTTCTTCGCAAGCAAACCGATCCTCACACCAGACGCCTTGCAGAACGCTTGGGGCACTTCGTGCCGCTCCTAGAGCGGGGCGTCGATCAGGCGATCCGTCGCGTCCTACATGGAGAACAAGTGCCGGCGACCGAGAAGATCTTGAGCCTCTTCGAGGAGCACACTCAGATCATCACCCGCCGCAAGATAGGCAAGCCCAGGGAGTTCGGGCGTAAGGTCCTCTTGGACGAAGTAGAAGGCGGCATCATAAGCCGCTACGAAATCTTGGAAGACGTGGGCAGGGAGCACCCGCACCTGCCCGAAAGCATCGAAGGCCACCGCCACAGCTTCGGCCGGGTTCCTGAGCTACTCACCGGAGATCGTGGGCTCTACTCGGTAGAGAACGAGCGGCTGGCCCATGAAGCGGGCATAAAGCGCGTCGCGCTCCCCAAGAGCGGGAGGACCTCACAGGAGCGGCAGCGTTACGAGAAGCAACGCTGGTTCAGAAAGGCCTTCAGATTCAGAGCAGGGATCGAAGGGCGCATCAGCGTGCTGCGAAGGAGCTACGGGCTCGGGCGCTGCCTCGACCATGGAGAGGAGGGTATGGGAAGGTGGGTAGGTTGGGGGATATTTGTGCACAACCTCTCCAAGATTTCCCAGGTGCGAGCGGAACGGGCAGCCGCCTGACTTCGAGGCTTCTCACTCCCAATACTGCCATCGCCGCAGGGGCCGAATCGCCCGTATCTATGGCATTTCGCACCGCGAACTAGTCCTACAGCGACACTTTTGTCTTGAGACAAGGTTAGTGATCTGACCGCTGGCACCGGAGTAGCTCAGCTATCTGCTGCCAAAGACCCTCTTTGCGCCATCTGTTGTAGTGATCGTAGACCGTCTGCCACGGCCCGAACTCCTCCTCGGGCAAGTCTCTCCACGAAGCACCGCTGGCGTGAACCCAAAGCATCCCATCGATCACGCTGCGGTGGTCCCGCCATCGCCTACCACGGCCTCCGTTTGGAGGCAGCAACGGCTCTACCCGAGCCCACTGGGCATCGGTCAGGCGGAAGGACATCGGCGCAAGAGGTGGTATCGCTGTTGTTGAGAACTCGGCCTGCACGCTGTCGCGCGGTCTTGGTCGGAGAAGATTGCGCTTGGCGGCGTGGCAACGCTTGGCGATCGCCTGG
>JALZHG010000657.1 GCA_030914045.1 Chloroflexota bacterium | reverse complement strand
TTGCATCGCCCCGGTCATGTGCCTCGATGTAGCGTGCGGCCTTCTCGATCAGATCGAGGGACAACCTGTAACATTCGCGGTCATCGTTAGCCCAGTTGATCAAGCCGTGCTGGCCCAGGATGACGCCTTTCGCCTGCGGATGCCGGGCACAGATCTCCTGCAAGACCAGGCCAAGATCGAAACCGGGGCGCTGCCAGGGCGTCTAGACAACGTCGTCGCCATAGATCTCGCACGTTAGCGCGTCGGAATTTTTCGCGGCCGCTACGGCGATCACCGCGTTAGGATGGGTATGATCGACATGCTTGTAGGGCACGAATGCATGCAGCGGCGTGTCGATCGACGACGCGCGCGGGTTGAGGTTGAAGGTACAGTGAGGGTAGAGCCCCCATAAGCGCGTACTTTAGACTTGGGAACCCTTGAAATAGAACCGGCATATGCCCGCTCTGGTATGGTGAGGGTGCTCAAACCAACCACCTGCCAGGAGAACCATATGCCGGTATCATCCGATCATACGAATCTGGCCACTGTACCGCAACTGCCCCCGCTCGTCGCCGATAGTTGGGCAACCGAGGTGGTGCCGCGCCTGCCTGGCGATCTCGACGCCCAGGCCGCCCACCTTGGGGCCTTTCAGCGCCAGCGTGGCCTCACCTGCCCCACCGATTTGCTCCGCGCCTTGCTGGCCTACGTGCTGAGTGCCGCCTCCTTCCGTCTGCTCGGCGCCTGGGCGGTGCTCCTCGGCTTGGCCGACCTCTCCGAAGCCGCCTGGCGCAAACGCTTGCGCCGCGCCAATGCCTGGGTCCTGTGGCTGCTGACCGAGCTGTGTGCGGCCCCACCAGCCGCGCCGACGCCCACCCTCAGCCGCAGCCCTGCCACCACACGCCGCATTTTGCTGGTTGATGCCACGATGGTGGGGACACCAGGAGGCAACGGCGACGAGTGGCGCCTGCATACGGCCTATGACTTCACGGCCGGGCGCCTCAGCGAGGTGATCCTGGGGGATCGCTCGAGTGGCGAACAGCTGGACCACTATGGCCTGCAGGCCGGGGATATTGTCGTGGCGGATAGTGGCTATGGCTACCGGCGCAACCTTGTTACCGCCCGGCAGGCACACGCGGATGTCGTGCTGCGCATTACCCATCGTGGCTTCCCGCTCGAGACAGCTGCCGGTACGGCCCTAGACCTGGCCGCCTGGGTACAGCGCGGCCGCGGCCAGTACCGGCAGACAGTCGCTGTCTGCCGGCTCAACCGGCAGGCCTTCCGGGTGCGCGTGTTAGCGCTGCGGTTGCCGCCGGAGGCGGCAAAACAGGCACGGCAACAGGCGCTCCGCCGCGCCAGCAAGCACAGCCGGCAGGTGCGGGCGGTGACGTTGGCGATGGCCGAGTGGGTCCTGTTGGTCACGACCTTGGACGCGGCCACCTGGCCGGCAGACGGCGTGCGACGTCTCTATCGTGCAAGATGGCAGGTGGAACTCCTCTTCAAGCGCTGGAAAAGCCTGCTGCAGGTAGACAACCTCCGGGTGCAGCAGCGCGTGGCCGTGGAAGCGGTGTTGCGGCTCAAACTCCTCGCCTGGCTGCTGCAAGCTGAGGCTGCTGACGAGGTGCGGGTGCTCCTGACTCTGGTGCAAGCGCCGCCCGCCTGGCGCCTGCAGCATAACGGTGCCATCAGTACGTGGCGCCTCACGGCGCTGAGCATCGCAACGCTGCGCCAGCAGGTGGAGGGCAGCTGGACCTACGGCCAGCTGCTAGAGTGTTTGCCTCGCTTGCGGCGCTTTCTGGGCGAGAGCAGCCGGCAGCGGCTGCACCAAGAAACGACGTTTCGGATGTCGTTCCTGGAGTTGCAAGTGCCAACCAGGCCGCTCCTGCTCGCTGCAGCATAAGGCGCTCATTGTAAAGTACGCGCTTATGGGGGAGCGCACCTATGCAACGAGTGGCGGTACTTGGCCTCGGGATCATCGGGAGCGGCATAGCTCAGAACCTCCTCGGTGCAGGTTTTCCGCTGGCGGTCTATAACCGCAGCCGCGCCAGAGCAGAGCAACTCGGCGCGATGGGAGCACGGGTCGCGCCGACGCCGGGTGACGCCGCCCGCGATGCCGACGTGGTGATCGCGGCGGTGGCCAACGACGAGGCGTCTGAAGC
>JALZHG010000656.1 GCA_030914045.1 Chloroflexota bacterium | reverse complement strand
CCGCAGAGTCGTTAGCGCTGGTCCCGACGCGGTAGAAGGGTCTCTGACAAACGAACGGTAACTCGCACGCCCGGCAAATACTTGCGGGCATACGGATGAGCTGAAAGATCGATGGAATACGATCCCCCGGTCAGTAGTTATCTAGGTTCCCAGCGCGACGCAGTTGACAAGGTCGCGGGCGGGGCCTAGAATCCGCGGTCCCTGCAGTCTGGCGGCAACGCAGTCCTCAGTCGTTCGATCTTTCCATCTCCAGCAGCACCGATGCAGTACACGTGTCCCGGGTCAGACGGAATGCGTTCACGCGGCAACGCGTTGGAAACATTCCGCTTGACACGGACGGAGGGGTCTGGCAATCTAGCCGCCCTTTCGGCGAGGCCGGTTCTTTGACAACTGAATAGGAAAGCAACGAAGGCAAACGTGATTCCTTTGAGCGCCTGCAGAGATGCGGGGCTCAACAGAAACAACGAGAAGTATCCGAATAAGCGACAGTCGTTAAGGCTGTAGCTAGAGCTTCAAATTCAACAGTTCAAACTGGAGAGTTTGATCCTGGCTCAGAATGAACGCTGGCGGCGTGCTTTACACATGCAAGTCGAGCGAGGCGGGGAGCAATCCCCAGTCGAGCGGCGAACGGGTGAGTAACGCGTGGATGACCTGCCCTTCAGCGGGGAATAACCCGGGGAAACTCGGGCTAATACCGCATACGACCGAGAGGTGAAAGGGGGCCGCAAGGCTCTCACTGAAGGAGGGGTCCGCGTCCGATTAGCTAGTTGGTAGGGTAATGGCCTACCAAGGCGACGATCGATAGCCGGCCTGAGAGGGTGATCGGCCACACTGGAACTGAGACACGGTCCAGACTCCTACGGGAGGCAGCAGTGGGGAATTTTGCGCAATGGGCTAACGCCTGACGCAGCAACGCCGCGTGGAGGATGAAGGTCTTTGGATTGTAAACTCCTGTCAGCAGGGAAAAAGGGAGGGGACCTAATACGTCTCTGACTTGATTGTACCTGCAGAGGAAGCCCCGGCTAACTCTGTGCCAGCAGCCGCGGTAATACAGAGGGGGCAAGCGTTATTCGGAATTATTGGGCGTAAAGGGCGCGTAGGCGGCTTTGCAAGTGGCGGGTGAAATCCCTCGGCTTAACCGAGGAACTGCCTGCCAGACTGCATTGCTTGAGTCCGGGAGAGGTGAGTGGAATTCCCAGTGTAGCGGTGAAATGCGTAGATATTGGGAGGAACACCAGTGGCGAAGGCGGCTCACTGGACCGGAACTGACGCTGAGGCGCGAAAGCGTGGGGAGCAAACAGGATTAGATACCCTGGTAGTCCACGCCGTAAACGATGAGTGCTTGGTGTAGCGGGTATCGACCCCTGCTGTGCCGAAGTCAACACATTAAGCACTCCGCCTGGGGAGTACGGTCGCAAGACTGAAACTCAAAGGAATTGACGGGGGCCCGCACAAGCGGTGGAGCATGTGGTTTAATTCGAAGCAACGCGCAGAACCTTACCTGGGTTTGAACTGCACGGGAAAGGCTCAGAGATGAGTCCCCCTCTTCGGAGGTCCGTGCAGAGGTGCTGCATGGCTGTCGTCAGCTCGTGTCGTGAGATGTTGGGTTAAGTCCCGCAACGAGCGCAACCCTTGTTCACAGTTACTAACGGGTAAAGCCGAGGACTCTGTGGAGACTGCCGGTGATAAACCGGAGGAAGGTGGGGATGACGTCAAGTCCTCATGGCCTTTATGTCCAGGGCTACACACGTGCTACAATGGACGGTACAGAGAGTCGCGAGACCGCGAGGTGGAGCTAATCTCGGAAAGCCGTTCTCAGTTCGGATTGCACTCTGCAACTCGAGTGCATGAAGTTGGAATCGCTAGTAATCGCGGATCAGCACGCCGCGGTGAATACGTTCCCGGGCCTTGTACACACCGCCCGTCACACCATGGGAGTTGGCTTTACCCGAAGCCGGTGCGCTAACCCGCAAGGGAGGCAGCCGACCACGGTAAGGTCAGCGACTGGGGTGAAGTCGTAACAAGGTAGCCGTAGGGGAACCTGCGGCTGGATCACCTCCTTTCTAAGGATCCCGTCCTGTCGTCCCTTCGGGGTCGACCTGCCGGGACTTAGCATCAAAGACCTCGGGCCTCGGGTCC
>JALZHG010000655.1 GCA_030914045.1 Chloroflexota bacterium | reverse complement strand
CGTATGAAAAGGTCTCAAGGGCGGCTCAATCGCCTCACCATGAGGCGACTCATGGCAGCATATACGAACGCTTCGCCGCTCGCACATAGCTTCTCGTAGTCTTTGCTCATCCTCCTGTTCTGGTCTATCCAAGAAAATGTCCGTTCCACCACCCACCTACGAGGCAACACCTGAAACCCTCGCGGCGGCAACAGCTTCTCCCAATCTACCTTCACACCTTCGCGCAACCACTGCTCAGCCCACAACTTCAGGACCTCTTTGGGCGCGGGCTTTCGCGCACGCTCGACGAGCTCCGCACTCCACCCCAAAGTCTTCTCTACCCAATCCTTGCCCTTGTCCTCTCCCCGGTAGCCGCCATCCAGCCGCAGATGCCTAAGGCGCGGGAATGATACGTCGGCGTGTTCTTAGGAATATGGGGCACTATGTAGGACCATTCGGCGTCGGAGAGGTCGGTTTGGTATGCTTTTCTCATGCTCGGTACTCTACCGAGCCACTCTCTCAAGAGACCTTTTCGGACAGTTTCGGAAGGGGCGTTCTCGGAAATTCGCCGCAATACACAGGTTGCATTGGGCAGTAATTCATCGGAAATTCATTGGCGTTGCTATCGTAACGGATGTGGTGGGACGAAGAAAGAGACGGGGCACGGGAGTAAAGGGAGTCACCAAGCGTACGTGGCGAAGAGGTCCCCAGGACCGGACATCGCGAAGCAAGGCGTGGACGCTTAGAGAGTTCGGTGGGAAGACGGTCTGGGACTGGTTGCAACTTCTCATAGTCCCGGTCATACTCTCACTCATCACGGTCGTGTTCACCTGGCAGCAGAACGCTCGCCAGGAAGCTATCGAGGACCAACGAGCCCATACCGAGCGAACAATTGAGGAGCAGCGTGCGCAAGACGCCGCGTTACAGGCCTATCTCGATCAAATGTCGCAACTCATGCTAGAGAGGAACCTGCGCGGCTCGGAAGAAGGTAGCGAGGTGCGCACCCTCGCCCGGGCACGAACGCGGACGGTCTTAGTAGCACGGCTGGACGACCGGCGTAAAGGGAGCGTCGTGCAATTCTTGTATGAAGCTTCTTTGCTCAAGAAGGAACGTCTCGTCGTCAGTCTCTCTCATGTCCGCCTACGCGGCGCCGACCTGAGCGATTTAGAACGTATGCGCGAGGCCAACCTGAGCGATGCCGATCTAAGCAAGGCCGACCTGAGCGGTGTCGACCTGAGCGATACCGATCTGCGCGAGGCCGACCTAACTGACGCCAACCTAAGCTTTGCCAGCATGAACGGTGCCACCATGAGCGGTGCCGATCTGCGCGAGGCCGACCTGAGCAATGCCGAACTCATTGGCTCCGACCTGAGGGGTGCCGACCTGAGGGGTGCCAACATGAGCGGTGCCATCCTGCGCAATACCGACCTAAGCGAGACCTACCTGAGCGATGCTACCGACCTGCGCGAGGCCGAACTGAGCGAGGCCGACCTGCGCGATGCCAGAGGCGTTACCGAGGAGCATCTGGGGGAGCAGGCTAAAACCCTGGAAGGCGCCACCATGCCTGACGGATCGATTCACGACTGATGCCCACAGTTCCAGTTTAGTCGTACTTTTTTCTCGTACTTGACGCAAAATTCATCGAGAATTCATTGCCCTGCGTTTCAATGAAGCGGCAGGGAAGAGAAAAGTCCAGAGTGGTTTCGCCAGATGAGGCCGTACATCGTCAGACATCTCCTCGGTTTTGGAGCTGCAGCAGTTGTTGTGGTGGCACTCTGGGGGGGTTGGCCGCTCTACGGCGGTGTGGCTCAGCCCCTTGACACGACTGACGATGACGTTCTGACGGTTGGGCAAGGCATCGAAGCTGACGCCTCCGTTGGTCCTCTCGAAGAAGCTCTAATCGAGGAGGACATAATCGAGGGAAATCTTCTCCAGACTAAAGTGACGAATGTCATGTGCAAGGACATGCTCGAAGGGATTACCGACGGTACACTGGTGCGGAAACTCACCGCAGCGCAAAACTACATCCAAGAGTTTAAGCTCATCGAGGGAGCGATGCGGGAGGCCGCAGGCGAGGCCGCAGACGAGGCGGCTGCGAGGGGAACCGATTGGTACCCTTCAAGCGAGAGACCCTTGATTCTTTTTCGAGCTATTGCGCAGACA
>JALZHG010000654.1 GCA_030914045.1 Chloroflexota bacterium | reverse complement strand
GGGATACACAGGACGTTGAAGACGTGGCGAGGCTACGGGAGTGCGCCCGCGTCGTCTTCGGTCGGCTGAGCGGGGCGCACCTGCCGGTCGGCCACTTCTCGCTGGCTGAGGCCAAGCATGACATCGAAGCCCGGTATATCGAGCGTGCGTTAGAGGAGGCGGAGGGGAGCGTGTCGCGGGCCGCTAAGTTGCTCGGCATGAAGCACCAGTCTCTAATCCACCTGCTCAAGACGCGGCACAAGCAGTTCTTGGACAAGCGGACTCCGGCCGCGAAGCGCAGGCGCAGCATCATCAGGAAAACGGACAAAATTAGTTAAGGGCTGTGCAGTTACAGTTGGGCTGCCTTCACGCTGGTCGGCGGCAGGCGTCTCTCAGAAGCTTTGGGAGATTAGCAATATAGTCGCGCTGCTGGACGATCCCGGTTACAAGCGGCGTGATGAGGTCTGAAAGTACTTTACAGAGCGCGGAAGGCGGGTTTATTATCCGCGCGTCCCTTCTGCCTTTCTGCCTTCGGGGTGATAGAAAGGGAAAGGGCGGATGAATATATTAGAAGTAGTTAGCATTCTGTTATTAGCAGTCCATTTAGTAGAAGGCTATAGGCAGCGCAAACTTGAACGGCAGCTTGTCAAGTTATTAACCGACAAGCTGACTGATCAATAGCCATCATTCCCGAAGGCAGGAGGCAGAGGCAATATCCTCTGCCTTTCTTTTTGCCTAATTTCTGTTGAAAATTAAAAACGACCCACTACCCGCTGGCCTCGCTTCTTGCATCAGGCGTCCGACAGTGTTAAAAGGCGCGCTCAGCCGGGCGGCGTACATAGACGCTGGCAGCGCACGCCCGGCGGGCCAAAGTCTGCGCGGGTCGCAATGCAGCGCGGGCCGTCCTTACGACGGCCGAACGTGAGACGCTAAAGGGCGGATCGGAGGTTTGGCCGATCCGCCCCTCAGTCTTACCGACGGCCTAATTCTCTGCCAGATTCGGTCGCCTAATCGGCTAGGGGTGGTCGTAATTACCAGTGCGTACGCGGCGAGTGATGCCGGACGATAGCTGGCTACTTAACGGGTATGAAGCATGTGCGGTTCAAGGGATTCAAAAATCGAAATTTCCAAGAACAAGAGACCAGAAGCGGATGAGCAATTAGATTTGCTCATCCGCATGATTGATAGGAGTGATCGTTTAAGGGCGTCCTATGCTAATAGGGCTGCAATAGTCTTCAGTGCAAACGCATTGGTGCTAACTACTATCGGAGTTCTAACTGGTAAGGTCAAGATGCCTTTCCCTCTAAATTTGCTCGTTGTTTTACCGATTGTTGTGGCTATCATATTAGTATCTATATCTGTGCTTCTAGCTCTAAAAGCATCTACGGGGTTTAGCTCAAGTTCCAATGATGAAGCCAGATTTCCTACTGAGCATCGTTTCATTTTCAATCCAGCTGACACATTTTTGAGCGTGCAAGCCAAGTTTGACACCCCTGACAATAATTATCAATCTTGCCAAAAGTTCATGGGTAAATATCAAAGTTTATCGTATGAGAAGTTAATAAGAATGGCGGGTGCAGAGTTATGGGTTGCTTACATCTTGCAGCGGAAGAGAAATAATCATTTAAAAAACTCAATAACATTTCTATTGTGTGCCTTCTTCTCTTTGATATTCATTCTACTAATAGTCGTGCCAGCATCGTTTTTCACCATGTAACGACTCATTCATCTAGATACTCAATTAGCAAGGCTCCCATCGGGAACTGCATTAATTCCCGCAGTTCGTGCGCGCCAGTTAATTCACGCGGTAAGGTTGCTGGCCTCAAGCCAAGTTGATCTGACGCCCGCCCTCGGCCGCGATGTTGACTTGCACGTTCAGCCGAGCCAGACGGCGCACTCGTGCGAGCGATTCGCAGGCCCGCGTGAATCTCCGCTGCGCGTTCGTGAGCCGCCGATCCCAGTACAGGCCCGTCTCGGTCGTGTGCGACTCGAAGGTTTTTGTGGTGTAGTGAATCTCAAGAGTGTTGAGACGAAGCCAGCAGATAATGATCTGCTCGATCAGGATTCTCTCTAGCGGCGGCGCGGTCGCGTGGCCGTACTCTTCGCGCATGACTTCAACGGCGCGCTCCTGTGACTCACGCACGAACTTTGACGTTGCATAGG
>JALZHG010000229.1 GCA_030914045.1 Chloroflexota bacterium | reverse complement strand
GGCAGGCACACCGACCTGCCCCTACAAACGTGTACATTACTTGCAAGATGATCCACTCAGAATGACAAGGGCGGGGCAGGGTCCTGTAGTTGCTACACATCAGTTAGAGGCAGAGTAGTGTGTACAAAGGGAAGGCCCCTGGCAGCTATCGCCTGGGGCCTTCCCTTTGTGTTCAACTGTCGAATGCTGCCACTACGGCCTGGTGGTATTGGAGCACTGAGGGAAGAAGGTGTTAGCAGCTATCTTGGCTGCCTGTCCTCTCGTCACAGGGTTGTTAGGACGGAAGTACGGCCTTGCCTCCTCTGCGCACTCTTCTCCCGCACCGCCACATGGATACCCTCCTACTATTCCCCTCACGAACAGCCTCTCTACGTACAGGTAGTATGAGGAGGGTGAGTTGTCGGGGGGTAAGTCCTCGAAGCTCTGCCCACCAGCACTCTCATCGAAGCCTGCTGCGTTAGACACTATCTTGGACATCTGCCCCCTGGTAGCGTTGGCATTCGGTCTGAAGTAGGGCCTGTTGCCGTTTCTGCAGGGCTCACCCGCACTACCACACGGGTACCCTCCCATCACTCCTTCGTTGGAGAGCCTGTTGATCCACACGTAGAAGGTGCTACCGGGTGGTACGTCCTCGTACTTCTGAGGTCCTGCGTCACCTGAAGCACCGGAGGCACCTGCTACTATCTTGCTGATCTGGCCCCTGGTGATCTGGTTGGAAGGTCTGTAGTACGGATTGTTGTTGTCGCCACAAGGCTCAGGCTGGTTAGTCTCAGGGTTGGAGCCGCCACAAGGGTAGCCCCCCACGATGCCTCTACATGCCAGGCACTGCACGAAGGGGTAGAACGATGCCTCCTCGGTAGAGGGTGGCACGTCCTCGAACTCAATGGGGCATGCCGTCGCCGTTACCGTGGAGGTCGCGGTACGGGTAGCTGTGGAAGACGAGCTTACAGGCATAGTCGTGGAAGTGGTCGTACGGGTGGCTGTGTTGGGCGGCATGGTGGTGCCGGTGGCGCTGGCAGAGACGTTGGTAGCCGTGCGGGTGGCTGTTCCCGTAGTAGTGACCGCAGGCGTACCCGTGCTGCTGGCACTGGGCACTACGTTCGTTGAAGTGGCCGATTGCGTGGGCGTGAGCGTGCTGGTGACTACACTTGTGACCGTAGCGGTCAGCGTCTGGGTAGCGGTAGGCGGTGTGCCGGTGACTGTGGCTACAGGCGTACCCGTCATAGTTGACGTGATGGTGGCTGTGGCCGTGAAGGTGGTACCGCACGGTGCGTTACTGGAGACGCGCAGGCCCCAGGCGTTCAGATTACCGTTGCCCAACTCTGCGGTGTCAGTGATAGTTAGCGTCCAGGTGCCGGTCGATGATTGCCCATTGAAGGCAGACAATGGGTTCTCCGGCTCGTAGGTGCCCTGGTTTAGCGGCATAGACTCGCAGATAAGGATGTTCGACTGGTCGCTGAGGGTAAAGCCGGTATTCTGCTCTGTCCAGTCAACATCGCCGCACACACCACTGAAGAGTTCGACTACGGTGCCGGACGGGCTCTTGAGTGTGGCTACCAGGTCCTCAGGCCACGTGTGGTTTATGTTGATGTTTATCACATCCAGGTCAGCGATAGTCTGGCCGTTTGTGATTACGAGGGTAGACGTGACGGGAACGAAATCGAGAATGGGCTTATCCACGTCGCTGCTATTATAGGAAACGACACATGCAGGCGTAGCCGTTGGCTCGGCTGTGTTGGTGGGAGTGCCCGTGTTAGTAGGCGTGCGGGTGTTGGTGGCGGTCGGAGGGGTGCCGGTCACCGTCGGCTCTACCGAAGCCAGGGCAGCCTGAACGGCGTCGTCTATCTGCAACCTGCCCCACCCATAGATAGGATTGGGACGCACGCCCCAATTGACGTCGAAGGAGGCCGTGCTGGTGAGGATGTACCAGGTCTCCTGGATTGTGAGGTCGGGATTGGCCTGTTTGAGTATAGCCACAGCGCCTGCCGTAGCCGGCTGTGCCATGGAAGTGCCTATGGAGTAATCGTAGTCGGTATCGGAACCATTGTAGGACGAGCGTACATAGTCTTCCACCAGGCCCGGCCCCTCGTCACCGCCGTATGCCATGATCTGGGGGTGCTGGCCCTGGTCGTAGCAAGAGGGGCCCGTGCTGCTGTAATAAGCCTTCTGTTCCAGCTTCGAGAGCGCACCTGTTTCGAAGGTCTCAGGGTAAGCGGCAGGTATGCGGTTGCCCTGCGGAAAGGCGTTACCGGCCGAGAAGGAAGGGAATATGCCAGCGTCGATCCACGCGTTTACTATCCCGCGGTAGTACTCACCGAGCAGGGGTTCGCCGTCGGGACAAGCAGGAACGCTCGGCCCGTGGCCCCAGGAGTTGCTTACCACCACCGGCCTCTTGCCGGGATCGGGGTTCTGCTTGCTCAGATCCCACGGGGCGAGCATAAACTCGCCTGCCTCGATGATGTCACCATCCGAGGCGCCATCCGCGATGCCGTTGCTGGATATCCACTTTGCGCCTGGGGCCACTCCAATGCCGTTGTCAGGGTTCGAGCTTACCTCTACCCCCAGGACTGTGCCCATCGTGTGGGTACCATGCCCATCGCCATCATAAGGCGCAGGTTGACCTGCAACGGGGTCCCACCAGTTGTAATTATGGTCGGCGGTGGTGCCGTTCCAGCCCCGATACCGAGGCTTGAGGGCCTCGTGGGTCCACCGCGTTCCCGTGTCGATGCTGCCGACCACCACCCCGGTACCGTCGTAACCCATTGCCCACGCCTCAGGAGCATTCACCCGGTCGACGTTCCACTCAACCACAGTAGGGTTGGCACCGCTCGGAGCTGCAACCCTCTCCACCGGCTCGTCCAGGGTAACCACCGGGAAGGGAACTACATAGCCCACCTCGGGGAGAGCCGCCAGGTTCTCGGCGGACGCCAGGTTGCCCACCACCTGGAAGGCGTTGATTATGTAGTAGCTCTTGAAGCGGTCTACGTTGTGGGTTGTCTGCTGTGTTTGCAGCGCCGCCTTGACCTTCGGCTGGGTGGCGTTGGCGGTCTGCATCAGCTTATCGAGCACGTAGCGGCCCTTGGCGTTCCAGTCGCGGATGTTGTTGGTCGTGTCGGCCTGCTCGCTGAGCACCACGAGGTAGCGGACTCTGCCGTCGGCGTCGTTCTTGAACTGGTCGCGCAAGGTATTGGAAATCTTGGCGGCGGGGTTGGTTTGCGCCGCCGGGGGCTGCACTTTAGAGGTGGGTGCCGATGCGCCCGCGCTGGAGGCCCAGGCTACGAGAAACGACAGGCCAATCAACAGCGCCAGCGCGTGTAACATGTTCAGGGGCCTGCCCGCCCTCGAACCGCGCCGGGCACCAGGGGAAACCGGTACCATCTAATATGCTCCTTTCCATATCGCCCGATAGATAAGGGCACTCTAAAGGTGTCCGTGTACAGTTCAGAGTGTAAGGTTTGATAGTGCGGTTGCGGTTACGTGCAAGGCTCGTGCCCTGGTATGAGCGCCCGGCACATATGTAGCCGGTTACGCCAAGGAAGAGGGAGGCTGGTTGGGCCTCCCTCTTCTTTGTACGACTTTGAGTTGTGAATCCCGTGCTTACAGGCTACCTCCTGGCGGGGGACTGGCAGTTGGGGAAGAAGGTGTTGGACACTATCTTCGCTGCCTGGCCCCTGGTCACCTGGCTATTAGGCCTGAAGTACGGCCGGGCTTCGTCCTCGCAAGGCTCATCGTCCCCTCCGCACGGGTAACCACCGATTACCCCGCGCACGTGGAGGCGCTCCACATAGACGTAGTAAGACGACGGCGAGTTGCTGGGCGGCACGTCCTCGAAACTCTGCCCGCTCACAGGGTCGTTGTAGCCTGCGGCGTTAGAGACTATCTTGGACATCTGCCCCCTGGTGGCGTTAGCACCGGGCCTGAAGTACGGCCTGTTGCCGTTTTCGCACGGCTCGTTAGGTCCGCCGCACGGGTATCCACCCATGACTCCGGCTGCCGACAGGCGGTTGATCCACGCGTAGAACGGAGAGCCAGGCTCTACGTCCTCGTAGATTTGCCCGCCGGGGTTGCCGCTCTGGCCTGAGGCTTCAGATACCAGCTTGCTAATCTGACCGCGCGTGATGCTGTTAGAAGGTCGGTAGTACGGGTTGTTAGAAGTTCCGCACGGCTCAGCCTGCCCCGTCTCCGGGTTGGTACCACCGCACGGGTAACCGCCCACGATACCCCGGCACGCCAGGCAGCGCACGTAAGGGTAGAACGAGCTTACGTCTGTGCTGGGAGGCACATCCTGGAACTGCACCGGGCAGACCGTGGCGGTGACCGTAGGTGTGGCGCTCATGCACTGGCCGGTGTAGGTGAGCACCACGTCGTCGACGTACCAGCCTTCAGCGCCGGTGGCCGCATCAGAACCGTGCAGGAAGCGAATCTTGACGCCCTTGCCTGCCAGGCTGCTCAGATTTACGGTCACCCGCTCGAAGTTCGGATAAGAAGAGTTCTGGTTTGTCCAGCCTTCACGTGCTTCCAGCGGGTTGTTGTGCGCCGGGAGACCGAAGATCCCGTCGTAGCCGCCCTCGGTGATCAACTCCCCAGCATCTTCCCAAGTCGCGCCGTTGTCTGTCGAGTATTCCAGCACGCCGCCGTCGAACGGTACATCGGGGTCCTCGAACGAGTACCGGTGCCAGAACTGCAACTGAGCCGCGGTAGACCCGGTTGGGATAGTTATTGGGTTAGTCAACTCCAGCGATTGTAGCGAAGGCTCATCGTTGTTAGCCACCCATGCCGAGTACATGCCGGTGTAAACGGCATCGTCGGAAACGGTCCACTGAGCATTGCCTGTGTTTGTCTCTTGCTTGGCGGTAAACGCTCCGAGCGTACCACTCTCGAACCTCTCAAGCAGGGGCCGCTCCGAACCGCATGCCAGCATGGTGGCCGTGGCGAAGGGTGTAGAGGTCTTGGTAGGTGTATTGGATGGACCTGCGGTGTAAGTCGGCGGCACATCAGGGGTACGCGTCTGCGCGGTGGCGGAAGCGGTAGCGGTGTTAGGGGGTGTGCCTGTAACGGTGGGCGTGGCCGTCTGCTCGAAGGGAGCCGAGGGGAAAGGCCAGACGAAAGCGCCACGGCTGCGGGTGAAGGCAGCGAGGGTAGTGAAGCCGCGGTCCACCGCGAAGTCCCAGATCATGACGTTGGGCATGCCCTGGTTGAAGCGGTACCACACCGGAGAAGCGGCGTTGACGTCGTTGGTGTAGTAGACACCCCAGTCTGTGCCCGCGA
>JALZHG010000653.1 GCA_030914045.1 Chloroflexota bacterium | reverse complement strand
AAGGAGATTCCACCCAGCCGGTGACGGTCAGGCTCTAGCTTCCTTATTCACCGGAGTGTGTGGAGAGACTGTCTGGAAATTCGGATTAGCACCCAACTGGGGGCTCTGCAAGTCGGTAACAAGAGGCCAAATAGCGCCATTTTGGACACTGGGCACACTCCACTACCGCAGTCGAGAAGCCATCCGGCTATTTTCCAGACAGTCTCTCTAGACAGTTCGATGCATAACCGCCCCTCCCAGGCCGGTGTCAGGCACAGGCATATAGCAGATCGTTACTCAACCGAGGCTGGAGAATACCGCTTAGCTTTCCGACTCGACGGGCTTGGAGGCGCCGAGTACCCGCCCCGAAGAGTGTTTGGCCCTCACGACGACGTACGGCTCGGCGGTACGCACCAACATGGCCGTCTCGAATCCGTCCCGGGGGACCGATCCTACAGAGCGCAGTTGGCGCGGGCCGGGGCCGGCGAGCACCTCCCAGCCCGCAACCTCAGTGGCACCGTTCCAGCTAGCGTAGACTCTGATCTGGTCTTCGGAGGCGCGCTCTGCCACCGCAGCGGGTTGCTCACCTGGGTACCCGTTCCACTCAAAGCGGAACGCTCGGTAGGTTATGTCCTTCGAGAAGCTGGCACTGAAGAGCAACTCGCCATCTTCGCTGAACTCCGAGAAGTCCACCAGT
Organism: Chloroflexota bacterium; assembly: GCA_030914045.1. Taxonomy (GTDB): domain Bacteria; phylum Chloroflexota; class Chloroflexia; order QHBQ01; family JADMIH01; genus JADMIH01. The sequence goes on along the minus strand of JALZHG010000653.1, from coordinate 1,467 downwards.
TCTTGTTGACCCCACCCTATGAACACGTTCTCGTTGGGTAGCACCTGCATGTTGCCGGACGCGAGGGCGAGCGGGTTATCAGGGTGGGTGTACTCGCGCACCAGCGAGGCGCTCGTCCGCTCCTCATCTAGCTCCACCACGATGCCGCGCGACCCTTCTACCGCCTTCGGGATGCTGGCATCAAAGACCGTGGCGCCGTTATCGAAGATCGTGATGGTGCCATCGGACTGACGGCGAGCGTCGTGCTGGTAGCGGGTTCGGGTCCCCGGACCCATCTCGAAGTCACTCTTCTTCCCACCCAGTCGCCAAATGATCTCGCCGCTGCTGCGGTCGATCTTGTAGACGGCAGAGGTGTTGCGGGCACTGACGAGGAGGTTGTCGTCATGGTCCACGTCTATGGAGTTGATGTGGAAGTAGTCAGGGCTCAGGCGGTAATATGTTTCCTCGAGGCCTATGTCCTGGAGACTGTGCCATTCAAAGAGCACCTCCCCGCTCTCAATGTCGAGTTCCTGGACAATGCCTTCGTATACCACGCCGTCCTTCGAGCCACCGACCGCGGAGAGATCTATGGGCACGGGGTTGGATATCGTGATCAGTGCGGTGTCCTGCGGGCTGATGAGAAACTCGTGGAAGTTCCCCTGGTATCCGTTGCCCGCACGAAGCCGAGCTATCTCGCGGTAGGAGTTGTCGAGGATCACCCACTCGTCACCCCCGACAACACTCTCCCCCCAGGTAAGCACGGGCTTGCCCCGGTAGTTCTGTACCTTGAGGTCCATCGCGCGCAAATTCGCGTTCTGCGTGGGATGGAACCACACTAGCTGACCGCGATCGTCGAAGATCATCGAGCCACCCTGCCAAGCGTTGCTCCCCTTCGGGGCGGCGAAGATGTAGCCGGGAGCGGTCTCCTCGTGCGCCTGCGCGGTTACCTCTACGATAGGAGGACTCAGGTCCGGACGAGAGCGAAAGGCCCACACGCCGTTCGAACGTGCCGAGGAACCATCTTCTGACAAGAGCTTGACCGTTGAAGTGCGCTTTGGGGTGCGCAGAGGGCCAGCCTTTGGGATATCCAAGTGGCTGACCTTTGAGGTGCGCCCAAGCAGCTCGCAGCCCACCGTGCTTGCCAACGCGAGGTAGGTGGCGCCGACCGCTGTGAGAAACCGGCGGCGTGTGAACCTAGTGCCCATCGTGCAACTCTACACTATTACGATCGTGCTCCATCTAGCTATCTACATAATGATGAAACCGCTCAACTACCTCTTCAGGTGGCGAGCGCACGCAGCATGCTACCTGCGGTAGCCCAAGCCTTGGGTTCCTCCTCGCCAGGGGACGTATTGGGAAGGGTTAACGACTCGCTGGTCACCGACATCCCTCCCAACATGTTCGTCACCTGCTTCTATGCCATCCTCGACCCCAAGAGCGGTAGCTTGAGCTACGCCAACGCAGGCCATGACCTGCCCTACCTCTGGC
>JALZHG010000050.1 GCA_030914045.1 Chloroflexota bacterium | reverse complement strand
CACGGCTTAGAGTTGGGCCGGATTAACAGTTACGATGTCCTGATCTTGGACCTCCTACTCCCCGATCTGTCAGGCCAAGAGCTTTGCAGGGTGCTTAGAGATGAGCAGCCGGCCCTACGTATCCTCATGCTCACTTCGTTAGGCGAACCCCAGCAGCGTATCGCCGGGCTGGATATGGGAGCGGACGATTATCTGCCCAAACCGTTCGTCTGGGAAGAATTGCTTGCGCGCCTAAGGGCACTGCTTCGGCGAGAGGTGCGCGGCGGTTCTACTCTACTTTGCTTTAAAGATCTAAGTCTTGATATTGCGGAGCGCACGGCGTGGCTTGCGGACTGCGAACTAAAGCTGACCCGCAAGGAGTTCGGCATTCTCGAATACTTGATGCGCAATCAGGGTAGAGTAGTCGCAACGGAAGAGCTTCTTGACCACTTGTGGGACTCGTCGGTAAACTTCTTGTCTAACACAGTCCGCGTCCATGTAAACACGCTTCGTCGCAAACTGGGCGAAAATGCAGACGAAGCGCAGTACATTCAAACGGTCCCCGGGGTAGGTTACAGGATGGGTACACCTTCTCCTCCTGCTAATGCTACGCCTCACGGACGAAGTCTCACCGATTACATCGGCTAGCAACTGGTAAACGCATGCGCCTGCCTGGCCTCTTTGGCCTCTTTGGCCTCTTTCAAGACGCTCGCAGATCACCCACACTGCGTGGACGGCTTGCTTTGCTCACGAGCCTGTTGATTATGTTCGTAAGTGGGAGTCTTGCACTCTTCATCAATCTGTATGCTTGGGTTGAGACACCAACTTCGCAAACAATACCACTAAGCATGCCCCGCCCTGCTACACCCACAAGATTACCTAGCGAACTGCACGAGGCATACAGACTGGAGCGGGTACTGCCGCTACCCACCGACACCCCGATCATAGTCACCGACGCTGCCCAACAGGCGTTCTCAATGCAGCACGAGGATAAAGTCCGCCAAACTATGTTGGCACAACTCGCCACCGTGTCTCTGATGGGTTTTGGACTGATAGCTGTGCTGGGTGGTCTGCTCGCTTATTGGGTCTCAGGACGCGCTCTTGAACCGCTCCAACAGGTAAGCGATACGGTAAGGCACATACGAGCGGGCACTCTCAGCAGCCGGGTGAGACTGGACAACCCTAGCACAGAGCTGCGGAACCTGGTGCAGGCGCTCGATTCGATGCTGGGTAACCTGGAGCACTCCTTCAACCAGCAGGGCCACTTCGCCTCGCTCGCTGCCCACGAGTTACGCGCGCCGCTCGCGGCCCTACGAACGAACGTAGAGGTGCTCTACTCCGATCCTGGTGCCACAGTAGACGACTACCGCAGGATAATGCCCTCGGTGACGGACACGCTCACGCGAATGGACCGCCTAATCTCGGACCTCCTAGTTATGGCGAAGGACCAGCAATCCCTGGCTCGACAAGAGATAGACCTTATACCCTTACTGGCAGATGTACTTGACGGTTTAGCGTGCCTGGCTGTCGAACACCACGTAAAGCTAAGGTTGCGGCATGCTGACGAGGTGGCCCCTGTTGTCTACGGTGAGTCTACCCTACTCACACGATTGTTCGCGAATATTGTTGAGAACGCTATAAGGTACAACCACCCTGAAGGCACAGTGACGGTAGTGGTTGAAGAGCACGGCTCAACTGTGCGTGTAGCGATACAGGACACCGGCATCGGTATGACGGCGCAGGAGCAAGCAAGCATCTTCGGGCAGTTTTACAGAGGACCCGGATCTGGGAAGCGGCACCGAGGGGGTGTGGGTCTGGGACTGAGTATCTCCTCACACGTAGCCAAGCTGCATGAAGGCGATATCGCTGTAGAGAGCGCCCCAGGCATTGGGTCCAAGTTCCTCGTGCAGCTACCCATTTACGCTACCTCCAATTGATTCCTCCGGATTCTCTTTTTCTCTCTTTTACCGCTAATTCTTTATTTTAACTTTATATCTCTCCGGCTAAACTGGCGCTGATGGTGTGGCCACACTAGCAATCCATAGCTTCAGTTTGCAAGGAGAATACGATGAGACGGCATATCGCTTATATGATGTGCGTTTTCTCGCTGTGCGCCGCAACCATGAGTGGAGCCGCACCTACGAGAGCAGAGGGAACGAGTCAAACCGCCGCGGGCAAGAGCGCGGCACCAGCAGCCGCAGAGCAACACTGTGTAGACCGTCCAAAACAGCCGCTGGAGTGTTTCAAGACGGAAGCCGAGGCGCTGTATGCCGCTTCCGGTGGGCGCATCCGGCTTCCAGAGGGAGGGAGCGCCAGGTCCCTGAGCGATGAGGAGCTGTTCGGCACCGCGGGTAGCGAAGGCACTGAAGATACCACCAGCACGATACAGGCCATTCTCTACAAAGATGCCGACTATGGGGGTGCCTCTCTATCCATCGTGAGTGACACCTGTAGCGGCTGGAACAACTTGTCCTCGACGTGGAACGACGTTACCAGTTCGGCCAGGGTTTCCTCAGGTTGCAACCTCACTCTGTACGAGCACACGAACCTGGGCGGCTCCTCTCTCTCGATAAGCCCGCCCGGCACCACATATGTGGGTAATACGATGAACGACAAGACCTCTTCCTGGGCGCTACCTTAGCTCCTCTGAGAAGCGCCCGGGTGGGTGTCGAACAAACCGAGGGGAAGTAAATCGGCTGAGTAAGGGCGTTGAACTGTGCTGGACAAGCGTCGTTCAGCGCCCTTACCACTATGGGGCAGTGTCACTGCTTATGTAGAGAGGACGGTGAGCGGAGATGGTCAAGAAGACGGATACCGGCCGCAGCTCCAGTATCGGCAACGCAAAGATCGACATCGCGGGTCGTAGCGCCTTGACCGCAGTGAATGTGGGTCCCAGGATCCGGGCGTTGCGGCTGCGGTATGGCTTGAGCCTTCGAGAGGTTTCGCATAGGACCGGGCTGGGCTACGCCGTGTTGGGCCGGCTGGAACATGGTGACACAACAGGGCAGCAGCTAAAGCCGGGTATATTACACACTATTCTCGATGAAATAGGGGTGACGGAGCAGGAGCGCAGGGCTGTGTTCTTCCGGGAAAGCCGGCCGCTGGCAGGAGAATCGATCAGGGATGAAGTCTCAAAAGTGGCGGCCAAGATCGAGGAGGGGCACAGACCTGTGGCGCTACTTGACGAGCACATGCGGTGGTTGTACCTGAACAGGAGCGGCAGGCTGCTCTTCGGGCTGACCGGAGAAGAGTACGTGCGCCTGCTGGGGTCTTACATGATCCTTGACTTGGTAAACCCCTCTGCGCCCCTGTACAGCCGGTACCTCGACGATATGAGACGAATCTATTTTTCCTGGAAAGTAACCTCATTCAAGTTACGGTTCGCCGAGCAGCAGTTCTGCCAATGGTACCTCGACCTGGAAGCTACAATCTCAACCGTGGCTTGGGCCTGGCGGATATGGAACAAGCCTCAGGTTCTACCGACGCTGGTAGACAGCCATGAGACGACGATGCTCCACCCGGAAGTTGGTGAAATGCATCTACGGGACCAACTTAACGTCCAAACGCTCTCATTTCGATTTCTCATTATGGAGTGGGCACCCACAGATGAAGTCAGTGCCGCGAAAGCAGCCACCGTGGTGAGCCGTCCCTACTGGCTCCCGCCCGTGGATGCCGACAGCACAACAACACCTGATCAAGATACAGGCCTGGCGAATACTCCCACTAGTCCCGCTACTTCGCACATGGAGCGGCGGGCACGTGAGAGTTCTCCTTCCAAACGGCCGCCCGGCAAGAGTGGCAACCAACCGCCCGCTGGCGAGGTTGAACCGAAAACCTTCGCGGAAGGCACGGCCCAGGAGGAAACCCGCCCACGGCTCCGGAGTAGTAAGAAAGAGCTAGTGCACTGATAGACTGGTCTTGTAGCTCACCTTTGAGGCGTGAGTTACAAGGCTTTGCAGGCTGGGCACGGAGTGGCTTGAGGTTTGGTTACGCAAAGCTTACGTACCCCTTTTGCAACCCAGCACCGGCCCGGACACAGCTCCAGGCCTCGTAGGTGTCCGGTAGCAGTGCTCTTGACCCGGGTTGGTTGCTCTACTCTTCCAGCGCGGTCGGAATGTAGCTAGTTGATACAATTATCAATTGACCGGCACTGTCGCGGGCTGTACAATCTCGTTGAACACAACCGGAATTCACCCACGAAGGAAAGGAAACACAACAATGACCCGCTCAACTCATAGGAAAGTCGCGACCGCCCTCGTGGGAATCGTGGTAGCACTCGTAGCGCAACTCCTGGCTCCCCTGGCACCTGCACAGAGCTTTGCGCAAGCCAATTCACCCAGCCGCACCTTTCCAGAAACTGGCAAATCGGTAAGCGGCATTTTCCTTGAATATTGGCTGGTGAGTGGGGGTCTCGCGCAGCAGGGCCTGCCAATCTCTGAGCCGATGACCGAAGTTTCGGACGTGAATCAGCAGACATACACGATCCAGTATTTTGAGCGCGCAGTGTTCGAGTCGCACCCTGAGAACAAGGGTACGCCTTACGAGGTGCTGCTGGCGCAGTTAGGGGCGTTCGAGTACAAGCGCAAGTACCCGGACGGTGCGCCAGGCCAGCAGCCTAACACCTCGGCAGGCTCGGTGGTCTTCCCAGAGACAGGCAAGCGCCTGGGGGGCAAGTTCCTCAAGTATTGGCAAGAGCACGGGGGTGTTCTACAGCAAGGCCTTCCTATCTCCGATGAGTTCCTGGAGAAGAGTGACCTTGATGGCAAGACTTACAGGGTGCAATATTTCGAGCGAGCCGTGTTCGAGGACCACCCCGAGAACCCTGCACCAAACGATGTACTCCTCTCCCAGTTAGGTACAGTCCGATATAAGGGCAGGTACGAAGGCGCAAGTGCTCAGCCCGTGCAGCCAGCCCAGAATCCTGTGCCATCAGCCGGCTGGGAAACCGCCCAGGTAGTGAGGGTGGTGGACGGGGACACGATCGTGGTGAACACCGGGGGTCGTGAGGCCACGGTGCGCTACCTGCTGGTGAACACCCCGGAGACTGTGGCCCCAAACACTCCGGTTGAGTGCTACGGCAGGGAGGCGTCCGCGGCCAATAAGGCGATGGTTGAGGGCAAGACGGTCTATTTGTCGAGAGATATAAGCGAGACCGACCGCTTCCAGAGACTGCTCCGGTATGTCTTCACACTGGAGGGTTGGGTGAACGCCGAACTGGTGCGTGGCGGCTACGCGCAGGTCTCGACGTTCCCACCTGACGTCAAATACGAGCGAACCCTGAGAGAGCTTGAGCGGCAGGCACGAGATGCCAAGCGCGGCCTGTGGGGTGATGTCTGCCAGAAGCTGGGGGCGGGGCCGCAACCCACACAGCCCGTTCCCGCCGCGCCCCCGGCCAACACGCCAGCCCCTGCACAGCCCACAGCCACCAGGGTGCCGGCGGGACCGCCCCCGCCTCCGGCACCACCTACTCCAACCACTAAACCGGCAGCGCCTTCGGGTGGTAAGGTAATCATCTCCTCTATCTACTACGATGGGCAGGAATCGCGGACAGAAGGGGACGAGTACGTCGTAATAAAGAACACCGGCGTAACCGCGGTCAATCTCCAGGGATACAGTATTAATGCGGGAGACCCTGGGCAGGACTTCACCTTCCCGTCTCACGTGCTCAACCCTAGCGCAGAGGTACGAGTGTACACGAACCGGGACATTCCCGGCAGCTACTCCTTTGGTTATGGACGCGCTATCTGGAACAACGACGGGGACTGCGGGTATCTTTACGACCCACAGGGGACGGAGATATCGAGATACTGCTACTAAGACGCTGCCAAATCGGTTCGCTCTTAAAGGCTACTGAGCCAGTGCGTACGTTCACATGGCTACGGCGCTAGGGGATTGCTGTGATTTTCAATGTGTGGAAATATGACGTGGCAACTTCCAGCCGAGAAATCACTCTCCGTTGCCCTGGCTGTCAACAGGTGGGAACGTTTTCTGGACTCGAAGGAGTGTCGGATGTGGTGCTCCCGCGCCAGCTTAGATGGCCCAAGGTCTTCCTCGGCCACCGCCGCTGTCCTAATACGGTATGTAATACGCATGTGTTCTTCGCTCTCCAAAGGGATAAGCTGATTGCAGTCTACCCGGCAGAAAGTCTCGGTTTCGACAGTGCTGGTATTCCACGCCCCGTTGCATCAGCTTTAGAAGAAGCGATTACATGCCATGCAAGTGGCTGCTATAGAGCGGCGGCCATGTTAGTGCGCAGGTGTTTTGAGGAGTTGTGCCATGAGCGCGGGATCGTGGGTAAAACTCTCAAGTCTCGGATTGATAATCTAGACAACAAGGTAAGGCTTCCGGCAGAAATGCTGGACGGACTGCACGAGCTTCGCCTGCTCGGAAATGATGCTGCTCATATCGAATCGCGGGAGTACGGCAATGTTGGAAAAGAAGAAGTTGAGCTTGCGATAGCGATCACAAGAGCTGTGCTTCAGGTTGTCTATCAGCACGCTATCTTAGTCGAACAGCTAAAGGCCCGCAAGCAAGTTCAAGGGTCATAGCTATTGGGCGATGTAGTTTCTCTTTGGAGGAGGTCACCTGCTATGCCCGGTCGAGCGTTGTGAGGGGAGCATAATCCAGTTCAATATATGCAAGTGAGAGGTATGCTAAACGCTCAATATTCCGTAAACGTTGCGATAACTGAGTGGTATTACTGTGCCCGAAAATCTGCCTGTTCAACTTACTAATTTCATCGGCCGAAACCGCGAAATGGCGGAACTTGGACGTCTGCTCTCACAGACACGCCTCCTTACAGTGTCCGGGGTCGGAGGCTCGGGTAAGACACGCCTTGCTTTACAGGTAGCATCCAGCCAACTTGACACGTTTGCCGATGGCGTTTACTTAGTAGAGCTAGACGGCTTAGCCGATCCTTCTCTCCTTCCCCAGCTAGTAGCCGCCTCCCTCGGAGTGCAGGAGCAGCCAGATCGCTTCCTGGTCACCACTCTGGTGGAGCACCTGCGCGAACGCAGATTGCTCCTCATCCTTGACAACTGCGAGCACCTGGTACAAGCGTGTGCTTCCCTCGTTCATACCGTGTTACGCGCCACTACTAACCTGCGCATCCTGGCAACTTCCAGGCAGGCACTCGATGTTACTGGTGAACTCACGTGGCGCATACCGGGTCTTTCTCTACCGGAACCTGGTGAGCTGCCACCCCTCGATAGATTGGCGCAATACGAAGCAGTCCAGCTCTTCGTAGAACGCGCCAGGTTCAAGTTTCCTGATTTCAATCTCACACGCGCAAACGCAAGCTCTGTTGTGCAACTATGCCGCCAGCTAGATGGTCTCCCACTGGCCATCGAGATGGCTGCCGCGCGCGTAAATGTGCTTTCGGTCGAGCAGATTGCCCGCCGGCTTGGCGAGTCACTACGTTTGCTTACAGACGGTAGCGCCACTGCCATCTCGCGGCATCGCACTCTCGAAGCAGCCATAGATTGGAGCTATAGGCTCTTGCCGCAAGTGGAGCAGCGCTTGCTGCGCGCGCTTTCCGTCTTCCCCGGTAGCTTCAACTTAGAGGCGGTGCACGCTATTTGTGTCGAGATGGCCGGTACCGGGAGCGAGTACGAAACCCTGGACCTCCTCAGCAACTTGATAGACAAATCCCTGGTCAGCGTCACCTTAGAAGATGAGAAGGGAGAGGCTCGATATCGTCTCTTTGACACGATCAGGCAATATGCCGCGTCGAAAGCCTTCGCTCACGATGAGAGCACTACTCTATGCCATAAGCACCTGGAGTGGTATTTGTCGCTGGCCGAGCGAGCTGAGTCGCACCTACAGGGGCCAGAGCAGAAAGTGTGGCTCGACTGCCTACAAACTGAGCATGACAACTTGAGGAAAGCCCTCGGTTGGAGCAAGGATGCCTCGGTGCCCGAGGAAGCGGGTCTACGGCTGGTGCTGGCATTGTGGCGCTTCTGGTATGTGCGAGGGTATTTGACCGAAGGCAGGCAGTGGAGTGAGGCATTGCTTGCAAGAGGCGCGGGCGCGCCACCGATGCTACGAGCGGAAGTATCTGCAAAGGCAGGCTTGCTGGCGAATGACCAAGGCGATTACGGAGAGGCTTCCAGGCTGTTGAACGAAAGCCTGTCGATCTTCCGCGAGTCTGCCGATACACAGGGTATTTCGAACTGCCTCAATTATCTAGGTATCGTTGCAAGGAACCTGGGTGATTACACGCAGGCGACTAAGCTTTGCGAGGAGAGCCTGGCCCTTCAAGAAGAATTAGGCACCAGGGGTGGGATGGCAATATGCTTGAATAATCTTGGTTACCTGGCTATGGAACAGGGCAACTACCAGGCAGCGAGGTCATACGTAGAACGCAGCCTGTCCATACTTCAGCAGCTAGGTGATCGAACTCGCATAGCGATCGCCTTCAATAACCTGGGGCGGATAGCATGCGCCCTGGGCGACTACACCTCTGCCCGCACCCTGATTTCACGTGGCTTGAACATAAGGCGGGAGTTGGCAGATGTAAAAGGCACACCTATATCGGTGGCGAACCTGGGTCTTGTCATGCTTCACCAGGCAGACTACGATCAGGCGCGTAGGCTGTTCGAGGAAAGCCTGTCACTCTACCGCGGTTTCAACGACAAAGAAGGTGTTGCTATCGCTCTCAATCATCTGGGCGAGCTGGAACTCTACTCGGGGGAGGTGGCAAAAGCTCACAGCCTGCTAAGCGAAGCCCTTGGTCTATCGCGCGAGATTGGTGGAAAAGAACTTACCGCTAACGTACTTATCAACCTTGCCAAGGCTTTCCAATTGCAACAGGCCCATGCACGGGCAGCAGACACGATTCTAGAAGCGCTACAACTGTCTCGGCAGTGTGGGGCCAGGGTCACTGTAGCGCGTTGTCTGTTGCGCATCGCGTGCTTGTACGAGCAACTGGGAGATCGGCAGCGGGCAACACACATGCTTGCCGAGGCTGAACGCTTCTTGGACTCGACTGGCTATGTGCTGCACCCCGTGGAACAAGCCGAATATGCACGCCTCGCAACTACCCTACAAGCATCAATAGGCAAGCGGGCATGGTCTCGGAAACGTGAGCAAGCGCAGGTAACGGAGTTGGACGATGTCGTCTCGATTGCTTATGAAGTAGCTTCACTTGCAGGAGCATCTCACGTAGCGGGGCCAATTGCATCCAAGAAGGTACAGGGTCCCGGCATCGATCTCACGAGGCGTGAGAAGGAGGTATTGCGGTTGCTGGCGGAAGGGCTTACCGACGCTCAAATCGCCGGTAAGCTCTTCCTCAGCCCACATACGGTGCACGCCCACCTGCACTCGGTCTACAGCAAGCTGGATGTAACCACGCGTTCGGCGGCGGTCAGGTTCGCCATCGAGCACAAGCTGGCCTGAGAAGCGCTTCCTACACAGGCCGCTCTCTACCTATTACCATTGCTCCGCGAGCCGGGGTTGCATATCGAACGTAAGCTCGACGCCTCGTACGATACCTACACCCTCAATCCACAGTAAGGCGCGGTCATTGTCGTTAGCGTCCCTGCCGACCACGATCTCAGTCACGCTACTCTTAGCTTCGTTCACGCTACTGATGGGTGTCGGTAGCGGCTCTGGGGTCCATCCTGGTAGTCTAAGCATAGGGTGTCGCACCCTGTTGATCACTCTTCGCAACTTGCTATCCGGCGTGCTTGAGTCAGAAAGTGAAGGGTCACCGGGATCCAAGTACACGATTATTTCGCTGGGGGACTGGATGCCGTTCGGCCAGTGCTCTATGACAACTATCTTTGAATCTGTGAGATTTGGCGTCTCGTGATCATGCGCAATTTTCGTGGCTCTGACACGGACCGGACCAGGGATGTTAGGCAGTTCGGCAGTTGCACGTTTGTCAAACTCGGTCAACGTGCCAGCCCCTTTGTCATCCATACCTTCGACCCGCAAGGATGTGTACATGTGACCTTGGCATTCGAGGCAATCAGTTTCCAAGCTGCCACCAAGACCTGTGGTATGCTCGTGATTCTCACCGGGCATGGCAGGTGGTGAGATCGGATCGATCTCTACAACTCCAGTCGGAAGCGGTGGAGGAGTAAGTGTGGGTGCCCCGGAGATCGTAGCGGTTGGGTTGAGAGGTGTTGCGTCGGTGGAAGGTGCCGTAGTAGAGATAACTGCTGTAACTGCTGTAGGTGTAGCTGCAGGTCCGCCACACGCCACAAGTACCGAGCAAACACAGAAGAAAACGACTGCCCAGAACAGTTTCGCCATTGGTTTAGCTTTCATAGTCCTAACCCTCCTCATCTCTGTCAATTGGTAATGATTTTTGAGACGAATAGAGAAACGTCTGCATTGTAGTACAGTTCAGTGTGCCACCGCAACGGACACCGACCTAACAAACCACTTCGACGTGATGATACTTCGCACCAGCACGTCATTCGTTCTGACGCCGTTCCTAGTGTGAGTCCCTGCACGTACGTACAGCCACATGCCTATCCGGAACCGTAAAGCTGGGTGAGAAACGCGCCAGCGTCTCCCGACCCGTCCTCCTGGACCTCTGGTTGCATGCCCCATCGTATCCATAATCTTCGACCATAACGCATCTCCTTCCGCGTGCGACCCCCTGCAAGTTCTCCTGGGACGCTCCTGCCGTTGCTTTGTATTTTCCGACCTCTCAACTCTGATCTTCCCCCGCCTTAGGATTATGTAACCACAACCCTTACCGCCACATCGACAGAACTGATTAATTTCCGCGGGCCAAAAGTTAATCAGTTCTGTCGATGTGCTCTCTACCCGAACGAGCCAATATTGTCATGAGGCGCAGAACATTGCGTTTCCCAAGAGCTGAGCTAAAAGCCCTTAGTCAAACAGGAGAAGAAGGTATGAGGCATATAGTGAACGGCAGTGCGGAAGTGTTGGAGCACGTTAGCTTCGACCAGTATGAGGTGTTTGCGAGCGTCGAGGGTGGCGCTTTAGCAGCCAAAGAGGATACGCTTTTTGCCTTTGCGAGCGAGGATGATTTCCTCGATTGGGTCCGGCGTTCCAGCCCCAGAACCGCCGACCAGATTACCCAGCTGATGAACGGGCTTGCTCAACTGGGTATCGCTCACAGGGAAAATGGGGCCGAACTCAAGCAGAATATCCAGGCAGTCATGGAAGCGCGAGCTGAACAGGACACGCATGACGTCGCCCAGGCTGGGAACGCTGGGCCGGTGCCCTTACGCACCGGCCTGATCCTCTATGAGGACGTCAACTTCGGCGGGCGCAGCTTCGATGCCCGGGAACTGGCCCCTTACGTAGACATCAATCTCCCGCAGTGGCGCTTTGGGGACAGAACCAGTTCGTTCCAGCTAAAGAGTATGGTTTGCGCCATGTTCGAGCACACATGGTTCAGAGGCAGGTCGTGGTGGGTCTGGGCAGGTCCCAAAGACGTGCCGTGGGTAGGCCAGTGGTGGAACGACCGCATCTCCTCCTGCGTCTGTGGTCCCAGTTATGAGGCCATACTCAAACTGATTTTGAGGAACCTGCTGTAGCCGCTGGCTGTACGTCCCGGCTCTCTGCTGTACGTTTCCGTGTGAGACGACCCGATTGCTGACTGCATACTCTACCGAATGTTCTTAGATGATGAATTTCCGACGAGTGGAGGAGGGAAAAACGATGAAAAAATGGATGCACGCTCTAATTGCCCTGGTTGTGTTGCTGGTTGCGGTACTACCCAGCAGGCCGATATCGGCTACGCCTGCTTCTCAGGTACCGATGCAGATACCCGCTGATGTTGTGGGCGATACGCTCTGGATGCAACATGCAATGATTGCTTTCGCCGACTCCGAGCCGATGGAGAAGATAGCAGGAGTGAAATTCCTGCAGGAGCTATACCTGACCGCACCCGACCTGTCCCCAGACATTGCGGTGAAAGAAGTGCAGCAACTTACCAGCTACTACAGGGCGGTGGTCACAAAGCCTCAGGTACTTAGCTTTGGCGACCGAAACAACTACGAGGCGGTTGAGGCCTTTCTCACCGATGCATCTCACGCACTAGCAACGAACTTCCAATTTACACCGGCGCTGGCGTTCTCCAGCGGCAGTTCTTCGGTAGCCTTGCGTGAATTGGTGCGCGATTGGACGGGTGAGATTACACGAGCTAAGAGAACTGCAGTTGATCCCCATTACCTGCTGGAAACTTCCAGCGTAAATATTCCACTTAGTATCGATGTCATGGTCCCGCTTTCAGTGGACGCCTTGCAAGGGGCGCGGGACCTGACCGCGAACGCACGCTTCTCCGCGTCATTTGACCGGCAGTTCCAGGTTGAACTGAGTCTATCCCTGCAGGCAGACGTCCAAACGATATTGCAAGCAGATGGGCAGCTACGCGACCTCTACCAGGGGCTAATATCATCGGGCGGCGATATCAGGGCTTCTCTGGACCAGCTGAAGAATCTCGTCAGTTTAGAGGTCCAGAAGGTCACCGGGCAAATGGCCAAAGACCAGGAGACCATCAAGGAGGTAAACAAGCTTCAGCAGTTCATCGACACATACATTGCGGATCCCGTAAAGAGGCAACAAGCTCAGACCTACGTCGAGAAGCGTAATAAGGAACGTGACGAGATACTGAACATGGCCCGTCCTGCCGTGCAGGGTCTGGCAAAGCTGATAGCTCTTATCGACCCTAAAGCAGCCCGCCAGGTAGAAACCGTAGGCATGGCAGCAATACAGATAGCCGACGGGATCGGCAAGGTAGTAACCGCGATAGGGGCGATTGCCCAGTTTGGAGTAGGGGCGGGTCTAATAGCGAGCGGTGCCGGCGCAGTGCAGGGCATAGTTGGGATAGTGGGCGCTGTATCAAGCATAGTCTCGCTGTTCTCAGATAGCGGCGATGCGGGTCCTACCCCCGAACATCAAACAATGGAGATGATACAGCAGGTGAGCCAGCAAATTGCTGTACTGGGCCAGCAGATGCACGAGCGCTTCGACCGCATCGACGCCTCGCTGAACCAGATATATGGCACCCTTGTATCCGGGTTCGCAAGAGTGGAGGACTTGCTCTGGAAAGTTGCCAAAGGAATAATTGCGGACTTGGCCCAGATAAAGCAAGATCTGCATACCATTCAGGTCGGACTGAACAACTTGCAGGACCAGTTGGAGATAAGGACCAACGGTATCTACAATTTGCTCGCAAGTCAGGGCAAGCGCGAACTGCTGGATACCGCCAACCTGTACCTGCGCTACCCGGAGCGATATGGCCAGTTGCCGGACTACTCTCCTGAGTTTATACCCGCCCAGGACAAGTTCTACAATTGGGGCACACAGAGAGGGCCAGGCTACCTGTACACATATGGCAGCATGTACGCAGACCAGCAGCAGACGCCCCAGCAGCTGGAGAAGCAACTGAGCGGCCAGAGCGGCACGTTGGATGAGAACCTTACATACCTGGCGAGATATATGGCTGCAAGGTATGGTTCTCAGGACCCTATCGAAAGTGGCACCTTCGCGCCCACAGACCAGAACCCCCACCTCGGTATTTGGGCCTTCAGCAGCAGCGCCTACGCACAACTCATGCTGGAAGCCCCCGATTACGCTGGCAGAGTATTCGAGTACCAAAATCGCATGAAGGACCTGGCTTCTGTAGGTGAGGGGCTGAAGAACAGCTTCACAAGGATAACTCTGACTGCCGATGGTAGAGGAAAGACCAAACTCTTCGAGAAGCTAGTAGGGGCTTACACAAACGCGTACACCGCGGAAGACGGACTTGAAAAGTGGCTGCAGAACGAAGAAACGGGTTTTCTAGAGAGGTGGAACGATCAGCAGAACGCCCCCGAACCAAGCGCAAAAGGCAGTGCTCCCAATCTCTGGGGAGGGGCCAGACAGGCCCTCACTTACCTGCCCAAGGCTGGCACTCCTGCCTATGAAAGGTTCCTGCCGCGCACGATGGTTGACTGTTCAACGGGTGAAGTTTTGAGATTGGCATCGCCCACCAATCTCGCCGGTAAGGTGCCTAGCGAAGCTTTGCTCGCCCAATACCTGGGCCTAGGAACACTACGGTACTGCTACACGGCACACCGCACCATCGTCCGTGAAAGAACATGCACCAGAACTGAGTGTCACCGGGAGTGTGAACCTGACCGTCGGCCTCCTTGCCAAAATGTTTGCGAACTAGTCGAATACTCGTGCCCTATCGAAAGCTCGCACATAACGCAGTTCAAGATCCTCTTTAACGAACAGTCACTTGGCTTGTATGGAGCTGACGGTGGGTCGGTGCTGACTGCGGAAGAAACCCAGCAGTTAGCGGCGCTGGCTGCAACTGTGGAAACCAAGCTGAAAGAGAAACAGAAGGAGTTCTATGGTTTCCTCGCGGGCCAATTGGCCTCCAACCCGGACCCGGCGCAACGGCTACAGAGCGCGAAGATGCTGCTGAGTGCGCTCGTTACGCTAGGTCTACCTAGGGCACTGGGGAGCGATGAATACCTGCACGACCTCCTGTTCGGCAGTGACGGTCTGCTGGATAGAAGGCTCCTTATCGCAACCTATGCCAGGGCCGCGCTTGGCGAGCTGTCCGCGCCAACCAACATCCGTACGGACCAAAGCACCGACATAAAGGCAAAGATCATGTCTCGGGCTGACTCGCTAAAGAGGAAGCTGCTCGATTACCTGGGCATGCTGGAGCGCAAAGAGTACGCAGAGTCGCACCCGCTGATCGAGAGTACCATCAACGAGCTGAAACTCGCCAGCACCCTTACCGGACAGCGATGTGCTGAGTTCAAGGCAACTGGACAATGCAGCTACGGTACAATTCTGAATTTTTGGGAGAGGAATGGAGGATTGCCTGCGTTCGGCTGGCCTACTGCCTCCATTCAGGAGAGGCTCGTCGATCAGACTGGTAACAAATACATGTACCAGTGGTTTGAGCGGACCCGGATCGAGTGGCATCCGCCCAGGACGGGAAGGGCAGGAGAAGTTCTGCTGGGGCTGGTTGGTGTGGAGCGACTTGCGCAGCTCGGTAGGACACCAGAACCTCCCGCAGCAGAACGTAGGACCCCCGAGTGCAGATACTTTCCTCAGACCGGCCACAACGTGTGCAATCAACAAGGTAATCTAGGCTTCAGGAGCTACTGGGAAAGCCACGGCCTGCAGGATCCCAGCAGAAGTGACGAAGCCAACAGCCTACTGCTATTTGGCTACCCGGTCACCGAAGCGCGGGAAGAGAAGAGTAGCACGGACGGGAACACCTATGTAACTCAGTGGTTCCAAAGAGCGCGTTTCGAGTGGCACCCGGAAAACCCGAACGACTTCAAGGTACTGCTGGGGTTACTCGGAAACGAAGTGGCCGGAGCCAACCCGTAGCATTGGCTGGAGGGTACCAACAGCTCTTTTAGCTCTTTGACGGGACCAATCAAGATGAAAACCGGGGCGGGGGCCTTCCCCGCCCGGCTCTACTGGAGAGCGCCAATAGCGGTACTTTCGTCTCGGCAGCCCGGCCGCAGAACCTGGTGCTGGTAAGAACCACACATAAAGTTGTCGACTCACTGCTCGATAGAAGGCCCTGTAGTTGGAGGGAACTGCGATGAAGAAAATCGGTACTGGCTTTGTCAGCCGGACAATCGTAAGGCTCGCTTTCATAATGTTACTGGTTGTGGTCGCCGCGGCATCTGTATTCTTCGCCCCTTCATACTCTACATACGGCCAGGCGATACCGAGCGCTGACGGCGACCACGACGGTATACCGGACGACACCGAACGGCTCCTTGCTGAGCGTTACGCGCCGGTCATGTTCCTTCACCCGGAAGAGGAGAACTATCCGGTGAACGTTGACTGGCTCCTGAGCAAGACGTATCTTGAATACTTCGCCAACTGTAATAACTGGCCGGACAAGCATATAGCGGTGGTGCGCAGTATCACGGCGCAAGCTGAACTTATCCATCCGAAGGTTTGCACCTTCGTGAAGAGCGACCCCGACTGCAAAGGCAAGGAGTGCCTTGGTAACTGGAGGTGCACATTACAACTGGATCGCTTCCTGAACCACCCCGCTAATACTTCGGGCTACAACGAAAAGCACTGCTCGAAGCCTTCAAAACCGAAGAGCCTCTCCGCTGTGGAGCCTGACCCCCGGCCCCTGGGCTGGTCGGCAGCCTGGGTACTGGGGACGCTGGACAGGGGCGACCGCAAGGGCCTCTTGAACCCGAGTGGCTGGAAGACTTACACGCACGTTTATCCTTCCCGCACGGGTGGGGTGATAATCCAATACTGGCACCTGTTCCCATACAACGAGCTGGGCATACCTGGCATAGCCGGAGAACACGGTGGGGACTGGGACGGACGCCTCTATCTTGAACTGGTACTGCGCGACAATCGGCTTCAGCCCGCGCGAGTATGGTTCCCTCGCCACGAGCGGGACAAGCCGGGTGACGTGTTCGATTGGAACTCAGACCAGGTCCACAAGTACATGGGTACGCACCCCATGGTGGCAATAGAGAAGAACGGCCACGCGTCCTACGCCAGCCCCTATGACCGGGATACGGTGAACTTCAAAAACCCGCTGGACGATATTGTCAACTACAAAGGAGGCCCTATAGTCTGGACTTACTACCCGGACGAGCCTTACCGCGGGGAGCCTAGAGACAGGTGGCCGTGGACGGGGGGCACTGTGTGGCAGACCTGGACCGGAGGCCAGGTGCGAACCTATGGCAAGACCGAGCATCGAGTGGAGAACGGCACCACCGGGGGCATAGTAAACCTGGGGGAATACAATCCGGGTAAGAACCAGGCAAGCAGCTTTTTGTCAGGACAGTTCTACCCCCTGGAAGGACAGGCTTTCATTCGGTTCTCCGGCCGCTGGGGTAGTCGTGGGCAGGGTGTAAGCGAGGGCCATGCGGAACTCAATTCAGGTTACGTCGGCCCCGTCTTCAGTGGTTGGGATGAGCGCACATACACGTATAAGACCTGGTATCATGAGGCCGCTTTCGCACCTGCCACGAGTGCTACACACCCCTGGATCCAGCCTGTGCTGACCGTCTCAACTGACCCTGGGCACGTCTTGGCGGGCGACCTTGCTCAGGTCACAATTCGGGCGGATGACCTGGTTCGGCAGGTGCGGCTGTCCGGAAAGTTGCGGGTAAATGATGACCCACAAGCTTTCGAGACCGAGAGGCCCTTCACCTACGCTTTCGAGGCCGGGTTTAACCAGATAACCCTCTATGACGTCGCTGGTTATCCGGCATCCAAGCACACCTTCCTGGTACAGGGCCGCCCCTGGACAATCAAGGTCAGTCCCGACCCCCTACTTGAGGGGGTGCCCCTCACCGTCGCCATATCCGCCACCGACGACCGTTCCGGTGCTCCCGTGAGTGGCCTGGTCAGCATCACCGACCCGGTAGCGGGGGTAGACCAGTTTCAGACGAACGTCGGTTTCCCGTTCGTGTTTCATACCACTACCGAGTCGCAGCTAGTCCCGCCCAGGCCCCAGGACTGCAAGATTATCCAGGGAGACTGCGACGGGGACCACCAGGTGGACAAGCCGACGAACGAGGAGTGCCAGGAGTGCCCGGACCCGAAGGAGGTTGATGTCACGATCTACCCCAGGGCAAGCATAACCGCTCGTTACTACGAGCCACAGCGCCTCACATTCAGTGTGGTAACGCCCAAGATGCACGTCAATATCAGCCCGGACCCCGCGACGGTGCCTGCGGGGGAAAGAGCCACCTATGTAGTGCGTAGCGAGGACTCGCACTTCCATACCCCGGTAACGGGTACTGTGCAAATCATAGGTGGACCAAACGTAACTACGAACACTCCATTCGAGCACGCCTTCAATGCGGGACGGCATCGTGTAATCGTCAGCGCTCCATACTACCCGGACGAAGAACTTGTCTCGAATGTGGCACTTCGCCGGCTGGTGGTCCGCGTGGAGTCTCGACCCAATCCTATACCTGAGCGCACCCCCGCGCGTGTGACGGTGTTTGCCTTCGATGCGCTAACCGGCGCACAGGTCGGCAGCGCTGTCGTGCAGGTTAGAAACCCAGGTGCGGGAGTCGCGGATTATCCGGCAAATAGGGAATTCAGCGTTACCTTGAAAGTAGCGCGATCCTGTAGTTGGGTCGATACCAACTGTCGTGTTGAACAGGATGATGGCGATGGCGACGGCAAGCCCGATAAGCCGGTCGAAGAATGCGATAAAGAATTGGAATGCCATATCACCGGGAAACCCAGTGGAACTGTGCGCGCTCCCAACTTTGCCGATGAGCACTTCAGTTTCAATGTACTGGCTAGTGAGGAACCCCCTGATGAGGATCTAGCTGCCGATCGACGACTCACCTCGAAGGAGTCTCTGCCCGGGATGCCGCGCACAGGCGCTGCCGCTCAGGTAGAGCGGGGGACTCATCCACTGGCCTACTCTGCCACTATCCTGGTGCTGGGCCTCATAGCTGGAGTAGCGGCTATTCTCGTGGCGCTGCGCCTCTACAGGATCGTGAGAAAGCGTGGACATCACCCGGGAAACGAATTACCCTGATGAAGCACTAGCACCGCTCCTCTTGAGCATTGGTTGTCCGCAGCCGAAGGGTTATATCTCCAGCCGGAGAGTTCAAAAAGGGAGGTAAAACACTATGAAACGGAGACTGTTTGTTGTCGCCACTGCTTTATGCCTTACGGTAATGATGCTGCTGACCTTTCAGGGTCGGGCTGTGGCTCTTGACACTGGCCACCACTACGACCTGACCTGGCAGGTTATGCGAGATGAAGGGTTCAGTGACACCGCGCTGGAAGTGTCCCAGCTAGAGAACTGGCTAGTTGACTACTATAGCAGTTCGCCCACCGGCGCGCTCATGGTCAGCATCAATAACCTGCACTTTGACAACTTGCATTCCACGGAACAGCTAACTAACTACTGGGGGCGGCTGGCGGTGAGTACCAAAGCTGCTATCCAGCAGGCGGCCAGGGATAACGATCCACTCAAGGGCCTAGCGGTGCTCGGTATAAGCTTGCATGCCGTCCACGACTTCTACTCTCACTCCAACTGGGTAGAGACGCACCCGCCTGTGGGCAATGCATACCGTACAGACACCTGGTTCGACACGTACAACCGCGGCAGTTATTTGCATACGGGGGCTTATCCCTGTCTAAAGCCCGGTGCGTCTGAGGCACACGGGGATTACTACACCGGCCTCAATAAGGACTCCTATGTACGTCCCGGGTGGGAACAGGCATACGTGTTCGCATACGCAGCGTCTCGCCAGTGGTCCAACGCCCTGCATCTATGGGCTGACGAAGCGAACCCAGGGTACTGGGCGAGCATGCGGCAATATTCCGTCAGCGCATCCGACCGGGCCGCCCTGCGTCGTGACCTTGATGCCGCGTACCGCATCTCGGAGTGGGTGAAGGCCGAAACAGAAGAGTGCTTAGCAGATGCCGATGGGCACTGGAAAGGCAATGGGAGTGGTAGCAAGCTAGAGTTTCTCCAACATGCCGCGGATTGGGTCGCCGCTCCCGACTCGATATTTGTGAAGAAATTCCAGGATACCTACTTCGATATTGCCCTTCATCTCACCGGAGACTTACCTCCCGCCAACCCGGTGCCTAGCGTTCCTCACCTGCCTTTAGGAAAGAGGGCAGTAAGCGTGCGCACAACACAGGTATGGGAGAAGAATGACGTAGGGGTCCTTGAGGCGAAGATAGACCCCGCCGGCAAGGCCGACTTCTACGCGAAGCTCTGGGTTGCGGACCAACCGTTTATCGAGGCTATGCAACTCGACAGGTCCCGCGTTACCCCGGCCTGGAACTCGCTACGCATTCTGGACGACACTGTGCCACAGGTTGCGGTGCGCTACGAATTGTGGGACGAGGATGGCGCGGCTCTCGGCAACGACGACCACTGCGACATCAACCCCAGAGAGGGGAAGCGGAATCTAGATTTCACTTTTGACGTGGCCACGCACACGCTATCCGGTGACCTCTCGGGCGTGTGTGACAGCGCTCGCTCCCTTGCCCGGAGCGAAGGGCACAAATCGGACAGCGACAGGGCAGGGGTTGAACTTTACGTCACGGAACGCCTGCTCGCTTTCCCAACTCCCCCCGTCCGGCTGGATCCTGCGCCCGAGCGTATAGTGGCCGGGGACGTGACACCCATCACGGTGTTCTTTGGAGATGGTGACACCCGCAACAACCTGCGGGGCAAGGTCCGCATTGACAATGACCCTCAGTTATTCGATACCAACACACAGTTCAGCTACCTTCTCCATGCCGGGTATCATGTGCTCACGATAAGCACCACTGAGTTTGACGGGCGGCCCTACTACGAGACGAAGTACAGCTTTGTAGTACCGGGCAAGCCCTGGACGGTACAAGTCAGCCCCAAGCCTATCGAGTTGAGTAGGCCAATCTCGGTGACGTTCACAACTACCGACACCCGCACGGGTGCCCCGGTAGCAGGTACCGTGCGTATCACCGACCCCAGGACGGGTATATCTGAGCACCCTACCAACTCTACGTTTACCTTCACTTTCAACGAGGGTACTATTACCAGGCCGAAGTGTGGGCCACCTGTGACGGTGTGTGAGACGGAGATTGACGAGAGAGGCAAGCCTCGCAAAGTGTGCCATAAGGAGCCGGGTGAGTGCACGGACGTGCCCGAACGCAGGCTGCCGTACGTCGAGATAACCGGGCCGAACTATGCAATCCTGCGACCCTCACTGGAGTTCGTCACGCCCAAACTGCGTGTCGGCATCACTCCGGACCCTGCAACAATGCCGGTGGGGCAACCTGCAACTTATGTTGTGCGCAGCGAAGACTTCTACTACGGCCATCAAATCTCGGCCACCGTGCGTATCGATGATGCCCGCAGTAATAGCCCGGGCTACCAGGCGAACGTGCCCTTCACCTATACGTTCCATGCCGGTCAGCACCAGTTGAATGTGGCCGCACAGGAGTCGGCTTACGAACGGGCCTCACTACGATTCTCGGTTCCGCTGGGCAAGATGGTAGTCCGGGTAGTACCCGCAACGGTGCCTGAAGGACAGGAAGTGCCGGTGACTGTGTTCGTGACGGACGAGCGCACGGGTGCCCCAGTACCGGCCACGGTGCGCATCCAGAACCCGGGGCGGGCTGAGGTGGAGAAACCTGCAAACGTTCAGTTCCCGTTTGTGTTCAACGTCGCGAGAAGGCGCAGTTGTGCGCCGCCCGTGACGGTGTGCGAAACGGAAGTGGACGAGAGAGGCAAACCGCGCAAAGTGTGCCATAAGGAGCCGGGCGAGTGCCATACCACCCTTATCTACCCGACGGCAGATATCACGGCTGTAGACTACGCCAATGCGAAGATTAGGTTCAACGTGCGCGCTAAAGAGATCCCATAAATAAGGCTGGCAGTTCTGGCGAAGTAAGTGAAGTGTGAAGAGGGAATGCCGTCTAAGTTGGCGTCGGGCCTGGCACAGGTGCAAGCGGGTGCGCAGTATCTTTGCTGCGCACCCGCTTGCGTGCGAGTGGTGTAGGTCAGCTTAGGGAACGATAGGCTCTGTAGGTGGAGCAGGTGTACTCGTGGGACGGCGCACAGTGAACGTCACCTCTTTAACGGGGCCTACATAGCGGGTATGCATCCACACACGGTAGTGAGTGGTGAACTTCTGTTCGTCCACCCCATCAGGAAGTTGCGGTGCGACAAACGGATTATCATAATCGTAAAACGTGTGTCGTTGCCCACTCTCTATAGTCTCCTCCAGGCCCATTTGCGGGTATGCACCGTACCGTTTCTCGTCCTCGTCCTCAGTGTTGATCAACAGGTCCCCGCGCTGGTTAGTAAGCGTATAAGGCGAATTCCTTTATCCTGGTACGCGAGACACTACAGGATATTGCCTCTGCGCCAGTCCTTTGCGACGCCGCCTTTACCGCGAGAAATATGGATCATGAATCCTGTCAACGGACTTTATCGTGCTATAATATTTTCCTTTCATTGCAGGCAGTGAATTCGATAAGCAAGGCAGACATCCTGTCACCTATGCAGCCATGGTTGGAGGTGTTCAGTGGAAGAAGCCGGTGACGCAATTACGCGAAAAATATACGACGTTATACAGTATTTGCCTCGTCACGGGAATAGCACAGATGAATTAAGGCTTCCTGAAAATGGCATTTACCCTTTCTTTGAAATGTGGAGAAACGGTGCTACATCACGGTTCTCAGTTGGAGCGCATTGTGAGGGTTGGTACTAATACGTCGAATAGGCGATTCCCTGAACGTGTAATGATGCACTACACATGTGGGCGTGAGAAGAGCGTGTTCCGTCGGCATCTAGGTAGGGCACTTCTCAACCGCAATGGTGCTACACCCGCTCAAATCAAGGCATGGGGAACCGAATCCCGTCAGCGCAAAGGCTTGTCCTATCACATTGTTGAAGATAGGACCGTCCTCTCCATAGATAAAGAAACAGTAGGTATGTAAACAGAACAAGGCTCATGAGCAAGAGAAAGCACCGTAAAGAGAAGCGTTCCAGTGGTGATACTTGTGTCTACTGTGGTACTGCGCCCGGCGTTACGGAGGACCATGTTGTGCCCAGGGGTCTCTATCCTGAGCCGAGGCCTGCGGAGAGTGCATTACTAAAGGTGCCGGCTTGTAGAGCGTGTAACGATGCCCTTGCCAGGCACCAAGATTATCTCAGGGACTGGTTGGTCCTGGACTACCGCTCGGGCAATCAACCGGACACAACGCGACGCCTCTTCGATGGTCCTTTTTTACGAGCTGCCCAACGAAACCAATCTGCCTTCGTAAGAGACATGAACAGTGGCATGACCTGGGAGCCAGTATATGCACCGGAAGGACGTTACATGGGGCACGGTCTCCACATACCGTTGCAGGAGGAGCGAATTGAGTACCTCATGACCATGATGGTGCGCGCCCTCTACTTCCTTGAACTGGGAAGCCGACTGCCAAGCGACATTGTTACTACAGTGGACCACGTACATCCTCCTGGCGAAAAGGGCGCATGGAATTGGATAAGAAGCATGGGTGCTACAGCGCTCAAGCCGGTAGGCGATCCCGAGGTCTTTGCCTTCTCATATGTAGGTGTGGTGGACGACCCGTTTCTCACACTCTGGTGGTTGGTCTTCTACCGTAGGGTTGCCGTGTGCGTAGTCACAATGACACCAGCAATGGCTGAAAAATATAAGGCACATGAGCAACTCTCTCTACACCGATACGGACCAGGCGGACCGAAAAGTTGGATGGCTCGTCTCATTCTCTGTACGTTTATAGCAAAGAATTATGTGGTGTGGTTTGCATTCAGGCTACGGACTGTAAGTAGCTCTGTGGCGGGATTCGCGAGGAGGCTGTTCACTTAGGATTCGCGCTTTGGACATTGTATCGACCAGAAGACTACAGGGTATAGGATTCAAGACAGGTGTGCCGGTGAACCCTCATTCCCATTGGGCCGCGTTCTCCGCGCACGGCCTGTTGCGCACAAACAAGTTGTGAGTGAAGCGCGCGCTACTGTAGTGTGCAGATTGGCAAGACCCTGTGACAAGTCGGTGACACTAAACAGGTAAAATAGAGGAAGCAGGCAAGAGGGGGGCGAGAATGCCACTGTGAGTAAGCCTCAGAGTAACTCAGCCCAACAAGAGAGCAGGGGATTGGCAGTGTACAGCACTCACAGCAACTTGATTGCTAGAGGTTAGAAGGAAGTGACTATGGCTTCATATAGTGTGACGAACGGTGAAGTTGGCAACAACAGGAATCTTGGAGGTGCCCCGTCTGACGGAAGGATCACTCGTCAAGACGACGACGAATCGCAGGGTTATACATACCCGTACTGGTATAACCCTGAGATAAAGAAGCGTACTATGCGTATGGTCCTACGAATGGGTTCGGTTCGATGGGTGCCTATTAAGCCCAGAAGAAAGAGAGTAGAAAGAACGACAGTCACTCCGGCGAACACAATTGTAAGCACAGGTGGTTTCAGTCTCTTGCGCGGTTCTAACGCAGGAGAAACATTTGTAGTAGTACCTTGTGCAACATGTTGGGACGAGATCCGCGTTGAGTTTCCAAAATTCCAGGAAATGATCCTCACGGCGGATGATGGGAAGTCGTCCCCGTTGTCGCACCGCTATTGTGCGTTCTGCTCAAGGATCGAAGATGAAGGCTTAGAAAAGAACGAGGTCTATGCCATACGATGCTATGAACATGGCCTGTATGCGGGATCAGCTCTAAGGTATCAGCACCCAAGGGCTAAGGCGCGTATAGCAAGAGAATCTGCGAGATTGCTCTATTTCGTGGATAGAGTGTGGTCCTACGAGGTTCAGAACCACGTGCGCTTACAGCAAGCAAGCGCCAATGAACGGGAAGAAGCCAAGTGTATCTTTTATGAGAACTTCAAGAGTGGCTTCATGGATAGCGGTTGGAGCTTAGAGTACGTCAACCCGAGGTATTTTTAGCAACTGCACCGCAGGGAGACTCCATTGCACCAGCGCTGAAAGAAGAGGCTACCTACGATGCGAATAGCTGCTAAAGAATTGCGGCTACCACGAGTGCGTGGACAGGCACGGTCTTTCAGGCCTCAACTTCGCCTTGTCCAAGCCCGTGCAATATAGGCGATAGCTCCTGTCCGTACTCATCTTTTGCCTGTTCAACTTGATGGGTGAGTCCTGCATGTAAAGCTGTATCTAGTGCTACCCGCATAAAATGCAGCCATTCATCACGATGCCCTAATTTCCAGTGCACCCTTGCGTAGGTCCGTAGCAAGCGCGTCTTGGTTACTGGACCAAGCTGCGGCACCTTGTCTACGTTCTCCACTACGTCCTGTAAGAGTCCAGCAGCTTGCCTCAGGCTCCTCTCTGACTCGTTCTGTACTCCGTATTCCATATAAGCTCTGGCTTCGGCCTCTTTGAGGCTTAGCTGCCAGCGAGATTCGAAGTTGTCTGGGCGTTGTGAGAATGCTGCCTCTGCCTGTTTTGAAAGGCTAAGCACCTCTCCTAGAGTGAAGCGTGGCGTGCTTACGAGCGCCTTGAGACGATTTTCAAGAGCGTGGGGCAGCCAGTACCCAGCGGCATAAGTGCCAATCTCCTTTACCAGCGCCTCTGCCTTGTAGCTTTCTCGTAGAGCTTGCCCTGTAAGGTTCAAATTGCGGTACGCCAGACATTCAGCGACTACCGTGTTGACCTTGAGGTGCTCAAAATAGTCTTTCCTCATATAGAAGTCGGTCGGCTCGCAAGCTTCCATGATTTGCGTAGCGTACTTTGCATGTACAAGGGCGTCATCAGCACGATTAAGGACGCATTGCACGTCATGCAGAAAGAGGCATAACTGCACGAATTCGAGAGGGTTGGCATCAAAGTCCTCATGGGAATTGTTCACCTTCTCCGGATCGGGGTCTATTCTGGCAAGCGCCAGTTTGCAGGCGCGGCGCAGGACACGGTATTTATGCCGCGCTTCCTGCGGATCTGCGGTTCTGCTTGCTACAAAGTGAAAGTTACCAATAGCGGTAAGTAAGTCAGCAAGCATGAAGCGCGTCAGGGCGCGGTACCTGGCCCTACGGGAGTGAAACAAGTAACCAAGAGCCTCACGCTCTGCAAGCCAGGCAAGATAGATATGACTCTTTAGATCCTCTCGCACCTCCTTGTCCAAGGGCAGCAAGTCTGCGATGCGTTCGGCCAATCGTGGGCCGGGCGTCCTCACATAGGTGTCACCACTCTCCCCACTGTTGAGCAAATTGCTCAAATGCTGCACTCTGATACCCAATGCCTCGGCAAGTGCCCTCTTATCTCCATGGTGGCGCAAGGCACTGTTCATGACCGCGATATAGGTTTCGCGGTGCAAATGGGCTATATCAAGAGCTTCCACAAACGTGGTCGGGAGCACACGTTCCGCGAGGGCTGCCCTCTGGATCGCCAACAGTGCGGTAGCATCTTTCTTTCGCATAAAGTTACACAATCACTTTAAGGCTGCACAACTAGAGTTGGAGAGACAGGAGCCGACACCGCTTTATTACACCCGCAAGGGAGTAGAGGCGGAAGCGGAACAGGTCTCTCCAACTCTAGTTGTACGTGCCATATGCACTCTGCCAATGTACAGCCTTGCTGTTCAGGTCAACTCGTGCGTCCAGCAGCCCAGCACACCAGAAGACTCTTCGTCTCAGCAAGTGTTGGGTGCAGAGGTGTTATGGTTTGTCACATCGGCAAGGTGGAGAGATCAGGTAAGCACTCGCCCGGCGGTAAAGGCTCCTTCGGCTGAATGGTTAGTCAACAGACGAAAGGAGCACAAGGTGAAAGGTACAAGAACACGAAAAGCGATTGGTATCGGGCTGCTATTGCTGGCGATGGCCCTCTCTCTCTTCAACGGCCTTGGTGGTCAGCAGCCCAATATGGTAGGCGGTGTGCCCGCCGCGCACGCAGAGGGCGGCGGCCCCCCCGACCTGACCAAACCAAATGGGGAAAACCAGCCTACTCCTACTCCTACCCCTACACCCATTTCTCTGCCGTAGGCTCACTGCCGGCAGGTATGAGATACCAGACCCACAGACGGGCGGTCCCGGTGAATGGCTCCCAAGGCCTCTACCGGGACCGCCCGGCTCGTTGATTCTGGAGTAGTGGAATTGATGGCGGCTCAGTTACCTGGCTCCCATGCGAACCGCAGCAGCACGCTCCATGTACTTTGCGGCCCTTTCGAAATCTCTGCGAGCTTTCAGCACGTCGGCATAGCTACGTAATATGGCCTCATGCGCTCGCTCAAAACCTGTACCTTCCACCACAGCCAATGCCTGCTCGAACAACTGGTCGGAAGCGCTATAATTACCCGTTGCCTCCTCCACGAGCGCACCCACATGTAAGGCCTGAGAGTAGTAGTGGGTCGGGTGGATGCTCGCCCGCTTTGCCTTTCCTACATCGGGTTCCGCATTGGCTTCAGCCCGGTACACGGCTCCTGAGAGTTCGATGCTCTGGCTAGCATGCTGCGCCGCTTCCTGGAACTGTCCGTGGGCGAGCGCCAGCCTGGCTCGGTTCTGGTAAAGGTTGGACAGCGTCAAGGGGATTGCCGTCTGCGGGCTGAGCGCTGTCAGAGCCACCCCTGCACCTGCCTTCGACTTTGCGAGCGTCTCAGGCCTCTGGAGTAACGATTCGGCCTCTAGGAGGAGAGGCTCCGCTTCAACGTACTGTGCATCCTCAATGAGCAATTCCGCCAGGTTTATAGCCACTGTGGCCGTGGCAATCGGCACCTCCCTCGCTCGATAGACAGCTAACGCTGATTGTGCGTGTAACTTGGCGTAGGCACGCTCTCCAGAGGCTTTATAGCACACTGCCAGAGTCCACTCCAATCCAGCTAATCGCAATGGGTCCGCGAGGTCCTGGAATAGGCGCAAAGCTTCTCGGCCGATAGTGATAGCCTGCTCGTACTTGCCGCTAGCCCAATGGTCGTTGGTCAGATTGCGGTATATACTGAACCTCAGCCCCGTGTCCGGTATCTTCCGATCTTCAGATGCATGCAAGCAGCTTATATGCTGCACTTCTGCTTCCGCCAACCGTTTTTGCATGTAATAGGCAACACCCAGCAGATTGCGGATGCGAGCCTCGACCTCGGGCATTTCCTCCGTTGGCGTCCGCTCGCCAGCACCAGACAACTGCGCGACGCCACTCCTCTCAGTGTGAGGCCTACCGGGGCTATCCTTAGCAGTGCCACTACGCTCTGCTGCTGCTAGAGTAGCACTGGTATTAGTAATAAGGCTCCTGTTTTGCCGCGATCTGTCCATTGTTCCCCGGCCTATATCGTTACTAACGAGCTGACCTGGGGTAATGGGAAGCCCTACAATGCTAAGGGCAGTCTCCAGGTAGCTCTGAGCCGCATCTGGCTTTCCCGCCTGAAGATACGCCATACCTCTCAAGTACGGTATGCGATAGCGGCCCCGAACGCTCACCTGCCCTCCGAAAGACAAAGTAACTGCTTCGACCGCGTTGATAAGCTCCAGTGCCTGCTCTATTTCAGCCTGCTGAACAAGGGTAGTGGCACAATCAAGCTGGTATTGTAGGTCCTCTTCATACAAACAGGGGTCAGGCTGTAATCCGACCGCCTCTCCCTGGTCCTGTCTGGGTTCGCGCACTTCTTCTGCCTCTGCGGCCAGTGCGAGCAGTTTGTCAGGCGATAGATTCAGTCGTTTGGCTAGCAACTCCAGGACCATGCGAGAAGGTCGGAGCGCCCCCTGTTCGAGCGCCTCTACGTACGCCGCGCTGAACTGAGGCTTTCCGAGTTCGTTCGGCTGCAAACCGAGTTCCTCTCGTACCCGCTTTACAAGCTGTCCCAGCATAGAGTTACCTGCTTAGATGATGATGAGTCCATGTGTGCGGTCTGACATTGAGCTATGTAGGTGAACCGTGTATGCAGTATGTGGCACCTGGACCCTGGTATTATAATACAGGACACTCAGATGTAAGAACCTGAGTGGGTAGGCAGCAGCGCCTCGCATGTTGGCGTATCACTGATCGATGAGCAGTGGCGCTGATCGTGAAGCCGATGATCGTGCTACCAAAGGGGCATTTCTGTTTCCAGTGCTGGCGCACGATCTGTAGGGCTTAGAATTCTTACTTCTCAGGCTTTCCCGAGAAGATGAGGAACTGCAAATCCTGCCCTACATATTTCAAGACGAGAGAGGTACATTATGGTCCTTTCTATCTCACCCGAGGTCCTGGGGCGACGTATAAGACAGCTACGCAGTACAAAGGGTATGACGCAGGCCGATCTGGCTGGCGGAGATTACTCGAAGAGTTACATTTCTGCGATCGAGCAAGGCAAGAGCCGCCCTTCCCTGCAGGCACTGCAGAGGCTGGCCTCACGATTGGGAGTGCCTCCAGGTCAGCTACTGGAACCTGAAACCTCCACCGCCATCCCCTTCGACCCTGACTTGCTGCGCCGTCGAGTGAGAAAGCCTCGCGCAGATCGGGGAGGGCCGCTTGGCGTGCTCTTACCGGAAAGCTCGAAGGATTTTCAGCTTGACCGTGCCGAGCTATCGATTTACACCGAGCGGCCCGATGAAGCCTTAAGACTGCTGGAGCCGCTCCTACAGGCCCCGGCGGAGGGAACCCCTGCGGCCGTACAGGGGTCGGGGCGGGGTCGCGCTTCGAGGAAGGCTGACGCTAGCTCCGGTTCAAGTTCGAACGTAGCTCTGGCAGCGGGTGGTGGGCGACAGGGTACCGCCAATCAGACCCTCTCTCAGTTCCTCTCTCTGAACCTGAACCGCCAGCAGCTTCAGCGCGCCCTTTACCTCGCTGCCCTCGCTCACATGCAGTTGGGAGAGGCTTCATTTGCCTCTGAGTATGCCCAACGAGGTATCCAAGAAGCCACCCAGAACGGTGACGTAGAGGAACTGGCGCGCTGTCGGCTGGTACTGGGTAATGCCTACAGGAGCGCAGGGCAGCCCCTCTCTGCCGTGGAACAGCACCAGGCCAGCCTGGATATCGCCACATCGGGTATGGTGCGCGACCCCCAGTTCAGACTCGCGGTGTTATGCGAACTCATGGAAGATTACACAACACTGAGGGACAAGGAGCGAGCACGGGCAACCTACGACGAAAGCCACACCCTCATAGAGGAACTTAGCAGGCTGGAAGGCCACGCCAGGCTGTTGTGGTCGGCGGCGCTCGAACATAACGAGGCGCAGCACGATACCATGGCGCGGCAGGTGGGGGGTAAGGCTATCACCTTATACCAGACGCTTAGGAGTATGCGAGCAGTGGCAAAGGTGCTGCGCACCTCAAGCTCGCTACTCGCTGAGCAGGGCGAACTAGATGAGGCGGAAGGGCAGTTACAGCGTAGCCTTACACTTGCAGAGGGCCTCAATAGTTCCCTTGACCGTGTGGAGACTCTTACCGAGCTTGCCCGCCTGGCATTACAAAGGGGAGATATTGACGGAGCGGTCAAACAGGCCGAGAAAGCTGTGCAGGAGTGTCGGCGTTTGTTGGATGATGGCGAAGACGGCGGGAAGAGAGAAAATGTGGACGCTGCAACCAAAGGTGCCGGGGAAAAGCCGCCAGCGAACGCCAGGAGGTCTCTTCAAGTCCGTGCGGTTCTGGTCCGCGCGCTTGGTGTGGTGGGAGAAGCAGCCACCAGGCAGGAGGACGAAAGCCGAGCCGATGAGGCTTTCCTGGAAGCTCTCCGATTGCTGGAGACGGGTGTGAGAGTGGAGAAGGCCAGTGAAATCTACCGCAGCTACGCACAGGTGCTCGCGACGCGTGGGGACCACGAAAAGGCTCTATACTATTTCGAACGAGCCTATGATAGTGTTGCTCGTAAATTGGGCTAATCTGTAAGGGGTTGTGCTACAATTGGGCCGCAACTTACATAGGGCCATATTAGAGTTCGGCCTAGCTATTCGACACCTGTAGCTGATAGATGCGACCACAACATCCTC
This sequence comes from Chloroflexota bacterium, assembly GCA_030914045.1. Lineage (GTDB taxonomy): Bacteria > Chloroflexota > Chloroflexia > QHBQ01 > JADMIH01 > JADMIH01. Next base: position 97 of record JALZHG010000050.1, on the reverse strand, counting down.
GGATGCACTTTTTGTGTTCTTAACTATTGACATATAAATATTTAGGTGGTACTATTACGACATTCGGGTGCAGCGTTTGAGCTATACCGGCGTGTCC
>JALZHG010000652.1 GCA_030914045.1 Chloroflexota bacterium | reverse complement strand
TCTCGGTCCCTTGCAAGTACTCCTTGCCCGGCGATTTTTTCCCCGCCAAGAATTCCTTCATCGACTCGGGTTGCAGTGAGACAGCCTCCCTCGGGGTGTCGCTGGGCTTCAACGGCGGAATCTATGATTTCGCGGGGGGTGCATCGCTCGAAAAGACCAAGGCCTGGAACAAGCAGACGCTGGACGATATCAATGGAGACTTCCTGCCGGACCTGCTCAGCACAAGTGACAGTGGCTTGACTGTAGCGTTGAACACCGGCAACGGCTTTGCACCTTCTACCGAATGGAGGGGCGGGCCTCAGAAGCAGAATGAGCTAGATACCACGTCAACCGTGGGTGCTGGCGGGGGCGTCTACTTCACGATTGGCATTGGACCCCTCTGCGTGCCCACTCCATTGTGCTACATCATCATCAATCCGGGCGGCGACGTCATGATCGGTATGGCGCGGCAGGAAAGCAGGCTGCTCGACGTGGATGGCGACAACTACCCCGATTACGTCACGAGCACCGACGACGACACGATGCAGGTTGCACGCAACCCCATAGGCCGCACAAATCTGCTGCAAGGCGTGTCGCGGCCCCTGGGAGCGTCCATCAAGTTGGAGTACGTGCGCGACGGCAACACCCAGGCCCTGCCCCATTCGCAGTGGGTGTTGAGCAAGGTATCCCTCTCCGATGGGCACGCCGGGGACGGCGTGGACACCCAGGCCGCGACTTACAGCTACGAGAACGGCTTCTATAACCGCCTGGAGCGCGAATTCTACGGCTATGGGCGCGTTATAGAACGAGAGTTGGACGCGGGTGGCGCGACCTACCGGGCAACAATCAGCGAATTTGCGAACGACAGCTTCTACACGATGGGCCTGCAAACCCTCAGCCTGCTCCAGGATGCCGCCGGACGCCCCTTCGAAGAGGTCCGAAACAGCTTTTCCCTCGTCGTGGCAGGCAGCGACCAGCCAGGCAATCCGGGGAGCACAACCGCCGCGCAATTCCCGCGGCTCACTTCCACGACCCACAGCTTCTATGAAGGTAGCGCCCCAGCCGCGAAGAGTACCACCACCACGTACCAGTACGACCGTCTCGGTAACATCACCCAGATGTTCGACAGCGGTGACCCCGGCACGCAGGACGACGTCCAGTTCGACTGGACATATTCGGCCTGCAACACCACCCAAGTCGTCGGCCTCAGGACAGGCGAGGTGGTCAGAAGCAATGGCGCTGAGCTGCGCAAGAGCCTGAACACCATCGATTGCGCCACCGCCGACGTGACCCGCCAGAGCCAGTTCCTGGCGAACGGCCAGGCTGCCACAACCGATATGGCCTACTTCCCTAACGGCAACTTGCGGCAGCTTACGGGGCCGTCCAACCTGCGCGGCCAGCGTTACCAGCTAACCTATACTTACGATGCCGTGGCCCAGACCCACATCACCAGCATCACCGACAGCTTCGGCTACACTTCGAGCGCAACATACGATCTCAAGTTCGGCCTGCCTGCAACGACCACCGATATCAACAAGCACCTTACCAGCTACACCTACGACTCGTTTGGTCGCACGTTGAAGGTTGTCGGGCCTTACGAGCAGGGCGGCGCGCTTCCCACCATCAGCTTCGAGTACCACCCCGAGGCGAGCGTGCCCTGGGCGATCACGCGCCACTTGGATACCTATCGCGGGCCATCGGCCACCATCGACCGCGTGGTTTTGATCGACGGGCTGGGTCGGGCGGTCCAGACTAAGCAGAGCACCTCTATCTTCACGGGCGCCGATACGGCATCGCGCGACGTGATGCTGGTCTCCGGCCGGCTGACCTTCGACTTTGTGGGCCGCGTGGTGGCGGAGCACTACCCTATCACCGAAACGCTCGGCAAGGCAGGCGAGTTCAACCGTGCCTATGACACAGTTCAGCCTACACGTCCGGTCTACGATATCCTGGATCGCACTACCAGCATCACCGCGCCTGACAACGCGCTCACCCGCTTTGCCTATGCTTTTGGCCCCGACCGCGTCGGCGTGACGCAATTCGAAACCACCGTCACCGACGCAAACGGCATCTCCACCAAGACCTACACCAACCTGCGAGAGCAGATAGTGGGCGTAAGGCAGGTCAATAACGCCGGCAGCCAGGTTATCTGGACCAGCTACCGC
>JALZHG010000651.1 GCA_030914045.1 Chloroflexota bacterium | reverse complement strand
GATGCCACCGTCCGAAGCCTGGTGCGAACTTCCGAGAACTCCATACTTCCAGGCACTTCGGTGAATAAGGGCTAGAAGAAGATGATGGGTGCCGATTATGGAGAGGCCGTAGCCGTAGCGGTGGCTGTAGCGGTGGCTGTAGCGGTGGCTGTAGCGGTGGCTGTAGCTGTAGACCTCGTTTGCTCCTCGGTGGTTGCGGGCTGGATCCTTTCGTCGGCAGTCGTCGTGGGGCCCCTCGCCGTGCGCTCGGCGTCCGTGGGCGGCTGCGTCCGGTCCTGCGCTAAAGCGGAGAGCAACGTCGAGAGGGTGAGGGCCACAACCATTGCCCCCGCGAGCACCACCGGAGCCAGTATGGCCGTCAGGGGAAACAGCGCCCACGGAGAATGGCCCGCTTGGGTACGCCTGAGAACGAGGTAGGTAGCGCCGGCGCTCGCCGCAAGGCACGCCCCAAGCATCCACCAAGGAACATAGAACACGCTCACCCCCTTCCTTCGTTGCCGTACCAGTTGCTGCGTTAGAACCGAAACCGAAGCTCTTGGGCGGGAAGCCCCGAGCGCCGAGGCGCAGCACCACCGATGACCAGGTAAGGGCCGAGGGATAACACGAGTGCCGTCGCGACCCCTCAGCCTCTTAACATCCTACAGCGCTCAGCGGGATACATAAAGGCATACGGATACATAAAGGTATACGTGTGTGGCGCAAGGACAGCGGCGTGGTAGGCGAGCTTGTCAGGAATCCCGATCGGAGGGGCAGGGGGCGACCCAAGACGGAGAGGTAGCTTTCGCCCTACAAAGATGCTAAAAAGCCAACCCAGCGTTCTCTCTGGAGGGGGAATAGGAGAACGCTGGGCACAACGGGGCGTCTCTGACGAGGCGCTCCTTTTTCCTACTTTACGCACCGCGCACGAAAAAGTCTTTAGCTTTTACCTCTACTTTTGGTCGAGGGTTAGGAAAAGAGTGTATGGCCCCGGTCCGAGCGGCCCAGGAGCAGCCATGCGGTGGGGCACATCTCGAAGGTATTATGGGGAAGCCTCGATAATACCCCGAGGCTGCCAATCTGAGCCCAGTACGTGCATAGGTTTTGGACCGGGGCTATGCGGACTTCCGAGAATTCCATACACTCACGAAGTTCGCAGAACTCCGCTTCCCCGCACTTTGTGAATAAGGAGGGGAAGGACCCCAAGGTTGCGCTCGTTTATCAGGGAGAGCCAGTAGCTGTGACCGTAGCCGTACCCGGGGTCGGCGCGGCGTGGGCTCGTGGCCTGCCTCCGGGCTTGGTGTTGGGGACGAGAAGCTGGAGTATCCCCCACTCTTCATCGGAGAGATCGGTGGAGTAGGTACCACCCAACCTCCTTCTCAGAGACCCTCTAGTGGACCCCCGTCGATGGTCGGCTACTACTCCTCGCCGGAGGCTACCCCGGCGCGAAGAGTAGTTATTCACCTGCTGGCCGCGTTGGTGACGAAGCCCCTGATGGAGGGCGCGTTCACCTCGGTGTACACCGTGGGGGAGCCCGCCGTGCACACCGCAGGACCGAAACTGGTGATCCCGATCTGCGTGTATTTACCGGATACCCGAGCGAACAAAGGCCCGCCGCTGTCGCCAACGCAGGGTCCTTTGCCCGTCCTACCCGCCGCCACCATGAGGCGTGGCACGAATTCTTGGTGGAGAGTCTGCTGTGCCTGGGTGTCCGAGACGATCGGCACCTGCACCTCGCGCATCCGGTCAGGGAAGCTGCCTGGCGGCAGCGCCCTCGTGCTGCCCCAGCCGGCCACCGTCGCCTTGCGTCCCGGCTCCTCCAGGTAGTCCTGGGCCGCGGTGGCGAGCTTGACCGGCGCGATAACCGACACGGGACTGCTCAGCTTCAGGACCGCGGCGTCATAAGTCGTCACGGTGTCCCCGTTGTAGCGCGGGTGGATAAAGATCCTCGAGACCCTGCGCTTCTGGCCCTGATCGCTGTTGAGCACCGTTCGGCCGACGGTGATGCGTAGCGGCCCAGGCGCAACGGGCAAGCCGCGGGTCCCGCTCACGCAATGCGCGGCGGTCAACACACTGTCCCGGTCGATCAAGCTACCGCCGCAGAACTGCTGCTGGAATGCCGTGGGGCCTTTGTTCGTGTTCAGCAACGCCGTCACGAAGGAGTACTTGCCGTT
>JALZHG010000650.1 GCA_030914045.1 Chloroflexota bacterium | reverse complement strand
TCCTAGAGCTCCGTCATGGCGAAGTTCGCAGAATTCTTCTTCTAGGCACTTCGGTGACTAAGGGCAAGAAGAAGGGCCGGGGCATCTATGCGCAGAGTTTCCGCCATTGCATGCGTTTTGCAAACCTATAACCTAAAGTTTACGGCCCTTTAACACCACGGCCAGCGCGCGTGTGTAGCATCGAAGTGTGGAGAGAGGTCGTCTTCGGTCAGCCTTCTGTCGCACTCCTATGCGACCTCCATCTGTGCCCTCCGAAGCTCACCCGCGTCGCATCTGGTGCCTGCACTGCGGTTCTCTCTCTCGCTTCGGGGCACGCGGCCTAGCGGCGAGAGACGTTCCTCCCATCCTCCCCGCCGCTAGGTCGTCCGTAGGCGCGAATAAGGTGTCCGAGAAGGTGTATAGCGGAAGGAGAAGATCTTGCGCCGAGAGCAGACCGTCTTTGAGATGGTTGAGGAAGTCCTGGCACGCCAAGCGAAGGAGCTGGCGAATAGGACCGGGCAACCATTAGAGAGAGCGCTGGAGATCGTCGCTGACACCGAAGCTGGTAGGCAGCTGAGGGAGTTGGCCAACGGCGAACACCGCTATGAGAAGGCTCGGGACTGGCAGGCAAGTATGCTCAGGGAGCGCGCAGAAGAACGCCTTATGCACCTCATTGCCTCGGAGGCACTCTCGCGCTTCGTGGCCGAACGTCCCTATTCGTGGGTCGAGGGCTACCTGGAGTGGGTGGAAGGCAAGGAGGCGCGCGCCGGGTACCACGCCCTTCTGGAAGAGGAGCTCGCCAGCCTGAGAGGGTGAGCTACCTGGCTGGGATTCTCCGGGATCTCGGCACTATCGTTTTTGGGACGGCACGCCTCTTAGCACGGGTGTAACCCTCTCCTGCGCTCCTTCCCAGAGATCTCCCCGCCAAGTTCCGAGAACACCCCTTCTAGCCACTAGAATGAATTGGGGCATACAGAGGGCCGCGATCCTAAGGGGCCCCGCCACGATTCTCATACGCGTGTAACCAACGTTTAAACTACATTTAGCGGCCATGTAACACTAAGGTCAGAGCAAGTATGTAGCATCGAGTCGTGGAACGAGGTCGCGCTCGGGCGTACGTTTTCTCATCACGCTCCGAACTCCTTTATGGGCCCGGAGCTAACCGCATCACATCTGGTACTCCTTGCGAACCTCTCTCACTACCCGGGTCCTACAGCCTGGCAGTAGAAGTTCCCCTCGTCTCTGTAGCCAGGCTCCTTTCTCTTCTCAGCTGCCGGAGCTTGCTTTCGACCGGATGAGTAGGAGTCGTGCAATGAGTGCTGCGGAGATCCTGATAGTCGAAGACGACGAGGTGATCATGGGCACTTTAGCCTACAACCTCTCGCGAGGGGGCTACGGCGTCAGCCTAGCCACTACCGGCGCGGAGGCTCTGAGGCTCGCCAGGAAGATGAGGCCGGATCTCATCCTGCTCGACATCATGCTCCCTGGGGAGTCAGGCATAGAACTCTGCGAGCGCATCCGCGAGCTCGATGAGGAGGTGATCATAGTCATGATCACGGCCAAGGACTCAGAGGAGGACAAGGTAAGAGGCTTCGAGGCCGGGGCCGACGACTACGTCACCAAGCCGTTTGGCATGAAGGAGCTCCTCGCTCGCATCAACGCCAACCTCAGGCGCATCGAGGTAGGCCAGCGGGGCAAGATCCTCGAGGCCGGCGATCTCCAGCTCGACACCAAGAACTACACAGCTCACGTCGGCGGGGAACCCCTCGACCTGCGGCTCAAGGAGTTCGAGCTCCTGGCGGCGCTCGCGAGCGCGCCCGAGGAGCTCAAGAGCCGTGAACGTAACCTCTTCATTTCTGCTAATACCCGGAGGCAGCCGATCTGAGTCCGGTACGCTCATGGGTGTTGGACCGGGGCTATGCGGACTTCCCAGAATTTCACTTCCCGGAATCCTCTGAAGGCCATCTTCAGGCTCTGACCAACTCTATTTGCTGGGTACCGTTTCTGGTCAGCACGTCACGGAACCTTGGCTCAGAGTGTGTGTAGTTTCGGAACGTTGATGACGAAAAAGGGGCCGGTTCTCCGGCCCCTCCGTGAATGCCGAGAGCTACTTAACGAACTGTTCGTCCTCGGTGGAGCCTGTGAGGGCGGTGGTGGAGGCGCTGCCGCCGGC
>JALZHG010000649.1 GCA_030914045.1 Chloroflexota bacterium | reverse complement strand
GGAGAACGTTCCTATTGGGCAGGCTGATCATGGTTCTTCCTTTCCCCAACACAGGCGAACCCCGAGGGGCCCGAGCGTTTCCCGTCGCATGTCAAGCATTGCACAAGCTAGTGGTCCTGTAAAGGAGCTCCTGTTGCAACGCGGAAGGCGGTAATCAGGGAATAGCAACGCCTATTCACTCAACGTCCTGGAGAGACTGTATGAAAAGGTCTCAAACTCGGGCCAACCGCCTCAGCATGAGGCGAGTCATGGCAGCATATACGAACGCTTCGCCGCTCGCACATAGCCTCTCGTAGTCTTTGCTCATCCTGCGGTTGTGGCCAATCCAGGCAAAGGAGCGTTCCACTACCCACCGACGTGGCAAGACCTGAAATCCCCGCTGTGGCAAGAGCTTGTGCCAATCCACCCTCTTGCCTTCCTTGGCCAATTCCTCCGCCCAGCTCATCAGCACTTCTTCGGGGGCGGGCTTGCGCGGACGTTCGACGAGCTCCACACTCCATCCTAAAGCCTTCTCCACCCAATCCTTTCCTTTGTCCTCTCCCCTGTAGCCAGCGTCCAGCCACAGATGCGAAAGGCGCAAGAACTGCTCCCTAGCCCGCTCAAGTAGCGCTTTGATCCCCTCATAGTCCATCACCTTGGCGCTATGGACTTTGGCCTTGAGCACGAAGCCTTCCGTATCCACCAACAGATGGCGCTTACGGCCTTTGACCTTCTTGCCACCATCGTAACCGCGTTGCTCTCCGCCGACTCCGGTAGTCTTTACCGACTGGGAATCCACTATGCCAGCACTGGGCTGAGGATTTCTCTGCAATCGGACCCTCAGTCGTTCCCGGATAGCTCGGTTGATCCTTTCCCAAGTACCATCGATGCGCCATTTTCTGAAGTAGTAGTAAACAGTAGGCCACCGAGGAAAGTCATGAGGAAGCATTCGCCACTGGCAGCCGCTTCTTAGGACGTAGAAGGTTGCGTTTAGGATCTCTCGCAGGCTGTGAATCCTCGGCCGCCCATGCTCCTTGGGGACGGGCATGTGAGGCTCGATGTAGAACCATTCCTCGTCGGAGAGGTCCGTTGGGTAAGGTTTTCTCATGCGTGCTAGAGTAGCGGACTACCACCCAACATCCCCTTTTCATACAGTCTCTCTAGGCACTTGGTGAATAGGCAGCACTAAGGACTAAGGAAGCTCTCGTCTTTAGGAAACGATCTTATAGCGCTCCGGATGCAATAGTTGCTCGATGAGGTCCGCCGTATCACACAGTCGGCGTAGGCTGCCTTGCGCCACGTTCCGGTAGACGGTGTCGCCTACTCTGAACCGTGCCATCAGATGCCCCGTGCTCTCCTTGGCGAAGGTGAATGCTGTCCCCTGCGGCACCTCGTCGGGTAAGGTGGGATGCGCCTAACTCATGAAGGCGATCTCGGCTCTCATCTCTTTGACGCCGAAGTGCTTATCGTCAAAGCCGACATCGATCTTGCCGCCTTCGCGTCCCGACCATGACCAACACCCTTATGGTCACGAGAAGAAGAGTCTTTATTACCTGAACAACGCCATGAGGACCGCTGCGCTGCGAGCAGCCATGCCCTTGCGGGGGACAGCCTCCTCAAGCCCAGCACCCTTATTACTCAAGCGAGCCGTGGCCAATCGGGCCTCCAAGCGGTTGTGCTCAACCTCGGTGCGCATCTGCACCATCCGCTCCCCGCTCAACCCAAAGTCCTGATGAAGCATCGTTTCGCCTCTCTCTATTGGTCGGGCGCATCCCGGCTCTGAAGAAACTATAGGCACGAAGCACACCCCAGCGCATCGCGCAAATGAGTGATCTTTTTCTAGCTCAAATGGACTAGATAGAGGCCAAAGTAGGCGGGGAGATCCTAGGGTGTTGGACCGGGGCAAAGCGGACTTCCGAGAACGCCGTCAACGCGAAGTTCGCAGAATTTCTCGAAGGCGAAGGCGAAGTTCGCAGAATTTCCCTTCTCGGCACTTGGGTGAATAAGGGTGTTCGGACGTTATCTCACACGCGGTCGCCAGGCGGGGAAGTTGTCGTCCGGGCCATCGGTCAGCTTGGTGAGGCCCGAGCCGTCCGCGTTCATGACATATATCTCGCCTCTCCCGTCGGTGCCGTCGGAGGTGAAGGCGATGCGCGTGCCATCAGGGGACCAC
>JALZHG010000648.1 GCA_030914045.1 Chloroflexota bacterium | reverse complement strand
GTTTTGCCTCGCCGCCCAGGGCCTCCCACAGGGCATCGGCGGCCTCATTGCCAAAGAACTCGGACGCAACCCGAACTTGAGCGTCGCTAGAATTGAGGAACCTGGCCTAGTGCTCTCCGGAAGCTGTGCACGCCAGACGGCTATCCAGCTAGAAGCCGTAGAGGTAGCAGGCTGGACACTGATCCGGCTGCCGGTCGAGGAACTTGCCAGTCCAGAAGTGGCAGAGCGAACTGTTGCAGCGATCGCTGAGCAAATGCTTCAGGCACTTAGTGACAGACTGATCGGCCCCCACTGGGTGGTCCGGTGTGAATGTTAGTTGAGCGTCGGCCTTTGCGCCACTCCGGTTGGCTTACTGGGCCGAGCCGCCATGGCCGGGACGAACACCTCGGGAGCCGGGGGCCGGTAGCCGAGCGAGGCATGGGGCCGCTTCGTGTTGTAGTGCACGCGCCAGCTCTCGATGATGATCTGGGCTTCCCGCAAGCTGTAGAAGAGCTCCCCGTTCAGGAGTTCGTCGCGGAGCCGAGCGTTGAAGGATTCGACATACCCGTTCTCCCACGGGGATCCTCGCTCGATGTAAGCCGTCTTGGCTCCCACAGCTGTGATCCAAGCCTGAACCGCCTTGGCGACGAACTCAGGTCCGTTGTCTGAACGAATGTGCCCCGGCACGCCGCGTAAGATGAACAGATCCGAGAGCACGTCGATCACATCAATGGCCTTGAGCTTGCGCTCCACCCGGATCGCCAGGCACTCATGCGTGAACTCGTCGATGACGTTCAGCATCCGGAACTTGCGCCCATCATGCGTGCGGTCCTCGACAAAGTCATAGGACCAGACGTGGTTGCGGTACTCAGGCCGCAGCCGGATGCAGGAGCCGCCTGTCAGCCACAGGCGTCCTCGCTTGGGCTGCTTCTTGGGCACCTTGAGGCCCTCCTGGCGCCAGATCCGCTCCACCCGCTTGTCATTGACCAGCCACCCTGCATCGCGGAGCAGAGCGCTGATCTTCCGGTAGCCATAGCGGCCATACTGGCGAGCGAGCTCGATCAGGTCGGCCGTGAGCTGGTCTTCGTCATCACGGCCCCGCGGCACCTTGCGCTGGGTGGAGCGATGCTGACCCAGAGCCCGGCAGGCCCGGCGCTCGGAGACGTTGAGGGTCAGCATGATGTGCTCGACACAGGCACGTCGGCGGGCGGGGCTCAGGAGTTTCCCCGGGCGGCCTCCTGGAGGATCAGCTTATCAAGCGTGAGATCCGCAATCGCCTTGCGCAGCCGCTGGTTCTCGGTCTCCAGCTCCTTCATGCGCTTGACCTGGACGGACTTCAGGCCGCCGTACTCTTGGCGCCAGCGATAGTACGTCACCTCCGTGACCTCAATCGAGCGGATCGCATCTGCCACCGCGGTTCCTTGCGCGACCAGGACATCCACCTGGCGCAGCTTGGAAATGATCTCTTCGGGGGTGTGTCTCTTCTTGCGCATCGTGATCCTCCTTCGGCTGAAAAGCCATACTTCAGGATGGACCACTCCAAAGGGGGCAGATCACCGCGCAGTTCTGGAACCGTTCAGGAAACGTGTGCTTTTCTCTTCATCCAAGAGGAGGGTGCTATGGAGTTCCTTCTTTTGATCATTGTCGTCGCTGCTGGCATGGCTGGGCTGATCGCTCTCGACAACAGGGCTGGTGAAGGACAGTCAGCCTCCAGCAGGCCCAGTCACACAAACGTGGCAATAAACCGGGTTGGACGGCGATGATCTCGTCGTGAGGCGCAAGCCAGTGCGGTCCGTGCCCGCGACCATCCCGTCCTCGCGCGGAAGAGGTCGCGCAAGCCGAACATCCTGGTGCAACGAGGCTGGAAACGCCTGCCACGGTTCAGGGTTTCTGGTCGTTCCACCGAAGCCGTGTTGGAGCTAGACGATGAAGACGCTCGCTGCTCTTGCTGCACTCGGCATTCTCGGGCTTGGAACCTTTGCCTCCACCGACGCCAAAGCCCAGTACCCCCGCTATCGAGTGTACTATGGTGGCGGGTACGGCAGCTATTATGGCGGGTACGGAGGGCACTACGGCGGCTACTACAACCAGCCGGTCTACTACTATGCCCGACCCCGCACTCGGGTTGTTGTGAAGCAGGTCGTCAGGTACCCAGCGTACTCGCCGTATTATGG
>JALZHG010000647.1 GCA_030914045.1 Chloroflexota bacterium | reverse complement strand
GGAACAGGTGGGTGTAGCGATGCTGCTTTTCGAGTTTCTCCAACTCTATAGGATCTTCCTCGATTACCTGTGGGTAGAGTATCTTTGGCATGCACTCATTATGCCACCAATAAACCGGAACGGTATGACCTTCCGAGTTCGCCCTGCAAGTGAACTTCAGACTCTAGCCAACTCCAACCGCTCAGCATCGCCCTCGGTCAGCAGGGCACGGAACCTCAGCTCAGACTGTTTTGTGATTTCGTTAGTGTATGGACGATCACAGCGTGAAGAAGAAGGTGGCGCCTACGCCCACTTCTCCCTTGGTCCACACCCTGCCACCGTGGCGATGGATGATGCGCTGCACCGTCGCCAGCCCTATTCCCGTCCCCTCGAATTCGCTCGAACTATGCAGGCGCTGGAAGGCGCCAAAGAGCTTCCCGGCGTAGGCCATATCGAACCCGATGCCGTTGTCTCGCACGAAGTACGCCGGGGTGCCGTCGGCTTCCGAAACGCCGAACTCGATCCTGGCCCGCGATCGTGTCTTAGTAAACTTCCATGCGTTGCCTAGCAGGTTCTCCATAACTGCCCTTAGCAGCACCGGATCACCGCTGACCAGAAGGTCTTCGCTGATGACGAACTCCGCTTGGCGTTCCGGTTGATCATGACGCAGATCTTCCGCGACAGCCTTGGCTAAGGCGCTGAGATCCACCCTTTCCCGGCGCATCTCCCCGCGCGTCATGCGGGAGAGATCCAGAAGGCCGTCGATGAGCCATCCCAGCCGCTGGCTGGCGTTCCTAATGCGCCCCAGGTAACTCTTACCTTCCTCATCCAGCTCGTCCGCGTAGTCTTCGAGTAATATCTGACTGAAGCCGTCGATTGCCCTCAGGGGAGCTCGCAAGTCGTGAGACACGGAGTAGGAGAAGGACTCCAGTTCCCCGATAGCGGCTTGGAGCTCGTTCGTGCGCTGGATGACCCGCCGCTCGAGCTGCTGGTTGAGGAGGCGGATCTCCTCCTCGGCCCTTCTGCGTTCGGTCGCGTCGCGACTGTTGACGACTATGCCCTTAACGGCTGGGTCGTGAAGCAGGTTGTTGGAGATAGCCTCAAGGTGACGCCAAGAGCCATCCGCGTGGCGCACCCGAAACTCCACGGACGGGTTGAGCCCAGGGCGGCTGGCCTCCTTAGCGAACACGTGAGCCATTCGCTCGACATCTTCGGGGTGCATGTGCACGAAGCAGTCCTTGCCGATCATCTCTTCGGGTCGGTATCCGAGTACCTGCTCGACTGAGGGGCTCATGTAGCGTATTGTGCCGTCGCGGTCTAGGACGGCGATTATGTCCGAAGCGTGCTGAACCAGGGCCCGGAAGCGCTCTTCGCTCGCCCTTAGTTCTGTAACGGCTTCTTCGAGCTGCGCCGTGCGCTCGGCAACCAGCTTCTCGAGGATTTCGTTGAGCCGTCGAATTTCCTCCTCGGCCCGCTTGCGCCCGGTGACGTCGCGGGAGTTGACCACCATGCCTCTTATATTAGGGTCATCGAGGAGGTTGTTTCCGATCGCTTCGAGGTGGCACCAGGAGCCATCAGTATGCCGAAACCGGAACTCCACGAGGGGACTGACCGCTCGGCTCTTGAGGGCTTCGGCGAACACACCCAATACTCGCTCGACGTCTTCGGGGTGGATGTAGTCGAAGGCGTTCTGACCTATCAGCTCCTCAGGCCGATAGCCCAGTATCCGCTCGATCGCCGGACTCTCGTAGCGTATGGTGCCGTCGGCATCGAGGATCGTGACGATGTCAGATGCGTATTGAACGAGGGAGCGGAAGCGGTCCTCACTGGCCCTAATCGCCTCCTCAGCCTGCTTGCGCTCGGTTACGTCCCGGTGATTGAACACCATGCCCCTGACGGCAGGATCGTTTAGCAGGTTGTTGGCTATCCCTTCGAGAAGGCGCCAGGACCCATCCTTGTGCCGAACGCGGGTCTCCACCGCCACTGGGTGCACCCCTGGCTTGGATGCGGCCTCGGCGAGCTCTTCGAGGCTCCTCTGCAGATCGTCGGGGTGAACGTATAGGGCGGAGCTGGTTCCGATCAGCTCCTCGGGTTGGTAGCCTAGCACCCGCTCCACGGACGGGCTGATGTAGCGTATGGTGCCGTTGGCGTCGGTAATCATAACTATGTCCAGGGC
>JALZHG010000646.1 GCA_030914045.1 Chloroflexota bacterium | reverse complement strand
ATCTCGTCCTCCACCCTGATGTATCCCTTTTCTCCATTCCCTGAGCAACATTTTCTTAGGTGTATTGTGCAGAGGAAAGGTCGTATTTGGGTGCTGAGGGACGAGATTCTTCGCTGCGCTCAGAATGACAAAGGCGGGAGTTGGTCCTGCAATTAGGACCTGCCACGATGAGGTGCCAGGCATTGCTTCTATTGCCCTTCCAACCTCCCTACGCGGCCCTGCTAAACCCCTCTTCACGGAACTTGCAAACCACCTCGCCCGTTAACTTACTGGAGCCAACCGCTGCTAGATAGCTTCCCAACCACGGTCATGTGGCTTGTGCACATCACCTGTGGATATGGTCCCATTGGCCTATCGGCAAGTGTAAGATAACTATGCACCCCCTATATGGTGTAGGGTTGAGTGGCGAAGCTCGCACGTCAGGTTGGAAGGGCTGGATGGACTCACGGCGTACTTTTGGGATAGTGCTCACGGAGATAGCGGGGCTGGGCAGCATAGCGATGCTGTTCTACTACCTGCATGTATCGGGCGCGGCGGCGCACTCTGACCCCTGGTCGGTGGACAGGGTGGTGGCGTACCTGCTGATGTTCGTGGGGGCGCTGCTCATCTTCCTGCCGTTCAGCATGGCGTTGCGGCTGGGGCCGGTGTGGCTGCTGGGTGCCGGGTCGTGGAGCCTGCTGGGCTACGTGCTGGTGTTCGTGCCCGCGCCACAGGGGTCCGGTGCCAGCTTCTTCACCTACGTGGCGTTCCTGGCCCTGCTGTTCGTGGCGCTGGGGTCCGCCTTGGCCCTGCCACTCGCGGCGGTGGGCAAGCGGCTCCTGCCGTCCACCAGCGCCTCGGTAGAGATGGTGCGGTCGTTGAGGCAGGGGGCTTTGCTGGCGCTCTTCCTGGTGTCGCTGCTGGCAATGTCGCCGTTGGGCGTGCTCAACTGGCTCAACATCGTGCTGGTTTTCACCACGGTGTCGCTCACCGAGTTCTTCTTCCTGGCGCGCAATTAGAAATGGGTTATTTCGGCACCCGAAATCTAGATCGGCATACAAGTGTATCTTGTCTCTCATCGTGTTGTGGGGCATGAAGACCCCACTCCTGGAGGCGGCGAAATGAGTAGCAGGCTGGCAAGGCCCGGTTACCTGGTGGCGGTGCAGGAGCCTCGGAAGCGTCTCCGCCCCTCGGAGCCTTTCTACCGCCTCCTGTCGCGCCGCCTCTCTTCCTTCCTCGATACTCTGTCGAAGCCGGTGTTGCTGGCTCTCAGCGTCGTGCTGGTGCTGGTAGCGGGGGTAGCCGATTTCATTATGGGAGCGCAATTTACCTTGCTCTCCTTCTACCTCCTGCCCGTGGTCCTGGTCACCTGGTATATCAGCAAGAACGTGGGCTTCTACGCCGCGGTGGCAAGCAGCGTGGTCTGGACCCTCAACTATGCCTTCACCGAGCCTGTGGCGTGGGACACCCTCGCGCCCTACTGGAACATAGCCACGCGGTCCGCCATCTTCCTGGTGGTGTGCGTGGTTATATCCGAGATGCGGCGGGCGCTGAACAACGAGAAGGCCCTCGCCCGCACCGACCCTGTCACGGGCGCTTTCAATGGCCGGGCCTTCCAGGAGCGTGTGGAGCAGTCGGTCTGCTACGCCCGCCGCTACAGGCGACCGTTTACGGTGGCTTACGTGGACCTGGACAACTTCAAGGCGGTCAACGACCACTTCGGGCACAGCGCGGGTGATTTCTGCCTGCGCCTCGTGGCCGACACCATACGCTCCTGCACGCGCGTCACCGACTTCACCTCGCGCATCGGCGGCGACGAGTTCGCCCTCCTGATGCCCGAAACCGGCTCGGAGCAGGCCCACGTCGTGATGAATCGCCTCCGCGAGAGCCTGCTGGAAGCGATGCGGCAGAATGGCTGGCCCACCACCTTCAGCATCGGCGTGGTAACGTACCTGGCCGCGCCCGACACCGTTGACGCCCTCCTCAAAATGGCCGACGACCTGATGTACTCGGTCAAGAACGGCGGCAAGAACGACATCCGCTACGAAGTCTACACCGACCCCTCTGAGCCGGTAGAACGCTACAGGCAGGCGGGGTGATTTGGGAATTGGGATTTCGGATTGCGGATTTAGAAAGTGAACTGGGGCAGCCGAATTGTTGTAACAAGCTATAACGG
>JALZHG010000645.1:1763-2156 GCA_030914045.1 Chloroflexota bacterium | reverse complement strand
AAACGTGCTGACAGCGTCTTTCATAGTTGCTGCGCCGGGTAAGGGAGAAGCATGAGAGCATACTCGTTGGACCTCAGCCTTCCACAGATAGGCCTCGTTCAGGTCCGTCCCGTCTAGAGACTGTATGAAAAGTCTCGCAGACGACGTGGGCGTGCTCCCGAGACGGGCCAAAACGCGACTTTTTCTACCCCTCTGGACTCCGTATACCGGCCAGATTCGCGCTCGAGACCTTGCTCGAACCACTTTTCATACGGTCTCATCAGCGGGTTTCAGTGAACGTGACCCACATCGCATGATGCACATGCGCGATCCTCGATGAGGGGCTTGTCTGATTGGCCGAAGTTGCGTCGACCTGCGGGCAGACCAGTATCGATGCAACCCGCTGATGGCGAA
>JALZHG010000645.1:0-1753 GCA_030914045.1 Chloroflexota bacterium | reverse complement strand
CCCTACAGGGGAAGTTCACGCAGGAAGCCCATAGCCCCGGTCCGACCGGCCCCGGAGCCCCCACACCTCCTAGCATATAATGCAACTGCTAGGGAGCTATAGCCAGGAATTTTCGCAGCGGGGGTTGCGCCGTCTACGAGCACCCCTCAATCCCCCGGCCTTGCCCTACCCCCAGGTACCCGACGGGCACCCGAGCGCGTAGGTACTGCCACATGTGTGGAGGTGTGAGATAGCGGAGCTAGGGGGTAATGACAGCAGGTAGGAGCATGCCGAGCTTACGTGAATTGGAAGGTTGGATGACCACGGCCCAGGCCGCACAAGCAGCAGGCCGCAGCCGCCAGGGCGTTATCAACTTAGGCAAGGATGGCCGCGTGCGTGCGGTTCAGGTTGGCCAGGCTTACGACACCGGACGCAGCGTGTGGATCTTCGACCCCGAGTCCGTCAAGGAGTTTGCAGTTAAGGAGCAGGAGAGGGGGGCGTGGTGGTCATAGGGCCCTAGCGGTCTTGACCAGCTCCTCCACAGTGGCGCTTGTAACACCCGCCGGCGGCACGCTGCAGCGGTCCTCGGCGACCGTCCAAGAACCCTCTGAAACGCGCGACGCGCCCGCGTACACGAGGCTTGCTACCCGCTCTGAGAGCCCGTCTGCCGGCTTGCGCGAGGACCTCGAAGGGTCCTCCATGTATTCAGGGGCCGGCGTCCCTGGGAACGGCCCCTGAGGAAAACTGGATGCGGGACGCCGGACCAACAACCATCTTGACCGGCCGCGATGAATCTTCGATGAATCCCCACGAGAGGCGCTGAGAGCCCGTCTAAGGGCCCCAAGCTGCCCGGATGGGGGTATCCTACCCTCGTGGACGGGGAAGTGAGGAGCAGCGTGACGGACCGCCGAGACAAAGAGCATGAGAGGAAAGACGACAAGCACCGCCGCGAAGAGAGCGAGCGGAGAGCAGGAGAGTTGAGGGAAGCCTGGCGTCGGCGCCACCCCACTGAGGAGGAACAAGACAGGGACAGCTGGCCCAAGAAGAGGCCGCCGGCTTGAGCGAACTAATTTACACGTAGAGGTAGATTGCCACTAGACTGGCGAAGATAAGGCCTAGCGCGGCGAAGGCTATCGCTGCTGAGCCGCCTATCCCCCACAGAAGCCCTCCGAACAGTACCGCTAGCAACATCGCACCAACCAGCAACCACAGAGCTTCGGTACGCTTCGTACGTTTGTTCGACCCTTTGCCCGGCAATATCTTCCCACCTATAAGGCCGCCGATGATAGCAAAGAGCGCTCGCCCTGTCTCATACCTCGTAACAGCCCACGAGAGCCGCGAAGGATCGTTTCTCTGGGGCAGCGCCCCCCACGCGAAGTGTGGTGTTAGGGACCTCCAAATTCTCGGAAGTCCAGCCCATAGCAAGTCGCAACCCCTTGTAACAAATCCTCGACACGTATGTAGCCATCTTGGGCCGGATCGGGAGCTGGAGAGGCGTTGGGCCGGTTCCAAATACCTTCGACTGGGGCTCTGTGGGTAGACTTTGTAACCGCGGACTTCCGAGAATTCCCCACAGGCGAAGTTCCGAGAATTCTTCTGCTAGGCATTGCGGTGCATAAACCTAGGGACAGGCAGGCGACAGTAGAGTTATGCGGCTCTGCAAAAATATGGCTCTGCCCTAGAGGAGCCGCGAAAGCAACAGAAGGGCGACTAGAACCAGGATGACCACCACCAGTATGTAAATCAGGTTGTCCGACCTCACGGCTGTGTCTCC
>JALZHG010000049.1 GCA_030914045.1 Chloroflexota bacterium | reverse complement strand
GTCGCCTGAAGATGAGCAACGTGCTCCATTGTTGCTGGCGGCTCAGAAACCGCCACCCAACCCACGCTACCACCGCGATAAACAAGATAGGTGGAAGGCAGAAGCCTGCTATTCCCAGGTAGTTGCCCAGGGAGGACGCGGGTTCAATCGTGATGTCGAGGTCCCTGAGTGCTTCCGGTGGAACCCCGGCGTCCAAAAGAGATTCCATTATGCTTACCCCCGGTTCTTTCACGAGGGTTGCTACCGGCGTATCCCTGCTCGACGGGTCGCCATAATAAACTGTTAGCCTGTTGCTATCCTCGTAGCCGACGATCAAAGTCACTCTCTCGGCCTGGACATCCTGCACAAGCTCGGTGATAGTCATCTCTTGCGTCCTGGACCCAGCCCCTAGCACGGTAAAGATGAACACCGCCCCGAGTATAAGTGTCACGACTATTGCCAGGGGCAGCCAGGTCTTACGCGAGCCGCGCTGCCTGTTGGGAGCTACAGGTGTGACAGGTACAGCTACCGCGCTGACAAACTCCCAGCCCTTCTTCCTGTGTCGCCGGATGGCCGAGGCCGGGTTCGTTACCTGAACCTCGGTGTATTCCCACTCATGTGAGGCGTTGGTCTGTGCGTTCATAGGGAGTCCCAACGTAGCTGAGTCGTCAGGTTGGACTAGACCTGTACCACGCCGAAATCGGTCACCAGGGCCACCAGGCGGTCGCCCTCGTCAAAGGCGAGGTAGGAGGGGTAGAAGCCGTCACCGAAGCCGGAGGAGAACGAAACCACGTTCGCGCCCGTTTCCTCGTCCACCACGAAGTTCGTCCAGCTCCAGGTATCGACGTAGTTCTCGTGCGAGTCGTCCAGCAGCTTATCTATCAGGTCTTCGTCATGGGTGAGCTTGCGCGCGGCCACCTCGTCCATGAAGCTGCCCGTGCCCGCGTCCACCCCGTAGCCGAACACCTCACCCTCACCCAGGTCCGCCAGCCCCTTGCCGGGCCAGGTAGCCAGTTCCCAGCGCACCGGCTGTCCCTCCCCGAACCTGAGCATGGCGTAGGCTACCCGCTGGTCGTTGTTCTCCTCCACGTGGGCGATGCTCAACACGACCGGGTAGCGGCCCGGCGCAACCTTCAGGTCGAACGGCAGCACGTCCTCGTAGATGGTGAAGGGGTCGCAAGCCACCACTTTGCCCGACACGATCACCAGGTCGGCTATCTCTCTGCGCTCCAGGCGCACCCGCCAGGTGTCCTCCTGGACCGGCACTTCTATGACGCGCCCATCCTCGAAAGCTAAGGACAGGTCGGGTGTAATGAGTTCCATAGCGCCTTGCCTTTCTATGTCCTATGTACAGCTTGCCAGCGCCTCATTAGCGCCAGCGTTCGCGATTGTAGTTGAGGGTCATGATGAAGGCCACCAGGCAGCCCGGCAGCCAGAAGATGAGAGTTAGTAGAAAGACGAATAGCATCGCCCCGCAGCCCCTGGCGCGGACCCCGCTCGCCAGCGGTGGAAGGAAGATGCAGAACAAAGCGTCAACGCAGCCCATAACGTACTCCCTTGCCTTATTGTTCTCATTCTACCGTATAACGGAAACCACTCTCATATCTCCATGACGCACAAATCGGCCTTACCCGCCGCCAGGACCGTGTTCGCCTCATTGCTGGTGGTGAGATAGCCGCCTACCACCGTCGGCACGCCCGCCTCGTTGCGGATGCGGTCGCTCAGGGGCGTGAGGAAGCCTTTGGCGTAGGGCGGCTCGGCCTCGGGGGTGGTCTGCCCCGCGTGGACGTGCACCAGGTCGCAGCCGTGCGCCTTCAGCAGCCGCGCGATTTCTATAGCGTCCTCCACTTCCAGGCCGCCCTTCACGTAATCGGTGGCGGTTAGCGCGACGGATAGAGGCTTGTCCTCCGGCCACACGGCGCGCACGGCATCTAGCACCTCCAGCGGGTAGCGCGCGCGATCCTCCAGGTTGCCGCCATACTCGTCCGTGCGGCGGTTGGTAAGGGGCGATAAGAAGCCCGCGAGCAGGTAGCCGTGGGCGAAGTCCAGTTGCAACAGGTCGAACCCGGTCTCATGAGCTATGCGCGCCGACCTGACAAAGTCTTCGCGCACCCGGTCCATGTCGGCGCGGTCCATCTCTTTAGGTACCTGGCTCGATCGGGTGTACGGAATGGCCGATGCCGCGATAAGGGGCCAGCCTCCCTCCTTTAGCGGCCTGTCCAGCCCCGCCGACCTGGGCCGGGTGGAGCCTCTACGCCCCGCGTGCCCTAGACGCACCCCTATGCTAGCCCCTGGGATGGCGCGCACCCTCTCGACAACAGACGCCCATGCTCGACCTTGCGCCTCGCTGTACATCCCCAGGTCGGAGGGGGTGACACGGCCCTCCGGCGACACCGAGCACGTGTCGGTGAGGACCAACCCGGCCCCACCCTCCGCGCACCCGGCGAGTTGCGCCACATAACGTTCGTTGGGCGCTCCGTCTTCGGCACCTTCGGACATTGGCGACAGCACGGCCCGGTTCCGCAGGCACACAGACCTTAGCTGAAATGGCGCGAACATAGGCGGCGGGGCAACGGTGGTGCGACCACGCCCGTGCATCCACCTATCCACCATGTCACCGAAGCGGGCATCGCGGAAGTGGAGGTCGTCGTAGGTGATGCGGCCGCTGCGGGTGAGTAGCTGGAAAGCGAAGACCACCGGGTCGAGCACGAGGTAACGTTTCAGGGTCTCGAAGTAGGTCTGGCTTTCGTGGGCCGCCCGCTGGAACGTCTCCACCACCGGCTTGCGCTCTAGCTCGTACTCGTTGAGGGCCTTCCCAACGTCGGAATGCTGCTCCAGCGCGTTGGCAAGGGCAATCGCGTCCTCCATCGCCAGCTTGGTACCGGAGCCGATGGAGAAGTGGGCGGTGTGAGCGGCATCGCCCATTAGGGCGAGATTTGGGATTTGGGATTTGGGATTTGGGATTTTAGTGTGCCAATTCTTTGTTTTCAGGGTGGGGAAGCTGATCCATTTGGAGTTGTTGGAGAGCAGGCGGGCACCGTTGAGGTCGTTGTCGAGGAGGCGCTGGCATAAGGCCAGGCTTTCTTCTTCGGTGGCCTGATCGAGTCCGGCGCGCTGCCAGGTGTCTTCGGCGCACTCCACTATGAAGGTGCTGGACGTGCCGCTGTAGGGGTAGGCGTGCACCTGGAACAGGCCGTGCTCGGTCTCGTGGAAGATGAAGGTGAAGGCGTCCAGCACCCTTTCCGCCCCCAGCCAGATGTAGCGCGCCCGGCCCATCTCCATGTTGGGCTTGAACTCGGCTTCGTACTGTTTGCGCGCGAGGCTGTGGATGCCGTCGGCTGCCACCAGCAGGTCGTAGTCGCCCTCTAACTCAGCCAGGTCGTGCACCTCGCGCCCGAAGACCATGTTGACGCCCAACTCGGCGCACCGCTCCTGTAAGATGTTGAGCAGCAGCCTGCGGGAGATGGCGGCGATTACGTGCCCGCCGCAACGAATGGTCTCGCCCCGGTAGCGCACGTCAATGGCGTCCCAGATGACGAAGTTCTCGGTGATGCGCTCGTAGGTCTTGTAGTCGGCCCGCTGGAAAGATGCGAGCGTGCGGTCGGAGAAGACCACCCCCCAGCCGTAAGTCACGTCCGCCGGGTTGCGCTCGATTACGGTAATGTCATAAGAGGGATTGGCTTTCTTGGCGAGCAAGGCAAAGTACAGCCCGGCAGGCCCCGCGCCAAGCACTGTGATTGATTTTGGATTTTGGATTTTGGATTTTGGATTTTGGGTCACTGGTGGACCTTGTTGTAGCTTAGGCGGTGATGCGAAGGTCGGTGAGTACCTGGGCAAGCTGCTCTAGCTGGTTGAGGTCGGGGATGGCGGGGAAGAGCACCATTTCGTCGCAGCCCGCCTCTTCATAGCCGCGCAGGAAGCCCGCGATGGCCTGCGGCGTGGTGAGTATGCCGACGGCTATCTTCTCGGCGAATGGGCCGGTGAAGGCGTAGTAGTCGCGCAGGTAGTCCATGCCCCTTTCCCTCACATCGTCCCCGCCCAGCGCGAAGTAGCCCTGGCCCCAGAGCTGCGGCTTGCCGGGCCGTCGGGCGTCCGACCAGGCCGCGCGGGCTTTGTCGGCGGCTCGTGCGAAGGCCCTGGGCGGTCCGCCCCCATGTATGTAGCCGTCGGTGTAGCGCGCCATGCGGGAGTAGACCACGTCGGTGGTGCCCCCCACCAGCACCGGCGGCCCGCCCGGACGCGCCGACTTCGGGCCTTCCGCCTCCTCCCAGAGCGTGCGCAGGGCCGCCAGTTGCTCCGCCAGCCGCCTGCCCCTGGTGTGGTAGTCCACGCCCGCCGCTGCGTAGTCCTCTTTGCGCGCCCCCACCGCCAGCCCTAGCACGAACCGCCCGTCCGAAAGCGCGTCAATAGAGGCCGCCGTCTTGGCGAGGAGGGGAGTGTTGTAGAGAGGGCCGACCGCGATGGTGGTCGCCAGGAGCACACGGCGGGTGACGGCGGCAGCGGCGGCAAGTGGGGTGAAGGGGTCGTAACTGTCGTAGGTGAGGCGGTCGAGCACGCCCAGGCTGGAGAACGGGCCATCGTCGGCCATGCGCGCCCATTCGAGGACCAGACTACCGTCCGCACCCGGCAGGGTAGTGGGCAAACCAACGCCGACTCGCATACGCCGCAACCCCCTTGTTGCTGTTGGATTTGGGAATTGGGATTTCGGATTGCGGATTTAGTAGGTATCCATCAAATCCGCAATCCGAAATCCTAATTCCCAAATGGTCCCCGAAGTATGCCATAAAGCGGGTTGCCGCTCAAGGGGTTATACTGTTGGCATGAGCGACATACCGGGCTACTGGGACCAGCATGAGTATAGCGTACGCTGCGAGTGGGGGCTGGAGGGCGTGCGGGCGCTCGCGCCAATCAGCGATGTGATCGTCATCGTGGACGTGCTGTCGTTCTGCACCTGTGTGGACGTAGCGGCCTATAATGGGGCCTCGGTCTATCCCTATCGCTTCCACGACGACTCGGCGCAGGCTTACGCAGACTCGCTGGGGGCGGTGCTCGCCAATAGCCACCGGAGCACGGAGAGCTACTCGCTTTCACCCACCTCCCTGGCCGACATCCCGGCGGGCACTCGCCTGGTGTTGCCTTCTCCCAACGGCGCGACCCTCACGCTCGCCGCGGGTGACGTACCAACCTTCGCCGGGTGCCTGCGCAACGCCAGGGCCGTAGCTGAAGCCGCGCGCAAGGTGGGCAGGCGCATCAGCGTCATCCCGGCGGGCGAGCGTTGGCCCGGCGACACCCTGCGCCCCGCGATTGAGGACCTTATGGGTGCGGGCGCGATAATCAACCACCTCATCAACGAATTCGGAGGCAACCCTTCTCCAGAGGCTGAAGCGGCAGAGGCGGTGTACGCTCACTTCTGGGATATGCTTGAATGGGGCATAGAGACGAGCGGTTCGGGCAGAGAGCTGGTGAGCAAAGGCTTCCCGGACGACATCGCGTGTGCGGCAGAGCTTGATGTAAGCGAGTGCGCGCCCCGGCTGATCGACGGCGCTTACGTGTGCTGGAAGCCCTGAGCGATTCATCTTACCCAGAGGCCGATTGCAGTTAGACGTTGTAGGGGCAGGCCCCCGTGCCTGCCCTTGTTGGAGATTTGCACCTGACTACGCCTGCCACCGAGGGCAGGCACGGGGGCCTGCCCCTACAGACTCTTATACGGACACAAAGAGGAGTGGTCCGTAAACCACTCCGTCTCAGTTCTATTGGCGCGTCCTCTGCGTCTTGGCTTCTTGGCGTTTAGACTAGCAGGGTCATTCTGTGCCCGCGCCGCTTGTCTCGGTTGTAGTGGCGGCCGCGGAACCACGCCGGGCTGCCTTTGCCACTCTGCGCACGCGGGGGGCAGTCCGGTCACCATCGTTCGTTGCTACGTCTACATTGCCGCTACCTGATGCCAGCACCGCACCATGCGGCAGGTTGGTTGCTGACCACGGCACGTTGCTGTTGGGGCGATGCCGCACCGCTATCATTATCACCGCGAACAGGATGGCCACGATGGAGAAGATTTGGGGTGCTTTGAACCCGCTCACCATCGCGCTATCGACGCGCAACTCTTCGATTACGTAGCGGCCTACCGAGTAGAAGATGAGGTATATCCAGAAGATATCGCCCTCGCGCAGGCGTATGCGCCGCTGCCTGCCCAGCCACAGGAGAATTCCCATGTTGAGCAGGTTCCAGATCATCTCATAGGCGAAGGTCGGGTGGAAGCGCAGGCTCGAACTGGGGGTGAAACCCGCGTTGGGGCCGGCTATCTCAGCCTGGCGGCGCGGGTCGATCTCTATGCCCCAGGGGAGGGTGGTGGGGCTTCCGAACGCCTCCTGGTTGAAGTAGTTACCCCAGCGGCCTATCGCCTGGCCCAGAGCCAGCCCCGGCGCGATGATGTCCACCCACTTGAAGAAAGAGAGCTTGTAGCGGCGGCAGTAGAGTATGACCGCCAGCGCGCCGCCTATGATCGTACCCTGGATGCTTAAGCCGCCCTGGCGTATGTCTACCAGGCTCATGATGTCGGTAAACTGGCGATTGCCTAGCTCCGACACAATCCAGCCGATACGCGCGCCCAGGATACCCGCTATGAGCGCCCACGGGAATAGCTGCCATACGTGGTCGGTATCTTCACCGCGTCTGCGGGCCTCGACAAGGGCCACGTAAGAGGCCGCGAGCACCCCCAACATTATCATAATGCCGTACCAGTACACCGGTATTCCAAAGACCTCAAAAGCCACTCTATCCGGCATAATAGCTCCTTTGGAGAATTCTTAATTTTTAATTCTTAATTCTTAATTGGATTTGTTGGCGACGGCGGTCTTGAGGATGGAGGTTAGCAGACGGATGATCTCCTGGCTTTCCTTCAATTCCTTGCTTACGTCTAGTTTGGTAAGCTCTGAGGCTTGGAGGAGGCGGAGCCAATAATTGGCTTCTCTGGCCTCCTTTGAGGCAATTGCCATTTTAGCGATGAAATCGTTGCGACTTTGACCAGCCAGCGCCTCTTCTATGTTAGCTCCAATACTCGTCCCACTCCGTAACAGTTGCCGTGAAAGCACATATTCCCGCTCATCTCGCAGCTTGCAGTATAAGGCAATTACATCCAGTGCAAACTGAAAAGCCCTCTGCTGCACAAGATTCTCCCTCACAGCACCCCAAATTAAGAATTAAACATTAAGAATTAAGAATTAAGACTTCCCTCACTCCTGTCCTGTATCCCTTGTTACTTCGTACACGCCACGCACCGTGCTCAGGCGGCCCATCACGTGGTAAAGTTGGTCCACGCCCGTTACATCGAGCGTCATTATGAGCGTGCTGGTGGCGACGCTGGGGGTCTTGTTGGTGTGGATGCTGATGAGGTTTACCTTCTCGTCGGCCAGCACGGTGGTCACGTCGCGCAGGAGGCCCACGCGGTCGAGCGCCTGAATGCGGACGCCCGCCGGGTACTTGGTAAGGCCCTTTGCACCCCACGACACGCGCACCAATCGCCCGGTGTCCTGCACCGTTTGCAGGTTGGGGCAGTCGGCGCGATGCACGGTGATGCCCCGGCCTTTGGTGGTGTAGCCGATGATCTCGTCGCCCGGCATTGGCTTGCAGCAGCGGCCCAACGTGGTGAGTATGCCGCCGATGTCGCTCACCGACATGGTGGTGGGCGTGCTGGGCAGGGTGGTCGCCGTCGGTACGTTCACGGACAGCGCATCGGTGCTCTGTAGCAGCTCTTCCTGGCGGAACTCACCCAGCTTCGAGGTGATGTTCTGCGGCGTAATATCAGTGTTGCCGATGGCCTCCAGGAAGTCTTCCAGGCTGTTGTATCGGGGGAAGTAGGCCAGCACGTCCGAGTGCGACACGTGCAGCAGCCCCAGGTGCTTGAGAGTCTGGTCCAGTATGCCCCGGCCCTGCATGATGTTCTCGTCGCGGCGTTGCCTGCGGAAATACTGGCGTACCTTCTGGCGGGCGTTCGCCGTCTTGAGGTAGCGGTCCGATTGCAGCCAGTCGCGTGACGGCCCCACGCGGTTCTTGTCCTTGAGGATGCTGACTACCGCGCCGTTCTCCAGGGGCGTATCGAGCGGCACCAGCTTGTTGTTCATCCTGGCCCCGCTACACTGGTAACCCAGGTTCGAGTGGATGCGGAAGGCGAAGTCTATGGGTGTCGCACCCTTCGGCAGCTCGAAAATGTCACCTTGTGGCGTGAAGACGTAGATGCGCTCCTGGAAGACGTCACTCTTGAGCGTGTCCAGTAACTCCTGCGCGTTCCCGACATCTTCCGGCAGCGACATAAGACGTCGCAGCCACGCTATCTTCTCCTCGTATTGCAGGTCGCGCTTGCCGCTCTTGCCTTCCTTGTAGCGCCAGTGAGCCGCGATGCCGAACTCGGCCATTTCGTGCATCTCATGCGTGCGAATCTGGATTTCAAGCGGCTTGTTGTCGAGCGAGCGCACGGCGGTGTGCAGCGACTGGTACGTCGACTCCTTGGGCCGGGCTATATAGTCATCAAACTCGCCGGGGATGGGGGGCCAGAGCGAATGGATAATGCCGAGCGCCGCGTAGCAGTCCTGCTTGGTGTCCACGACGATGCGCACGGCTAGCAGGTCGTAGATATCAGCGGCGGGCAGGCGCTTGCGCTCCATCTTCTGCCAGAGGGAGTAGACGTGCTTTACCCGGCCCTTGATCTCAGCCTTGATGCCCGCCTCTTGCAGGTTGTGGCTCAATGTGGCGATCACGCGCTTGACGTAACGGTCGCGCGCCTGTTTGGTCTCCCTCAGCATCTCGACCAGGCTGTTGTAATTGGTAGGGCTGAGGTACTCGAAGGCGAGGTCTTCAAGCTCGCCCTTCATCTGCCACATACCAAGGCGGTTGGCGAGCGGCGCGTATATATCTAGCGTTTCGGTGGCGATGCGCTGCTGCTTCTCCGAGGCCACACCCATTAAAGTGCGCATGTTGTGCAGGCGGTCGGCCAGCTTGATGAGCACCACGCGAGGGTCATCGAACATGGCGAGGAACATTTTGCGCAGGTTTTCGGCCTGCTGTGCCTCCCGCTGGGCCTTTTCGCCTCTCTCGCTCTTGGGCGAGTTTTCGGTAGCGTCCTGTGCCCGACGGAGCTTGGGTATCGAGCCGAGCTTGGTCACGCCCTCTACGAGGTGGGCCACGGTAGGTCCGAACTGCGAGCTAATGTCCTCGTAGGTAACGGGGGTGTCTTCTATAACGTCGTGCAGGAGGGCTGCTTCCAGCGTCTCGGTATCGAGGCGCATCTCGCCAAGTATGATAGCGACGCTCAACGGGTGGGTGATGTACGGCTCGCCGGTGCCCCGGAACTGCCCGTCGTGCGCCAACTCGGCCAGTGCATAGGCCTTGGTCAGCGCCTCTAAATCGGCGCGGGGGTTGTAGCTTCTGACCGTCTTGAGCAGGGCATCGAGCGAGGGGGTGGGGGTGGCGGACTTATCTCGAGGGGAAGCGTGCTGGCGACCGTCCTGTTTACCGTCTTGTTTGCTGTCTCCCCTGCCATCTTGTTTGGCGTCCTGGCGACCGTCGAGCACCTGGAGTTGCGGGCGCGTAGGCTCCTGACCATCGTGGTGGCCGTTGGCTTGGGTTGCTTCGCTCTCCTCGGCAGCAACCCCCTGGGCCGGTATGTTGAAGTCCGCCGCGCTCATGCGTGCTCTGCCTTTAAGCGTGTATAGCTGCTTTACGAATCTACGAGGGACTGAGTGTCAGGGGGTAGAAAACGGCACGCCATGCGTATAATGCACCGACAGCGTGCCTACTTAACTATACTACCATACCGGCAGAGGGTCAAGGTAGAGGGTTCAGTGTAGCTTAGGTTAGATGCTTTCTCCGCATCAGACGCCCGTCGACTAAAGTCGAGGGCTACACGTGGCAAAGTCTGCCCTGCGGCAGACTGGACCTTCTTAGAGAACCTACAGAAACCTTGTAAGATGAATCAGTCCTCGAAAGGGGACTTTGTCTTGTGTAGCCCGCGATTTCAATCGCCGGGCGTCGTTCTTGCACCCTCTAGCATTCCTGAGCTTGACTAGAGTTTTGACAGAGGCGAGAGCTTAGATAGCTCGTATCGAGCAGCGATCTACTCACCCCGGTAGATGTATTGATCATGGTTCACGGACGCATCTGTAATGTCCGCGTCTATGGGGTTCTTGCCAATATCGAAAATACGGTCACGAGCACTGGCAGGCTCGATGATAATCATGCCAGCTTGCCTGCGGATTTCGACTTCATCCAGGCCCTCTAACATCTCACGGGGGATGATTATACCCTGTTCGGTCACTCTTGTTTTCACTACTTACTCCAGTTCCCAGCATGAGTCCTTATTCTCCATTATACCAATGACCTTTGACCTTGTAACAGGCTGCCCATGCGCTGAGTACGCTCAGTTCCCCGGCCCGGGGCTTGTGTAGGAGAATGGGATGTAGTCCGAACGGGCCAATTCTACCTCTTTGTCGTCGTAGATCACCACGTGCAACTGTATGTCGAACGTGTCAGCGGCGAAGTCCATCTCAAGCTCTTCGTAGGGCATGAAGATTACGAAGTCGTCGTATTTGGCGGCATCGTAGCCGGGTTGAGCGTCTTTGCGCACGGCTACCTGGGTGTCCGGCGCTTGATACGTCCCGTCCAGACTTATAATCTTCCTGCCATCGGGCCAGGAGAAGTAGGCGTTTACCGGCAGCAGCACGTCCTTGAGGTTATTCGCCGTGAACTCGATATGAATCTCCATGCCCTTCACGTCGTCGCTGTTGTAGATGTTGTGCGTCAGGTATACCTTCTCTATGGTGACGCTACGGGCGGTGTCCACGCCTGTCGCCGTCTGCGTGGCGTAAGCCTGGGCGGTAGCGGTGCTCTGCGCGGCTTCCTCCAGTATGACGGCGTACGCGGTGGAAGTAGCGTCCGCGTTAGCTATTGCTTCGGCGGTGCCGGTGGCATTGGCTCTAGCGGTGGCAGTGCGCCGCCTGGTGACAGCCGTGCCTGTAGCCCTCGAGTTGGCCGCCTGCACTTCGGCGGTAGCGGTGGCCTGGGCCGCCCTTTCGCTCGCTTGCTGCGCCGAGATTATGGCAAACGCCGCCACTCCAAATACCGCGAGCAACACCAGCATCAGGACAGGTATCACCCACATCATCTTGCGCCTGGGTGCCGGTACGGGTGCGGGTGTTGGGACCGGCCCTTCATATGCTCCACGCCCGCCGCCCGCGTCTCCGCCTCCCGCACCCTGCGTCTGTGGGACGTGTCCCTGTGCGATCGGTCCCGTATGCCCCCACTGGTTTGCCGGGTTCGGGAACTGCGGGGTAGCGAGGCCCTGCGCACCGGCCTGTCGCATGGTTTGCGGCGGACCTGCGTAAGGAGCCGCACCACGAGTGTCCACTACGGGCATGCCATGTACGGGTGTGTTGGGTGCCACCTGCGCGGGATGTGGCGGTTGGGTGTGACCCTGAGCGGCCTGTATCCTCTGTCGGACGTCACCGGCCAAGGCGCTCACGTCTCTGTAGTTGGCATCTATGGCCTGTGCCCTGTTCAGCGAGGCGAGGGCTTCATGCCAGCGGCCCGCCTCCAGGTGCGCGCGGCCCTCCGCATATAGCCTGGCAAGTTCTTGCTGCTTACCTACGTGCTCCAGCCCGGCGGTGGCGTGTACGTGGCCGGGGTCTATAGCAAGGATAGCCTGCCAGTTGGTGCGGGCGGCGTGCCAGTCTTCCACCGACATAGCCACCGTTGCCGCGTGGTAAAGCTCGCTGATGCGCGCCTGCTTCCTGGCTGCGTCCTCTTGCTGCACGTTGAACACGCGCCCGTCAACCGAGCGCATGTAGAGTACGGGGGTGCCCCATTCGAGGCCGTGGTCCTCCGAGAAGAGGGTCAGGCGGGTCTCGGTGAGCGCGGCCTCCACAGGCTGGCCCAGCGCCAGGGAGCTATAGAAGCCATATGCGAAGGTCTTGGCCGCGTCGTCGGTGATCTCGAACTGCATGGCGATCACTGCCGGGATGCCTTGCTGCACCAGGCTCTGCCCGGTCCCGGCGAAGGCATCGGCCCGGTCGGCGCGCGCGCCTTCGCAGGCGTTCAGGATGGCGAGCGACAGGGTATGGTGGTTGTGCAGCAGCCAGCCCAGTTGCTGCCCGCTCACGAAGCGGCCCCGCCCCGCCTCGTCCCGCAACACCAGCACGCCTTCCTCGGTCTGCCTGTCGAAGCCGCCGTGCCCGATGAAGTGGAAGATGTGGTACTGCTCCTTCTGCAACTGCTTGCGCAGGGCCGAGAGCGTGGCGTCCTCTATCAAATCAAGCTGCACGATGCCGTTGCGCTTGAGGTCGGCCAGAGCCTCGTTGAGGTTCTCCCACTCCTGCTGCACGTCCAGCGGATCGTAGTCGTTGGGCGCGGAGATCATCACCAGCACGCGCAGGGGCAAGGTAACAGCGACGGGGCGCACCCGCTCAGGCACGTCCAGGTAGCGCACGATAGCCGTGTCGTCGTCCAGCGCGAAGAAGCGATTGAGGGATGGGTTGTACAGGTACTCCCAGGGGATGTCGGCCAGTTCGGGCACGTCGGTGAGGCGCAGGCGCAACCGCAGCTTGGCGTTGCGGTTCCAGGCCTCGTCCAGGCTGCTTCGCAAGACCGCGCTTACGTCGCCGGTGAAGACCGAGTTGTAGAGCCGCTCACCGAACCTCTTGGCCGCGGCGACCTCTGGGGCGTCTATCCTGCGCACGCTACGCTTGCCGGGGGCGGCACTCAGCATGAAGTGCTCCACCTCGATCTGCGAGAAGGGGTTGGTGAAGTGGCTGGTGGCCTCCCCCGCAGGCGACTGCACCTGCGCCCGGTAGCCCTCGCCCGCCTTCTGGATAACAACGTCAAAGTTCAGATAGTTGACTTCCGCCATTGCGCCCCCATTTTTACCTCAGTGGAAACCCAAAAACGCGAACAAGAGCAGGCTCTTCGCGCGTGAAGCTGCTCTCAGGTATGCTAACTATAATAGCACTATAAATCGTAAATGGGTGTGCTGTCAATACCTGCGGGCAGCCTTATAATACTCCATTATTGGCGCATTCACTCGCAATACGCACCTCTGGTATGGCTCGACACAACCCTGCACCACCCGCGTGAGTCTTAGTAGCCATAGGACCAGTTGCTTCGCACGAATTCCACTCCCTGTTCGAGCACGAGATCAATAGCGCCGTCATAGGTACCCACGTGGAGGGCGTGCTGTTCGTCGGTGTAGATGAACATATCTGGTCCGTAGAGCCACCGTTCGGGGAAAGGCTGGTTATTAGCTAATTGCGTACTCCTGAATAATTCCGTGAGCGCAGGCTCCTTGTTGTGGAGGTCGCCCAACGGAACGCTGTAGAAGATAGTAGTCAAGTCATCCTCGCTGTAGAAGTACGCTCTATAGACGAGCCTATCCTCTATCACCATGAAGTGCGTGAAGTAGCGTGAGACATCCGGCTGGCGCGCCGGGGAGAGAATGGCCTCCTGAAAGGCATCTACTCGGACCGGAACGTAAGTCCACTGGGCGAGAGCAATATCATACTCGGCTATAGAGAGGGAGCCGGTAATCGGCCTGTCGCTGATAGATGGATCTAAGTGCGATCTTGGTACGGTGTATATCACCAGTGAATTGCCGTCCGGGTGCTCGTAAGGCTGCATGTAGACGGGTGTGTAGACATTGCCTTTATTGTGTGCCACTGCTAGCGTTCTGCTCCAGTCTGGGTGGTCGGGATCTATCAACTTAACCTCGGTGCCCGAAGCCCGATTGTTGATGGTAACGAGCACCTTGTTGGCAAAGTGGCCCCTGCGCAGGAAATTGGCACGCAGCCCCCACGACTGGTCCCAAATTAGCCGGGAGCCACTAATACTGACAGGTACGGCAGTCTCAAACAGGGTGCGTGGTTCCGCATCGCCTTCTAAATCCAACATCGCCGCAGCCATTTTGCCGTTGATACCTTCTATATGCTCCAACGTAGTGATGAGTATGTGCCGCTCGTCGGGGCTGAACTGGGCGGTCCTGACGCTATGCGTAGTCGTGTAGATTAGCCGTCGCTGGCTGCCGTCCGGCCCTGAGATGAATAGTTCAAGGCCGCCCGTTTCGGGTGCCTCGGGGTCGAATCGTACGAGCAGGAGTTGCTCGGTTCGCGGTCCAAAGTCTACAATTGCCATGTTGGGCGCGATGCTGACAGTGGATGTAACCCCGCTGCCATACGCTTCGTAGGTCACCTCATATCCTGCAATCGAGCCCTCGATAGGTAACCCTGGATACCTGGGGGAACTGTCCGAAAAGTGTATTGCCCACACGCCCGCCTTGCCCGTAGTGTAGAAGCTGTACTGGGTCGGGTCGAGGCTCAACCTGTGCAGGCGGAGGCCGAAATCACCCTGGAACGAGGCAGCTATGAGTTGGCGACCTGCTAACCGTGGCGACCCTGGTCCCAGTTGGAAGGGCTGGCCTTCTACACTTGTGCTGGTGGGAGTGGGCTGCGGCACCCAGCCGGGGCCAGGCACATCGTAGAGGAACGTTCCCTGCCAGTCGTAGTTTCTTACATCACTCCAGCGGTCGCTGTTCTCCAGGCGCACCCAGCTATCCGCGTCCCGGTAATAGAGGCCGGGATCGTCCAGCAGCCGCCGGGCGACCGTGCCGTTCAGC
Source organism: Chloroflexota bacterium (assembly GCA_030914045.1). GTDB lineage: Bacteria > Chloroflexota > Chloroflexia > QHBQ01 > JADMIH01 > JADMIH01. The sequence goes on along the minus strand of JALZHG010000049.1, from coordinate 16,253 downwards.
ACCTCGCGGTAGACATGCTTTTCAGCTTCGGAGATGAGCGCGTCGAGGCCCTTATAGTGAGGCTGGATGGCGGCTGCTGCCTGGGCTGCTTTCAAGGCTACGACCCATTCCCCGGCTTTGGCGTGGACGGCGGCAATCTCGTACTGTTTATCGCGTTCCTCTATCTTCTTCCCGGCATCTTCGGCGCGTGCGGTGGCGTCTTTATAGCCGCCGGCCGACCCGAAGTAAGACCTGGCCTCGTCCCACTGCTGTGCGATAACGGCTTGCCGCCCGCGCTCGTAACTGTTGCGCTGGCTCTCGCCGTGCCACCACTGCCATCCCGCCCAACCCAGCACCCCCAGGAGCAGCAGCACTCCAAGCACCACTTCGCGGGCGCGCACCGATCTGCCCCTGTCGGAAGGCTCCGGGTCCAGGTCCTCCATTACCGATAGCTCTTGATCGTGCGCGGGCTGCGACATATCTCTCCCCCATTATACTCGTGTGACTGTACTAACGTTCCTAACTCGCACACATTACAGCGTGCGGTTAGCACTTACTCTGTTTAGTGCTTAGCCGCCCCTCTCGAACGTACAGGACCAAGCCTCGACCTTGTCATTCTGAACGCAGTGAAGAATGTCGTCCTCCATGTAGGTGTTTCACTTTTCCTTATTGACAGGTGCTGGTCTTCAGACGAGTACAGTACGAAAGGGGGCACTTGGGTGCTTAGGGACGAGATTTCGAACGTAGTGAGAAATGACAAGGGTTGAGGCTTTGGGTGCACTGGGAAAGGTGCTACTTTGGTTGTGGAGGACGAGATCCTTCACTGCGTTCAGGATGACAGGGTGGGCTTTGGCCCTACAATTGCCATTCAGTTGCATTCACGTACCAGGCAACGCCAGCCGCGTCACGTTTCACGTTTCACGTTTCAGAATCGTTTGCCCGCCCTACCCCTTTGTGCTATATTTGGACTGTCTTCCATCACCGCGCGTACTTCCTTTGCCCGCATGCGCGAAACCCCAAAAGGTCTCATCCATCATGTCCATAGACCCCACTCAAATTCCGCCCAACGGCACAGAGCGTCAGCAGGCCGAGACCGCGAATGGCTCCGATAGCGGTGCTCAAGCGGCTCCGGGCCTGGAAACCGGCTTGTCGTCCGAGCCTGTGGCTAGCTCTTCGTCCTCGCATGGGCCTAGCACGACGCCGCTGGCCGTAGCGGAGGCCCCGGCAAGCACCAGCACTACGCCGCTGCCCGGTCTCGGCGGCCCACCGAGCCCTACCCTGGAACTGGGTACGATGCTCGGTGGGCGCTACGAAGTGGTGCTGTTCATGAACAGCCTGGGCAACACGAACATCTACCGGGTGCTCGACCAGCAGGGCTTCCGCCGGTGCTGGGCGTGTGGCTCCACCAACTCGGCCCCTGGCGACATGTACTGTGTGGAGTGCGGCGCGCAACTCTCGGGCCGCTATTACCGCGCGCAGGAGTTCAGCGTCACGCCCGGAGAGGTGGCCGAAGACCCCACGCAGACGACCGAAGAACTGGACCCTAATGCCAGTGCGCCATCCCAGGACGCAGGTCCCAATTCCAACCTGACCATTCCTGTCCCGGAGGCTATTCTCGCCAACCGGGTGCTGGGCGTGGTGCAGGCATCGGACGCGATTGCGGCCCCTGAGCTTGGGCGGGTGTACGTGGTGTGGGAGGAGGCTTACGGGCGCACCCTCTCTTCGTGGCTGCCGGACGCGGGGGCCGACATCTTCTCGCAGATACAGTCGGGGCAGTCGGGCCAGCTTTCGATTGAGGAACCGAGCGAGGAGCAGTCCCTTGCCTGGATGGCTCAGTCGGCCGAAATCCTCGCCAACCTGCACGCGGAGGGTATACTCGGCTGCAATATGGGGTTGAACAACCTGCTCGTGCAGGTCGGTGACCGCGTGCTGCTGCTAGACCCCTCCGGGTGCCGCCAGGCTGACGCGAACGACACCGCGGCCGCCCAGGCCTCCGACGTACGCGCGCTGGCCGGGGAGCTTGAGCACTGGTATATGTCGGTCCGTAAGGACACTGGCGCGCTCACCATGTCGTCGGAGGAGCCGCCCGCCACCGCAAGCGGGAACGGCAAGATGATGGTAGCAAGCGAGTTCACGGGGCCGCTTGCGAACATGCTCAACCCCGCGGTGGCCCTCGCCAAGGCGCGCGAAGGCTCGTTGCCCACCGCGGCGGCCTTCTCGAAGGTGTTGCGCGAGATTTACGAGGCCAGCAGGCCCCTGCGCAACCTGCAACTCTTGAGCGGCCGGGCCACCGACGTGGGGCGGGTGCGGCAGGTCAACGAGGACAGCGTGCTCACCTTCGAGGCCACGGTGCTGGAGCACGAGGGCGGGTTGCCGGTGGGCCTGTACGTGGTGGCGGACGGCATGGGCGGGCACCAGAGTGGCGAGGTGGCTTCCTCCATAGCGGTGCGCACGATAGTGGCGGTGGTCAATTCTTCCCTCATCGGCCCCATGCTGGCGGGCGACCCGGTGGCCTGCGACCCCAATACGTGCATGAGCCTGTTGCGGCAGGCGATCATGGAGGCCAACCGGCGCATCTCGGACCTGGCACGCGAGCGGCATTCCGACCTCGGTACGACGGCGGTGGCGGCTATCCTGGTGGGCAACCAGTTGTGCGTGGCGAACGTGGGCGACAGCCGCGCCTACTTCTGGCACGAGGGCCAATTGACCCCCATCACTCGGGACCACTCGCTGGTGGCGCAACTGGTGGCAGCCGGGCAGATCAAGCCGGACGATATTTACACCCACCCGCGCCGCAACGAGATTTACCGCGCCCTGGGCGAGTCGCGCCTGGTCGATACCGACGTAGACGTGTTCACCCGACGCCTGCAACCGGGCGACGGCCTGCTGGTCTGCTCCGACGGCCTGTGGGACTTCGTGCGCGACCCCAACATCGCCGCCACCATCAACACGGGCGCGGAGCCACAGGCGATTTGCCACACGCTGATAGACCTGGCAAACCAGGGCGGCGGCGAGGACAACATCAGCGCCATCTACGTGCGAGTCGTCTCCGCGAAACGCTCCCAGGAGTAGATGCGTATTGAGTAACGAGTGATGAGGACTGAATTAAGGCACGGAAACGCAAAGGACGCAAAGGACACAAAGGACACAAAGGACACAAAGGACGCGCAAAGATTATCAGGGGTTTGGATAACTCACTCATTACTCGTCACGAACGCCATTTTGAGGGGTAACACACGCAATGACCGCACTATCTCTGAAAGCCACCTGGAACTACGACCCACTCCCCGCGCTCGACCAGACCAGCCTGGCCTATGTTCTCATTGACATAACTGAGGAGCAATCGGCTGACGGCGAACAGCCCAACTCAGTCCCTTCGGCAGGCTCAGGACAGGTTCTCAGTGCTCAATCCTCATCACTCAACATCAGCCTGGTGCTCGATACGTCCGGCTCGATGGGTGGGGCCAAGCTGCAAAACCTCAAGCAGGCTGTCAACTGGCTGGTGGACCACCTGAGCGAGCGCGATACCCTTGCCATCACCCTGTTCGATGACGAGGTGCACCCTCTTGTTGGCAGCACCACGTTGCAGGACCGTGACACCCTCCACGCGCAGATAGACGGCATTCAGGAGGCGGGCGGCACCGCCATGAGCAAAGGGCTGCTCGTGGGACTGGACGAGGCTATCAAGGGCCGCCGCGAGGGCGTGGTCTCGCGTATCGTGGTGCTCACCGACGGGCAGACCTGGGGCGACGCCGAGCGTTGCGAGCAGCTTGCGCGGCAGGCGGGCGCGGCGGGCATCCCTATCACGGCGTTGGGCATCGGTGCCGAAGAGGACTGGAGCATAGAGTTGCTCGACACTCTGGCGACCAAGAGCGGCGGCGATTCCGGCTATATCGCCAAGCCGGAGGAGATCGCGGGTGCGTTCGAGGAGACGTTGAGCGCCATGCAGGCCACCACGTACCAGAACCTGCGCCTCACCTTCAACCCGGCGAGTGGAGTGCAGCCCCGCGCCATCTACCGTGTAGCTCCCATAATCTCCCGACTGTGGCCCGCCCAGGCAGCCGGACAGGACGGCGACGGTGCGAGCGCCACACCACAGACCGGAGGCGCGGCCACCGCCATCACCCTACCCCTGGGCGACTTACAGCCGGGCGCGGGGCAGACGCTGCTCTACGAGTTGGTGCTACCCGCCCGCAAGCCTGGGCAGTATCGCCTTGCGCACCTGCTGCTTGAGTACGAGCAGGCGGGCGGCGCGACAGGCAGGCAGGACACGGCGCTGGACCTGGTAGTGTCGTTCGCCGGTGGCACAGCCAAGGGGCCGGGCGACCCGCGCGTGATGAACCACGTAGAGCGCGCCACCACCTTTAAGTTGCAGACTCGCGCCCTGCAAGCCAGCATGGTAGGCGACGTGGCAGGCGCCACCCGCAACCTGCAAGCCGTAGCCACCCGCCTGCTCAACATGGGCGAGACCGAACTGGCCGAGCAAGCCCAGCGCGAAGCCGTCCGCGTCGAACAGCAGGGCAGCATGAGCGCCGCCGGCACCAAGAAGCTCGCCTACGACACCCGCAAGCTGTCGGTGAATGAAACGATGATTTTAAGAGAAGAAACGTAGTGCTGAAACGTGAAACGTGAAACGTGATGGTACAAGAGGTGACATAATGGCTCGTATAGAACACTATTGAGCAAACCGCATCACGTTTCACGTTTCAGAACCACGTTTCACAACCCAGGAACTCAACGGCGAGGACCTGACCTATGACTAATACGCTCCACAGAGAACCCGCGCTTCCGGCGGACGTTCCGCGCAGCTTCGGTATAGCACCCGGAACGGTGCTGGTGCCGATGCTCAACCTTGGCATTGCCGGAGATATGCTGCAACTGGCGGCTATCCTGGCCTCCGGGCACAAGTCTCACCTCTCTACGGCTCCCCTGGACGATACTAGCTCAACCCGCCCCGGCCTTGCGCCCCGCATCGTGGTGCTGGGCGTGGTGGAGGTGCCCGCCGACCAGCCGCTTACTACGGGCATGGACATGGCCCGCTCCTACCGGGCGCTGTTCGATTTCCTCCCGTCGGAGGTGGACGCGGGTGGCAGACACGTGCGGGTGGAACGGCTGGTGAAGGTGGCCCGCGACGTGCCCACAGCGGTGCGGCAGGCGGTGGAGGAGGAGCACGCGGGCCTGGTGCTGGCCCACTGGAAGGGGCACCCGCGCAACCCCAAGCGCCACGTCTACGGGCACATCCTCGACGACCTGCTTCGCGACCCCCCTTGTGACATAATGCTGGCCCGGCCCGACGGCTGGCGCGATTGCGGGCGGGTGCTGCTGCCGGTGCGGGGCGGCCCCTCCGCCGAACAGGCGCTCGACGTGGCCTTGCTGCTGGCCGAGCATGGCGGCATGCACCTGGCCGTGATGCACAACGTGCCTGCCTCCCGCGTGGGTACCGGACCCCTGAAAGAGGGCATGCTCAAGAAGACTCCCACCGGCCCCCTCAGCGAGGCGCAGGTGGCAGCAGACGCTATGGAGACCGGCCCCTACGCCGACTTCAACGAGTACCTTGATTCTGTTGCCGAGTCATCTCTGGTGCGGATAGAGCGTATCGCCACCGTGAGCGAGAGCGCCACCGCCGCCGTGCTTGGCGAGGTGCAGTCTGAGGACCTCGTTATCATGGGCGTGGGGGCTTTCTCCGAGCGTGAGGGCAAGCACGAGCGGGCCAACGCTCCCACTCTGCCCGCTACCGTGGCCGCGAGCACCAGGGCACCCATCCTGTTGCTCCGCACGCGAGAGACTCTGGACCTGGCGAAGTACGCGCGCAAGGGCAATCTCCAGCAGGTACGTAACGCCTGGATGGATATGCCCTTCGAGTACTGGTTTGTCGAGAACACCTACCACGGCGACGAGTTCCGCGACCCGGAGGAGTTCCTCAAGCTGAAGCAGGCGACCGGCCTCGGCATCAGCGTGGGCCTGCTCACCTCCAACGACGCCCGGCACCTGCACTCCATGATTACTGGTCTGCGCAAGGTGCTGGTGGAGATGCATCCGCTGGCCGACCAGATAGCGGTGGTAGACGCCGGTTCGGGCGATGAAACGCTGGAGATAGCCCGCTCGTTGGGTGTCGAGGCGTACAGCGTACCTGAGATATTGCCGGACGAGGGCAGCCTGCACGGTCGAGGCGAGAGCTGGTGGAAGAGCCTGGCGGTGTTGCGCGGCGACATCGTGGTGTGGCTCGACCCGCGTGCCACCCGGTTCCACCCTAGCGCGGCGCTTGCGCTGGCCGGGCCACTCCTGCGCAACGCCAACCTGCAATTGGTCAAGGCGTTCTCGCTCACCCAGCACGACCCGCACGGCGCAGCCACGCCGAAGGAGCAGGAAGGCCGCCGGGGTGAAGGGCAAGGCCCCGCTTCCCTGGACGTAAGCTGGGGAGGCTTCGTGGTGCCCAAGCGCGACGGGGCGTGGCCTTTCGCCAGGCGCATCCGCGTGCAGGCTCTCAAGCCCTCGGATTTGGCGGCCCTCACCCCGTCGCAGTTCGCCGCCCTGCCCCCACGCACGATCTTGCAAGTGCTGTCGTCCTCGCTGGCGGGAGTCGTGGACCCCTTTGGCCGCGATTACGCAGCCCGGCGCGAGGCTATGCTGTCCATCCCGGTGTTCAGCGGGCCTAACCTGGAACTCGGCATGCTGCTGTCGGTGGCCTCACGCTGGGGCAGCCGCTCGCTCGCCCAGGTGGAACTCCGGCACGCGCAGCCCGGCCCGCCTCCCCAGCCGGGCCTGCGCATAGCCATTGACGTGTTGCAGGTGCTGGCCCACCGCCTCGAAGACGACCAGCTTGCGGGCATAGCCTCTGAGATCGCGGCCCGCCTGCAAAACGAGCTACAAGGCCCCGGCGAACCCGGCACCGGCGTCGAGGTACGCGCCCTCAACCCCGTCGAACGGCCCCCTATGTCAACGGTGCTAGGTGGCTGATTAAACGGAGCCGCCAGGTCGCGAAGAATATTATTCACCGCAGAGGCGCAGAGAGCCTGCCCTGAGCGAAGCCGAGGGGACGCGGAGATTACGCAGAGATAATAGTTGTTTGGTAAATGGGTAAAGGGAGCTTCGTACTGTACGAAGCTCCCTTTGCACAGAATAACCTCTATTCTCCTCTGCGTACCTTTGCGCCCTCCGCGCCTCTGCGGTGAATAAGTAGAAATGGTACATGTCTGCTATTTGATTCCAGCAACATTCAGTGTATCATGCTTGTGGCATGGCACCGGGGCCTTGCTTGGGTTCTACATTCGTAGAGTAGATGGAGGGTTGGATAAGATGAGGAAAAACACAAGGTTGTGGCTCGTTTTGTTCATGGTGTTGGGCATGGCGCTCAGCCTGGGAGGCGTAGCGAGCGCGCAGACAAACCCGTTCCCCGCCACGAAGCAGCCAAGCTCGGGGCGGTTCGACATATCTGGTTCCTATAAGATTAGCGCCTCAGGCGGCAGTCTCAATGAGAACGTCGATATCACCGCCACAATAAGCGGCGGAGGGGCTTTCTCCGGCCAGAACATGCAGATGGACATGACGATAAATATGGACCTTCCGGAGTCGGCGGGCGGCCCGTCCGGAGCGGGCGGTCCGACCTCGACCACCGTATCCATGATCATCGTGGACGGCAAGCTCTACATGAAGATACCTGGCATGTCCGGGGAGGACCGGTGGGTCGTCACGGATGCCGGCGAGATGGGCGCGGGCGGCCCGATGGGCGGTATGACAGGCGGGGTGGGCGGTATGACGGGCCTCGACCCCAGGTACGCGGAGGCCTTCACCGTCACAGAAGAGGGCAAGGAGAACCTCAACGGCGCTCCTACCACCCGGTACCGCATCGACGTGGACTACGAGAAGCTGATGGCGGCTATGGGTTCCGAAATGGGCACTCCGATGCCGGAAGATGCGTCTTCGCAAATGACCTACGTCATGCACATCTGGATAGGTGACAACGACATGTACCTCCACAAGATGCACATGTTGCTGGACAGCACCTCTACTATGTCCGACATGACCATGCGCATAATGTTCGATTTCACCTTCGCCTTCCGCGACTTCGACCAGCCGATAACGATCACCGCCCCGGCCAACGCCGAGGAGATTGACTTGTCCTCAGCGGGCCTCAACCCGAACGTCCTCCCAGTCGGAGCCGTGCCGGGTATGCCGGGGAGTGTCGCAACCGGCATGGGGATGGGAATGCCCGCTATAGGCACTGGTATGGCCGGTATGCCCCGCACCGGTATGCCAGCCAGCACGTTCCCGATTGAGATCGCGGCGTTGGCAGCCCTGGGTTTGCTCTGCATGGTCCTGGGCGGTGTCGCCCGGCGTGTCAGCGTCCGAGGGTAGGAACTTCTTCCAGAATGTAATGGGGAAGATGAAACCGCAAAGGCGCAAAGAGCGCAAAGGAACACGGAGATTTAGGTAGGTGTTCTAAGCAGAAGGACCAGGGTACATTCCTTTGTACCCTGGTCCTTCTGGCATTCCCTAAACCTTATCTCCTTAGCGTTACCTTTGCGCTCTTTGCGCCTTTGCGGTTCCGTCTCTGAATAGTCAAGGCGTCGTACTCTGTTGGGCTTCCAGTCGATGAGCGTCTAGCCATTCCAGGTCGCGCCCGAAGAGCATGTGGGCCGCCAGGCGCTCGGCGGTGGCGAGGCCGAAGCCCAGGCCGTGCCCGGTGAAGCCTACCGCGAAGTAGACGTTGGGCATGTCAGGCAGCGAGCCTACCAGCGGTATGCCGTCCATGCTGAAGCCCATCGTGCCAGACCAGCGATGCGTCACCCGTAAGTTAGCCGCCTCCGGGAAGTACTTGAGCAGGAAACCCTCCAGCCCCCCCTGGATGTCGGCGGTCACGCGGTCCTCGTAGCCGACCTCGGCCTCGCGGAAGTGGTGCCGCCAGCCGCCCAGCAATATGCTGGTGTCGGGTAGCTGCCGGAAGTATTCGTAGCCGTAGTCGCAGTAGCACATCTGGCCGAACAGCATGGTGCCCAGCGGCTCGGTGCGCAGCACCTGCCCCCTCGTCGGCACCACCTTGCTCTCGAAGTAGGGGTGCAGCAGGGGGGCGTAAGCGTTGGTACACAGCGCCGCCATGCCACACCTCACCGTCACCCGCCGCGACCGCAACTCGACCCCACCGCCTGGCAATGGCTCTATCGCGTGCACCTCCGACTGCTCGAATAGCTGCGCGCCCATCGACCTCGACATGGCTTCGCAAAACTTCACCGGGTGGATGCCCGCGTCCCCCGGCTGCTCGACCACGGCGGTGAAGCCCCTCTTGAGTGGGTCTTTGTAGGTGATTTTGCACTGGATGTCGTCGTCACACATGGCGTCGTAGGCGCGTGTGAGGTCTTCGGCTTCGGTGTCATCCAGGGCCAGCAGCAGCGAGCCGTTCTCGATCCAGAGCGTGCCGAACTCCTGCGACAGCCCCTTGACGATGTCGCGGTTGTGCAGGCTCAATCGCCAGAGCTGGTGGGCAAGCTCCCGCCCGTAGGTCGCCACGGCCTGGTGGTAGTAGTAGGCACTGCCTGTGAGCACCATGCCCGCGTTGCGCCCGGTGGCCCCCGCCGCTACGTGCCGCGCCTCCAGCACCACCACGCTGCGCCCCTGCCCGGCGATAAGCCTCGCCAGGTATAGCCCCACGACCCCCGCGCCCACCACGCACACGTCGCACTCGATTGTCCGGTCGCCGCTGGCGTCCTGCCAGTAGGATACTGTCATGTGTTTGTCACTCCTGGTGCTGAAACGTGAAACGTGAAACGTGATGCGGTTTGCTGATCTTGGTTCGTGAGTGTCATCCTGTTTCTATTGCGAGGCAATATTGGTCTTTGTCATTCTGAGCGCAGTGAAGAATCAGGTGGGTAGTTAGGTCGTTGCATATTGGGACCAGGTCCCCCTTTGTCATTCTGAGCGTAGCGAAGAATCTCGTCCTCTACCGCTGTGTTGCTCTTTTCTGTAGCACCCAACTGACTCTAAGAAAGGTGGTATTTGGGTGCTGAGGGATGAGATTCTTCACTGCGCTCAGAATGACAAGGGGGGAGATGGTTCCGCAGTAGAAACTGCCCAGTTTTCACGTACCAAATAGAGCAGACCTCATCACGTTTCACGTTTCACGTTTCAGAACCCGCTTCAGCGATTGAAATAATCCCACCCACTACCGCCACCCGGTACGTCTTGATAGGCACCTTGGTGGGGCCGGAGACTACTTCGCCGGTGCGGACGTTGAACTCGGAGCCGTGCCAGGGGCACTGCACTATGTCGCCCCAGAGGCCGCCTTCGCACAGGGGGCCGCCCGCGTGGGTGCACCTGTTCTGGGTGGCGTACAACTGGCCGTCTATGTTGAAGATGGCTACCTCTTCGTTGCCGACTCTGCTCAACATGCAGCTTCCGGGAGGTATGTCAGCCGCCCTGATGCCGCTGCCCGCTCTGTTCCGGTACATGGCTCTACCTCATAGGTCCCTGGCTGCTTGTGCTGTGATAAGGCGCAACCGAGGGCGCACAGTAAGCGCAACAGTAAGCGCAGCGGTTGGGACTCTAGCTGCATTATAGCGCAGATTTGTGAAGTGTCGGACGCGCCGTGTGTCATAACCCCTGGTGTTATAATGCCCCGTTGGACTATGACAATCAGGAGGCTTCGATATGACTACAAGCCCCAGCGGCAATGGGGAAGCGGACGACCATTTGTTTGACGAGTGGGTGAGGGGGTACATCCACCTCGGCTTGCTGATGGACCGCCTGGAGCCGGGCACCGTCGATAGCTATTTCGGCCCCGCTTCCTGGCGCACCGGTGTGGAGAACGAGCCGCTGTCCACCCCGCAGGCGTTGCAGAAGGAGTCGGAAGAGCTGTTGAGCACGCTGCCCAGCATGGGCTACCCCGCCGACCGGCGTGGCTTCCTGGAGCGGCAGGTGAGGGCGCTACATACCCAGGCACGCGTGTTGGGTGGCGAGCAGATTCCCCTCACGGAGCAGGCGCAGCTCATTTTCGACATCCACCCGGAGCGCGTGCCGGAAGATGTTTTTGCCGAGGCGCACGCTAAGCTGGAGGCGGCGCTGCCGGGGCAGGGTTCTCTCTACGAGCGGCGTAACCTGTGGCGCACGCAGTTTGAGGTGCCCGTTGGGAAGCTCTTGCCGCTGCTGAACAAGATTGCCGATGAAGTGAGGTCGCGGACGGTGCGCGAGGTGCCCCTGCCGGAAGGTGAGGCGATAGAGTTGAGCCTGGTGAGCGACAAGCCGTGGGCGGGGTACAACTGGTACCTGGGCAACATGCGCTCGCTCATCGAGATCAACACCGACCTGCCCGTGAGCAGTCTCAGCCTGGTGGACTACCTGGCCCACGAAGGCTACCCCGGCCATCACACCGAGCACGCGCTGAGGGAGGCGGTGCAGTACAGGGAGCGAGGCCAGGGCGAGTACGCCATTACCATCCTCAACTCGCCCGAAAGCCTCATTGCCGAGGCTATAGCCACCACCGCGCGTGGGCTGATATTCGAGGGGAACAGCGACCTGGAATGGGCAGCCGAGCACATCTTCCCGGAGCTTGGCATAGAGCCGGATATTGAGCAGATTAGCCAGGTGCGAGAGGCACAGCGCGACCTGGCCGCCGTGAGCGGCAACGCCTCTTTCTTGCTCAACACGGACGGGCGCTCTCCGGACGAGGTGGTGCAGTACCTGGTGCGATGGGGCCTGCGCCGCCAGGAGGAAGCCCAGCACAGCCTCGGTTTCCTCTCCTCACCCCTGTTCCGCGTCTACGTGTTCACCTATTACTACGGCCAACTCCTGCTTGAACCACTGCTAGCCGGACCCGACCGCTTCAAGGTCTACCGCGAGATCGCCACAGGCTCGGTCTACCCCTCGCTGCTGGAAGAGAGACGGCGACTACAAGGAGGAGATTAGAAGCCATATAGGATAGCAACGCCAGACACGAGCACATCAGTCCCCGCCCTTGTCATTTCGAACGCAGTGAGAAATCTCGTCCCCTATGCAGGTATCGCACCTTTCACCTGTTACTCTGTTGCTCTTGTTGCTGTAAGAAAGGTGATAGTTAGGAGGTGTAGGACGAGATTTCTCACTGCGTTCGAAATGACAGGGTGGGGCTTTGTTGCTGGCATTCTACATTCTTGTTCTTGAGATAGCTTCCAGCAAATCGCTGGCATTCTTCCTGCCTCATCCCTCCTGCGTCTAAGGATAATACTCATACGCAGGAGGACTGACAATGGCGATTAAGTTTGGCGTGCTGGTGCCGCAGGGCTGGCGCATGGACCTGGTAGATATACAGGACCCCATCGAGAAGTACGAGGCTATGACGCGCGTAGCCAAGGAAGCCGAGCAGCTAGGCTTCGATTCCGTGTGGCTGTACGACCACTTCCACACCGTGCCCAGCCCGGAGCTTGAAACCACGTTCGAGTGCTGGATCAGCACCGCCGCTCTCGCCCGCGATACCTCCAACATCAGGATCGGGCAGATGGTGTCGTGCAACGGCTACCGCAACCCCGCGCTGCTGGCGAAGATGGCGTCCACGGTGGACGTGCTGAGCCACGGCAGGCTCGACTTCGGCATAGGCGCGGGCTGGTACGAGCATGAGTACCTGGCCTACGGCTACCCCTACCCGGAGGCACCCGAACGCCTGCGGATGCTGGGCGAGGCGCTGCAAATCTTCCACGCCATGTGGAAGGAGGACTACGCTACCTTCGAGGGCAAGCACTACCAAGTCAAGGGCGCTATCAACGAGCCGAAGGGCGTGCAGCAGCCCCACATACCGATCTGGGTGGGCGGTGGCGGCGAGAAGGTCACCCTCAAGCTGGTGGCCCGGTACGCCGATGCCTGCAACGTAGGTGGCATCAACCCCGACAACTACAGGCACAAGTTCGAGGTGCTGCGCCAGCACTGCGAGAACGAGGGCCGCGACTACAACAGCATCATCAAGTCGGCTGAGATCACGCTGAACATATTGGAGCCGGGAGAGGACCCCGAAGAGGCGACCCGCGTGATCCGCGAGCGCGACAGCAAGGCCAGGAATCGCGATATCACCCTCGAAGAGTACAGCCGAGGCAATTTCGTCGGCTCCGCCCAGGAATGCGTGGACATGCTCGGCACCCTGGTTGACGCAGGCGTAGAGTACATCATCGCCTACCTGCCCAACATAGTGCACCTCGAACCCCTGCACAGGCTGGCCGAGGGAGTGCTCCCGGCGTTCAGAGGACGGTGACGAGTGACGGGTGACGAGTGACGAGTGACGAGTGCCAAGTAACACATAAAGAAGATAGGCAATCCCTCGATAGCACTACGTATCACTCGGAACTCGGAACTCCTCCACCACAAATTCGCAATTCGAAATTCCAATTTCCAAATCGGAGACTCCCAATGCCTTCTAAATTCGGTGTATTGGTGCCGCAGGGCTGGCGGCTGGACCTCGTTGATATACCCGACCCGGTAGAGAAGTACGAGCATATGACGCGCTTCGGGCAGGAAGCCGAGCGCTTGGGCTACGACTCTATCTGGGTGTACGACCACTTCCATACGGTGCCCACCCAGGAGCTTGAAACTAACTTCGAGTGCTGGATCAGCACCGCCGGACTGGCCCGCGATACCTCGACCATACGCATCGGCCAGATGGTCACCTGCAACAACTATCGCAACCCCGCATTGCTGGCGAAAATGGCCTCCACTGTGGACGTGTTGAGCCACGGGAGGCTCGACTTCGGCATAGGCGCGGGCTGGTACGTGGAGGAGTATAACGCCTACGGCTACCCCTTCCCCGACGGCCCGGAACGCCTGCGCATGCTGGGTGAAGCCCTGCAAATCTTCCACGCTATGTGGAAGGAAGATTATGCTACCTTCGAGGGCAAGTACTACCAGATAAAGGGCGCTATCAACGAGCCGAAGGGCGTGCAGAAACCGCATATGCCCATCTGGGTGGGTGGCAGCGGCGAGAAGGTCACCCTGAAGCTGGTGGCTAAGTACGGCGATGCCTGCAACATTACAGCTATGACCCCGGAGGACTACCGCCGCAAGTTCGACATCCTCAGGGGGCACTGCGACAACGTAGGCCGCGACTACAACAGCATCATCAAGTCGGCCCACGTCTTCATGACCCTGTTGGAGCCTGGGCAGGACCCCGAAGCAGCCACCGAACGATGGCGGCGAGGCGCTTCCCTGGAGGAGTACAAGACACGCAACTTCGTCGGCACGCCGGAGGAAACCATCGAATACTTCCGCAGCATCGAAGAAGCAGGCGTGGAGTACTTCGTCATCTACTTCCGCAACGATCTCACCCGCTTCGACACCATTCAGACGTTCGCGGAAGAGGTGATGAGGCAGTTCAGGTAGAGGAAGAGCTAAACGCTAAGACGCCAAGACGCCAAGACGCCAAGGACCACGCCAAGGTTAAGACGATTTCACCGCAGAGACGCAGAGGACGCAAAGGTGCGCGGAGAAGAATAAAGGATATCCTGCGCAAGGGGAATATCTTACAGTACGGTGCTCCCCTTGTCCCTTCCTGAACAACACCTACCTCAGCGTGATTTCTGCGTCCTCTGCGTCTCTGCGGTGAAGAAACAAGTATATCCTTGGCGGGTGCTTGGCGGTTCCGTCTCCTATCGTCCAGATGGCAAATCACGCCTGAATCTGGTATAATTAGGCATATGAGCGCACAGCGGGCGGACCGCAAGAAGGGTGGCGCGCCGGTCATTGAGAACCGCCGGGCCAGGCACGACTATCTTATTGAGGAGTCTATCGAGGCTGGTATCATCCTGGTAGGCTCGGAGATAAAGAGCGTGCGGGCGGGGCGGGTGAACCTGACGGAGAGCTTCGTCAGGGTAGAGCGCGGTGAGGCATGGTGGCTAAACGCCCATATCTCGCCGTGGCCCCAGGCCGGTACCCACTTCAACCACGAGCCGCTGCGGCCCCGAAAGCTCCTCTTGCACGACAACGAGATCATGTATCTCAGGGGCAAGGTCGAGCAGAAAGGGTTCACGCTGGTCCCGCTGAAGCTTTACTTCGCTCACGGGCTTGCCAAGCTGGAGATTGCCCTCGCAAAGGGTAAGAAACTGTACGACAAGCGCGACTCGCTGGCCGAGCGGGACGCCGACCGCGAGATCGAACGGGCGATGAAGAGCCGGGGCAGAGGTGGCGGAGACGACTACTGAGCCGCTCATATGGAACAACTCTGGGGGTGTAATGGATTCGCTCGCTGGGGAAGTTTAGGAATTGCAAGCCGAGGTGCCTTACCTCGTAAAACAGGGGCAACGCCATAACTGGCAACAAGAACTACGCACTCGCCGCCGCTTAGGTAGCGACGTCCAACCTGCCTAACCCTGGGTGGTAGAGTCGGGCGACACTAAACCGGGGTGCTGCCGCCCTAGCGCCTGGGAAGGGCGGCCTAAGACCAACAGGCTGGCTCATGATCACTTCGTCCGTGGAGGGAGAGTGAGCGAGGTCTAAATCGCGGAATAAGCTTGTAGTACATTTCTGGCGGAACCGGTGATACAGGGGTTCGACTCCCCTCACCTCCACCATGTGAAATAAAGAAGCCTCCTGTTATTGGGAGGCTTCTTTATTTCACATAAGTGTTTTGGCATTTGTGCAGCTTCTCGACGCCATTCGCAGGATACCCTGACGTGACATCCAGGTAAGGAATAATTTGGCATGATGTACGAGAATGTCTGGTATTGGGACGGTAGTTTTAGGGATATATATATCTTTGACGTCACCATCTCTCATTGGCAGCGAGTGGTTGATTGGCTGCACACCAAGCCTTACCCCATTGACTTCTATCTGAATGATGAGCTAGTACCTTTGCCCCGTGACATTTCGACAGTCTTTGAAAAGAGGAACGAGATCGGGACTCTATTGAACATTGATGTCGAGGGCGTGTTCATCAACTGCCACTTCTTCTGGCCCAAAGAGATTGAATTCGATATAGATCCGCGCCAGGTCGACGGTGAACAAAAAGAACGCGGCATCACAGACTTCATGAGAGCATTGGGTCGGCTCTTGAACAACGAGGTTATTCTAACGCCAGAGAACTGGCGCGAAACAGCTCTCCTGACCTATCTTCCAGAGCAGGATAAGATTGTTCATAATCCGATATCGCTTGAGCCAACCGAAACGAAGGAATTGAGCCGTCAAGAGGGGTTGAGGTTGATGGCAAAAGTTCATGGTGTGGACGAAAATGACGAGGCCGCAATCCTTGAGAAGTTGCTAGAGGCAGCAAACAAACCAGCCTACGAAGAGGATTGAACTGTAATATCCAGATCGAAGTTAAGCGGGTACCT
>JALZHG010000644.1 GCA_030914045.1 Chloroflexota bacterium | reverse complement strand
TGACCTGGCGATTTACCTCGGAGGATGCCCGCGAGAAGCTGGCACGCCTTTACCCGGCACGATCATAGTGGAGGTGTACTAGAAGCCATCTCACAAATACCTCAGCAGTATGACGATGCAGCCCAGTCGCACGAAGCCGAGGTAATTCTCCGCCCTCCGCTCGTAGCGCACCACTAGCCTTCGGAAGTTCCCAAGCCAGGCGAACAGACGCTCGATCTTCCAGCGCTTCTTGTAGCGCCTGAGCTTGCGTCCGTCCTGAGTCTTGGGTTTCTTCCTGTTCCTACGGTGCGGCGCAATCATCTCTATGCCCCGCTCTTGGAGTGCTGCGTCCAGCGGGTCGGAGTCGTAAGCCCGGTCCCCGATCAAACGCTGTGGCTCCTCACCCAGAAAGCTCGCCGCCAGGGTCGCTTCTACGAGTGTGACCTCGTGCGGCGAAGCACTCGCCGCGTGCACGGCGAGAGGAAGACCAGAGCGGTCTGCCAGCGCCATGAGCTTCGTACCCTTGCCCCGCTTGGTTTTTCCCACCGACCCTCCCCCTTTTTCGCCCCGACGAAGGTGCCGTCCACGAAGCATTCGGAGAGGTCGAGGCCGCCCCGCTCCTTCAGGTCGAGAGCTAGGGCATGAAGGACTTCGTCCAGTACGCCCTCCTCGGCCCACTGTTGGAAGCGGCGGTGGCAGGTCTGGTAGGGCGGGTAGCGCTCGGGCAAATCGCGCCAGGGTGCTCCGGTGCGCATGACCCAAAGTATGCCGTTGAGGACGTCGCGGGGGTCTCGCCAGGGCCTACCCCGGCCATCCGCTCGACGAGGAGGCTCGGGGATCAGCGATTCCAGCACCTCCCACTGCTCGTCGGTAAGATCCAAGTCTGCTCCTCAGTCCAAAGAACGAGTGGCGGACCACTATACCCCTCCGAGCACATTTATGAGATAGCTTCTAGCTACTACCTTGTTAGCCATATCCGTGCTCCTCCTTCGCTCCTAGTGCACGATCAGGCAGCATTTTCGGCGATGGATAGATGTTCGTAATGCGGACAATCGAAGACTCCGCAGACTCGCTCGGCCAGCTCATAAGCGGTGAGCAACCCATCGGGCTCGACCACCTTGCGCTTGCCATGAATCCACTTGGGCTCTATTGGATTGAGCCACGGACTCTTCTTGGGCAGAAGACAGCTTATGATCCTCACGCCCAGGCCGTTCTTTTTGACCCCGCGGTTGTGAGAAGCGATCCAGTGACGCACCTCATGGCTTATATGCCAGCCGGCGTTGTCCCAGATCAAAACCCAAACCTTCTTTCCCGCTGCTTGGAGCTTCTTCGAGCACCACCAAAGAAAGCGGGTCGTTACACCGCTCACTGGCCTACCGTCCACGAAGCGCACCCACACCTCCTCAAACTCCGGCACCAAAAGCCCGTAGCAGGAGATGGCTTTCGGATCAGGGTCGTCTTTGGCGACCGATTGTTCGATGAGGCGTAGGGGGTCTCCTGCGTCGCTCCAACTGTTGAGAGCCGGTCGCGCCAGCCGACTCCACCAGGTCTCGTCCAAGAAACCTACGATCCACTCGGGGCGAGCTTCGGCCAGGCCGATCAATCGGTCGCGCCGCCTTTTTTCTCGCATACTCTGGATCTGGGGAAGTGATCCAGCGTTTGGCCCGCTCCCAGCGCACTCCCAACCGCGCAAGCGTTGCCCGGACGGTCTCACCGCTTATCCGACTTTCGGTGAGTCCTTCCTCGAAGCTCACCTCGGCGGCGAGATCCAGCGTCCACAGACTCGTATCTTTGCCGAACTTCCTGGGTTTGTGGTGCAGCAACTCCCGCAAGGCCTCAGCCTGCTCAGGCTTGAAGGCCCTATGAACGGTGTGCGGATGCTTCGAGCCTGGCTTAAGCGCCTCCTCGAGTCCCTTCTCATTGAAGGCGTGGATGGCGTTACGTGCGGTTTGCGGATTACAGCCCAACTCATGAGCGATCTGGTAGGCATTCTTGCCTCTATTGCTGGCGAGGAGGATCTGGCAACGGCGCAAAGTGAAGGCATCCGGCGAACGCAATCCCGCCTCCAGGGACTCGCGCTCGGCGTCGCTCAAGGGACGCACGAAGATGGGTCGTTTCATGCTATGAAGGATAGCCATTGACTACTGTCCTGTCTGGAGATGCACTAAGCACTTGGGTGAAT
>JALZHG010000643.1 GCA_030914045.1 Chloroflexota bacterium | reverse complement strand
AGAAATACTCACGTCCTACCCCCTTCCAATTAACGCCCAGCTAACACCCCCCCTCTACGATGGTTCACGTAAGCCGTAGAAGGAGCGGCCCGGCACAGAGAGAGGGAGAGAGAAGGGTCGCCCGAGAAGGAAGGAGAGGATCATGAACCGTTACGGTCTCCACTCTTGGAGCGAACACCACCATCAGGTGTTGCCGACAGAAAAGAGTCGTCCGAGAAGGAAGGAGAGGATCATGATGAGACGAACGGTCCTCTTGCTGGTAAGTACAGCGCTCGCTCTAATTGCGGCTGGGGGGATCGCGCTAGCGGCCACTTTCACTTGTACGACCAACCCTTGCGACGGCACAACCGACGACGACGTAATAACCGGTACGGTCAACGCCGAAACCATAAACGGCAAAGCAGGCAACGACGAGATCTCCGCCGGAGGTGCAAACGACACGCTCAACGGTGAGGATGGCAACGACACCATGCACGGCGAAAACGGCACCGACCGGCTGAACGGAGGAGCCGGCAACGACCACCTCGACGGTGGTGGCGGTGGCACCAGCAGCGATCCCCACACTACCGAGGACGTGTACACGCTCACCACCAACTGGGATCAGGACACCATAACCGATGCTGACGGGACCGACATGATTATGCCGGCAGATGGCGCCACCGCCGCCGCGATGCCCAACCTGACCGTCGACCTCGTCAGCGGACCCGGCCCCGAATACACCGACGGCAACGGCAACACCGTCAACTGGAACGACAACGTTGTCGAGCGCGCTATAACGGGTGCCGGCGACGACGTAATCTCGCAGACCCCTAAGAAATACAATGGGATGAACGGCGGGGCGGGCTCCGACACCTATACGGGCTACACAACGGAGCCCTTCGGAGGTGACGATATTCAGGACCCAGGCGGAACGGCTGACGTGCTCGAACTTTCGAGCATTAACCTGGCCGACGCCTCCTGGGACATCTGGAAGAACACCACCACCGGTAATGTTCAGACCCTGCAGCTATGGATCGGCGCCCCCGGCCTTTGTTTCGAAGACGAGTTTTGCCGCTTCGTGAACCTATACCGCTACTTCGACAATACCAACACCAACGTGTGCGCCAGCGGACCGGGGCCTGGTCTGATAGAGACCATCAAGTTTAAAGACGACCCGAACGTGGACTTCGCGCAGGTCAAGAGCTTGCTAGGTTGTGACACCACCCCACCCACGGTCAACGACACTAGCCCGGACAACAACGCCACAGGGATAGCCTCCACCGCAAACGTGAGCGCCACCTTCTCTGAGGATATGGATCGGAACACGCTTACCACCAGCACCTTTACGCTAACCAAGCAGGGCTCTACGAGCACGCTAGCGGCTACGCTGATCTACGACAGCGCAAGCAAGAAGGCCACCTTGGATCCGGCCTCCGACCTGGAGGCAAATACTACCTACACAGCTAGGGTCAAGGGCGGCTCCAGCGGAGCGAAGGACCTGGCGGGCAACGCGCTAGAGCAGGACTACAGCTGGACCTTCACCACCCCCACCCCACCACCGGACACCACCGCGCCCAAGGTCGGCCCCGTGAGCCCCGCCAACTCGGCGACGGGCGTGGCGCGCAGCACCGACGTCGCGGCCACCTTCTCAGAGAATATGGACCCCACCTCGATCAACGCCACCACCTTCAAGCTCTTCAAGTGCTCCTCCACCACCTCCACCACCTGCACAACAACCCAGATAACCAACGTCACCGTGAGCCTGAGCGCCGACGGCCTGAGGGCGACCCTAAACCCCTACGGGACCTCCTCGACCTAGCTTGGTTCGCGGAGCAAGTACAAGGCGGTGGTCACGACCGGGGCGAAGGACCTGGCGGGCAATGCGCTGGATCAGGATGCCACTACCTCAGGCAACCAGCAGATGGCGTGGTACTTCACCACAGGAACTACTTAGTGAGACCTGTGTCCTAAGGAGGAGATCGACCTAGCGAGCCACGAGAGGGCCGGCGCGTTGAGCCCCGGCCCTCTTGCTATCTATTCACCCAACGCTCTTAGAGGGGAAATCCTCAGAAATTGATCGGGACTTTCTACTGACATTAGAGCTTTCTACTAATCTTCTAACCCTCCCTTAATGCATGCGCAGTACGGTTAGTTGAGATGAGCGGATAACACACAACAGTAGGG
>JALZHG010000642.1 GCA_030914045.1 Chloroflexota bacterium | reverse complement strand
CGCCACCACCGCCAGCGTAACCGCCACAAGAACCAGGGCCAGGAGCGCGAACCTGTACCAACCCTCTGACCCTAACAACAAGCTGCCTATAAGCCCAAGCATGGTCATTAGTAAAGCCCAGCGTATGGCGAAGGGGAAGAGCATGCGCCATCGGGCAACTTGTGGAGTCTTAGCGTCAGTCGTTGAAGCACGGCCCGGCTTTGGGCGCTCGAGCAGCCAGGCAGCAACCGGCACCGTGGCGAATAGTAGCCCAAAGAGGAGCAAGAGGTCGAAACGGGAGGAAAGAAGCTCGGCTGTGGTGGGAGGCGGCGGGAATGTAGCCTGCCGCGCGACCTGGCTCCCTACCCATAGGGCGGCAAACCCCAGTCCTACTGCCAGGTGAGGGAGTGGGCCGCTACCTCTTCCAACACGAACTGCCATCCCCAGCAACATGCCCACGGCCAGCACGAGCAGGGCCGCAAAGCCACCGAACCTGCCCAGGACCGGACTCACCCACTCGGCCAGCCCCGCGGGTAAGAACGCTCCGAGGGACAGCGAGGCCGCAACCGCGAGTATCATGGCCCCGATGCCTACGCTGTTGAGCATAACAGGTATGGCGCCCAACCTTACTGGCGGGACCGTCTGGGCTGACAACCACAGGGCCACCCCAACCAGAGCCGTGGCGGGCGCAAACCAACCTGCCGCGTCAAACAGCAGGTGCCAGCCGGCCAGCCACACGCCGAGCAGAGCCATCCCCAGCGAAACGCCCAACAGACGAGTCGCTCCGGTCTTCGTTGCAGCCATGCCCAATCCCTCCTACTGAGCTACCCGTTATTGGGCCTGATTATAGCACCACAAGTATGATAGTGAGACAGCACCGCAACTCGCAGGGTGGTATTTCTCGGGCAGGCTGCCTACCTGCGCGATTTCAGCCGTGCAGAAAATGCTATACTGGAACCGCAAGTTTGAGCGACGTAGGGGAGCTAAGTTGTACGATCTTATAGTAATCGGCCTCGGGGCGATGGGCAGCGCCACTGCCTATCATGCGGCCTGCCGAGGGCACAAGGTGCTGGGCCTGGACGCTTACGAGCGCAATCACACAAACGGGTCCTCGCATGGCCGTAGCCGCATAATCCGCGAGTCGTATGCAGAAGGGCCTCAGTACGTGCCACTCGTGCAACGCGCCTACAAGCTCTGGCGCGACCTGGAGGAGGCGAGTTCCCGTCCTCTGCTTACAATGACCGGCGGCGTCTACATAGGAGCGCCCGGTGGCGACATAGTCAGTGGAGTGTTGCGTAGCGCCGAGGCGTACGGTCTCGCTTGTGATTACCTCACGGCCGACGAGCTTATGTCTCGCTTTCGCGGCTTTCGTGTGCCCGAAGAGATGGTCGCGGTCTTTGAAGCGCGTGGGGGTGTGCTCGATGCCGAAGCCTGCGTGGGGGCGCACCTCGACCTGGCCGCCCGGCATGGTGCTGAGTTGCGGCATAGCGAGCCTGTGCTGCGGTGGGCGGCTGACGGTGGCGGTGTTCGCGTAGAGACGCCAACCGGCAGCTATACGGGCGAAAGGCTCGTTATCGCGGCAGGCCCCTGGATTGGCGAAATGCTGGCCGACTTGGCGCTGCCCCTTAGCGTATGGCGGGTCTACAACGCGTTTTTTGAGCCTACACGACCTGAGTTTGAGGTCGGGAGGTGTCCGTTCTACCTCCTGGAAGTGCCTGAAGGGACCTACTACGGAATGCCCTCTTTGCCCGGACAGGGTCTCAAGGCCGGTCGCCACGACCAGGGTGAGGCAAGCACGCCACAGAGCATTCGACGCAGCGTGGACGCCGGTGAGGTAGAGGCGATACGCTCAGTGCTGAATCGCTACATGCCGGGTGCCGCGGGGCCGCTAAAGGCCACCACGACCTGCGTCTACACCATCACCCCCGACGAGGATTTTATCATTGACCGTCACCCAGAGCACCCGCAGGTAGTTTACGCCTCCCCATGCTCAGGGCACGGGTTCAAGTTTTCTTCGGCCATAGGTGAGCTGCTTTGCGACCTCGCTATCGAGGGTACTTCCGAATTTGATGCCGCTGTTTTTTCCGCGGAGCGTTTCGGAGTTCGTGCGGACCGCAAATGATCTCGTGTGCCCGCGACTCAGAGCCTGGAATGACGACTGCGAGGATTGATTGACGGCTGGAC
>JALZHG010000641.1 GCA_030914045.1 Chloroflexota bacterium | reverse complement strand
ACTGTGGAATCCGCATTTCTATGCGATTTTCGCCCAAGTTCATAACACGCTCTAGGCTCCTCGGCTAGCGCGGGGAGGACGCTCCCCTGAGTATTAGACAACCTACCACCCCCGCGATCAGCGAGGCGGCCAGGATACCGAGCTTGGCAACATCAACGAGCGGGCTCTCCGGAGAGGCAAGGTCTGAGACAAAGAGGCTCACCGTGCAGCCGATCCAAGCTGACTCTGATCCTGAGCGAAGTAGCGCCTGATCTCGGATAAGCAAGAGGAGAAAGCCGCCTACCACGAAGCCGGCCGCGCCATCGAGACCTATGTACCGATCCTTTGTGGTTTCTAACGTTGTTCAAAGGAAGGTCAAATGTCAGTGGCCTGTACAGTATTCCAGAGGGTCCGAAAACTCGAGAAGGGGACGCACATAGCCGAGCACGAGAGGAGGTTTTACGCCATGACGCAAAGAACCGGCGCAGAGATTGGTTTCGTCAAGTTTAGCAACTCGAACTTTATGTTTGAGAACCCCGCGCAAGATATCCGCGGCAAAGACGTCTACGATGCACGCGGGGAGCAGGTAGGCAGCGTGGATGATCTCTACGTCGACGGGCGAGAACGTAAGGTGCGCTTCCTGGAGGTAGGTGCCGGGGGTTTCCTCGGTATAGGAGAGAAGCACTTCCTGGTCCCGGTGGAGTCCGTTACAGAGGTCGGCGAGGTTCGGATTACCATCGAACCGGGGCGAGAAATGGCGACGGGACCTCCGCCCTTTGATACCATGGTGGTGCCCCTCACAACCTCTCACCAGCGCGACGTCTACAACCACCACGGCCATGCCGACCCCTCTCGTATCGGCGCTCCTCGGGATCCGTATTCTGGGGGAACCTGAGCCGTTGGTGATGGACACGATACCCCTATCTGGGTTTGCAGGCTCTTGAGCGCGAACCTCTTCCGGGATGCAAGGGTCAGAAGGAATGGGGTGACAGCCTCGAAGGAACAAATCCTCGAGGGAGTAGCGCTGTACTGGTGGGTGGTGTTCGTGCTGTGGGCGACCCGGCCCAACTGGAGATGATGCCTGAGTGTGGTTCGGGGGAATAGCCGCAGCCGTATTCAAGCAGCTGCCGACGAGAGGTTATCGCGCTGAGAGGGGGCAGGCACGAAGGCTGCCCATCAGAGCCTACGCCCGCTGGCACCTCAAGCGCGGCGAGGGCGACGGGACTGAAGCGTGGGAGCGGGATCGCAAGCTGCTCGGCACCTACGCGCACAAGACGCGCCCCGAAGCTCCTCCCGAAAAGTACACAGTAGTCGGCACACCCACAAGACGAAGAAGGAGAGGCAGCAATGCTAGGACCGTTCAACCACACGCCGTCCCCCGGTAAGGACAGAAGGGTAACGCATGCCGTGGCATGGGTGACGCTAGCCCTCGTCCTTCTGATCGCGTTACTCTCTGTAGTGCTCCCCCCTTCGGATACTGACCACCCAACAGAATCAGTTCACCAGGAGGCCAGCTCATCGCAGGACTTTCTCTCTTCTGGCTGATTTGAAGGTGATTCGTCCCTCTCCGGCTTCCATGCCGGTCTACACCGTGATCAGGTAATGCTTCTTCCCTTTATACGAGAACGGCTCTGGCGCTGATATCCGGGAAGCGTACCCTTCGGCGAGTACTCCTTCTTCACAGCTGGGTGGATAATTGTTGGCACATGGTTCTTTCGGGACCCTGTAGGGCATAAATAGGTGCGTGAGCGTGGTGAAGCAGCGGCCTGTGGAGAGGATCGTACGCCCCTTCCAGGACTTCGCCCACAAGCAGTCCTCCGGTGGCGTCCTCCTGATCGTTGTCACAGCGGTGGCCTTAGTCTGGGCCAACTCGCCATGGGGCGGCAGTTACGCCGCGCTGTGGGATTCGAAGTTGACGGTCGGCGTAGGCGACTTCACCCTTTCCAAGGACCTGACGCACTGGATCAACGACGGGCTCATGGCGGTCTTCTTCTTGGTCGTGGGGCTTGAGATCAAGCGCGAGGTGCTGGTGGGCGAGCTCTCCTCCCCGAGGGGCGCGGCGCTGCCCGTAGCCGCTGCCCTGGGTGGGGCCGTGGTGCCCGCTGCGATCTACCTCGCCATCAACGCTGGTACGGAAGGCGCAGCCGGCTGGGGTATACCGATGGCCACCGACATCGCCTTCGCC
>JALZHG010000640.1 GCA_030914045.1 Chloroflexota bacterium | reverse complement strand
CCTGGAGATAGCGCCAGATTTTGGTGACGGCCTGATGGATCAGGCGGCGGGTTGAGTTTGAGATCCGGATTGCGAAGCACCAACCTCGAGGCCATCAGCGAACTTCACACCTCGGATCAACTTTGGCAACTGGTTGGGGCCGTCGAGCCGGCGCCAGCTTTTCTGGGCGCTCTCGACCAGCTTGAAGACCATGGCCAAGGCAGTCTGGTTCGACAGGCATCCCTTGGAGCGGATTGTTCGGTGCCGCACGGTCGCAAATGTACTTTCAATCGGGTTAGTCGTTCGCAAGTGCTTCCAGTGTTCGGCCGGGAAGTCGTAGAAGGCCAGCAGCGCATCGCGATCCTTCGTCAGGCATTCCACGGCTTTCTCATACTTGATACGGTAGGTTTCTCTGAAGGCGTCGAAGGCCGCTATGGCATCCTCTTTCGTCTCTGCCATCCAGATATCCTGCAACGCGGATTTGGCCTTGGCATGAAGGCTCTTGGGAAGCCGGTTGAGGACATTCGCAGTCTTGTGCACCCAGCACCGCTGCTCGCGCGTGGTTGGCCACACCTCGCCGAGCGCTTTCCAGAAGCCGAGGGCGCCATCCGCCACAGCGATCTCGGGCGCAACCGAGAGGCCCCGCCGTTTCAGATCCAGCAGCAGGTCGCGCCACGAGTGCGCGCTCTCACGCATCCCGTCAGTGAAGCCCACCAACTCCTTTTTGCCTTCTGGCGTCGCCCCGATGAGAACCAGGATGCATTGGGCCTGATCTTCGAGGCGGGCTTCCAGGTGGATGCCATCGGCCCAGAGATAGACATAGTGCTTGGCTGAGAGATCGCGCTTTCGCCAGCGGGCATGGTCCTCGCTCCAGACCTGCTTCAGACGGGCGATGGTGGAACTCGACAACCCGGGCGCCTCCTTGCCCACCAGGGCCGAGAGCGCTTCGGCAAAGTCGCCGGTGGAGATGCCTTTGAGGTACAGGATCGGGATGAGCACCTCCAGGCTCTTCGAGCGCCGGGCGTAGGGCGGCAGGATCGAGGGCCTGAACCGAACCCGCTCGGCCGGGGCCGCCTGACGGTCGCGCACGCGGGGCTGGCGCACGCCGACGAGGCCAATGCCGGTCAACACCTCACGCTCAGGCAGATGCCCGTGGCGCACGAGGCGCTGAAGCCCGTTCGCGGTTTTGAGCGTGGCGTGCTGAGCGAGGAAATCGGCAACCTCGGCCTCAATGGCCTGCGCCAGCAAGGCGCGGGCGCCCTCGCGCAGGATGTCGGTCAGAGAATCGGTAAAGCTGTCTGGCTGGGCGAGCTTGAAGACGTTATGGTCAGACAAGGCGTATCACTCCTTTGGTGGAGAAGTGGAGGCTCGAACACCCCCACGATACGCCGCTTCATCCCGTCAGGCCGTCTCCAACTTTTGGCGCTATCTCCCAAAACACGACCCCTCTCGGAAACTGGAAACGGCAACCGAGAGGACGCTGCCCCGCACCTTGATCAAGAGATCCTAATGATCTTCACGGAAGGCCTGCAACAGAGAGACCTGCGTGCCGAAAGAAGCTGACGATCATTTCGGGTTGCCCTTGCAAGCGACAGAATTCGCGGCGGGCCAGGCGGTGCAGATCGGCGACTGATCCAGGGAGCGCGTTCGCCATGGCGCGCTTGACGAGGGCATTGCATTGCTCCTCGGGATTGAGCTCTGGTGCATAGGCTGGCAGATAGGCCACCGCATAATCCTGCGGGTGGGCTGCGATGAAGTCGGTGGTTGCTCGTGAGCGGTGGGCATTCAGCCGATCCCAGACCACCAGCAGCGGCGTGCCGACCTTCCGGCGGAAGAAGCGCAAGGCCTGGATGACACAGCGGCTCGAGACGCTCGTGCGGACGTGACGGGCATACAGCCGGCCATCCGGCGTGATCGCCACGATGCTCGACACCTCGCGCCGCTTGCTCACCCGCCGCAGCACCGGGGTCAGCCCGCGCCGGGCCCAGGTCGTGTCCGGCCGCGCCCGGAAGCTGTGCCCTGTCTCGTCCACGATCAGGAGGGTCCGGTGCTCGCGCTGCGCCTTTTTGAGCGCCACCCACTCGCGCTTGGGCCAGACCGCGATCACGAGTTCGTCGCGCTCCTTGGCCTGTGTGGCCGGACGCTGCGCGCTGAAGCCGTGCGCCTTGAGCGGACGCTCCAGGTAG
>JALZHG010000639.1 GCA_030914045.1 Chloroflexota bacterium | reverse complement strand
CGGAGCACGCGGTACCAGCCCCGTTGCCCCGACCGATTGCCCGCCCTCGAGCACCGCAAGCGTCAGTTCCTTTCCCGAGGGGTTCCTCTCATAGACTTGCAGCTGCCCCCTGAGCAACAGCACCATCCGCTCGGCGTGCTCCTCGGGACCTACCATGAAGGTCTCGTCCAGCTCGAGCGGGGTGCACGAGAGGCGCCGAGCGAGCCAACCTTGCTCCTCCTCGGAGAGCGGCTCCAGGAAAGGCACCCAGGAAAGGAGCTGCTGCCGTTCCTCTGCCGAAGGGTTCTCACTCACAGCGCGAAGGTTGGCACAAACAGTGCTAAGGAAACCGTGTCGTGTGACACAAGCGGTCGGAATTGTGTCCTAAAACACATGTGGGCTGGATCTTTAGCTCGCAGCGCGTTTAGCCCTCCAGAAAGCGTGGGTAGGGCTTTGGTATCGGTGCACAGCAAGCGGCCCTTTGTCTTGCCCTCTATTCACCCAAGTGCCTAGAGCTCGACTTTAGCCATTAGGCCGCATAGCAGAGCGTATCGGTTAAGCGTTGCATGAAGGCCCGTGGGACTTTTACCGTCTCGGTGTCCTCCGACGACCCGCAAAAAGTTTGCTCCTGTGCCCACAACTCCTTGCGCGCCAAGGCGAGCACATCGGAGAAGGTCGGATGGCTCTTGTGGTACCAGGCCGCCTGTCGAAAGGCGCCCGCTGCCTGTGTCATCTGGCGATGCGCAAACAACGTCACGAGTGAGAACAAACCCAACAGCGCCGGGGTGGTGCGCCGTATCGCTATCTCCGACCACTGCCTTTGGGTCTCAAAGCCGAGATGTCTCCGCACCTCTTGGAACGTCGTTTCGAGCTGCCAGCGCATAACAAACCAGGAGAGGATCCTCTCTGGGTCGGCTTTAAGGTCGGTACACAAGAGAGCCTGGGTTTTGAACTGGCCTTGCGGATCGCGCACCAAAACCCAGCGCAGGGGCACAGCGAACAAGCCAGTGCTGTACCACACGGCCGTCGCAGAGGTGATCTCGACCATACGCTCCCCGCTCCCATACCAGTTACCGACCTTGGTGGGCTTCCAAACGGTGGCAGGGTCTTGGGCCACCTCAGAAAGGTTGGGCAGCCGTTCGCCCTTGAGGCGAGGCCTCCCTATCTGACCAGGATGTCGTGGTGGGGCCGGTTCGTAAAGGGCGGCATCCAAGCGCAAGCGGGTGATGAAGGTCACGGGGTTGCTCAAACTTCGGCAGCGAAAGAGCAGTTTGAGAGAAGCGTAGGTGCTGTCCGCCACGGCCACGATCTCTCTTTCTGGGTACCAGCGCCTTACCTGCGAGAGTAGCTGCCAAGCCCAGTCGGTTATCTTCTTGTGCCGTTTGCCCCGCTGAGCAGCATAACGCTCGGAAGGAGCCAGAGCCGAGAGGAAAGGCAAGGCCCACACTCGAGAAGCCCAAGGGATCTCCACTAACAACATAACGCACACCCACCGCAGCCCACTGGCCTTCACGAAGTTCTCATGGGTGGAACGTACTGGGTCTCGGTAGACGCCCTTAGCAGAGATCTTCTTCCCGTAGCGCCGCTCCAGCGTCTCGTCGATGCCAAAAACGAGTGGCCCTTGCGGGACGAACGCCTCCACAAGCAGTCTCAATAAGATGCGACTCGCTCCGCGGCTCGACCAGCTAGCGCGGCTGAGCACTCTATGGTAGCGATGAAAGCGCCGCTCTTGATCTAAGCCCATCGCGCGCAGGGTGGAGCTTACGGTTCTCCGCCCAGGAGCGAGGATCACGCCTGCCACGAGCACTTGAACGTGTTGGAAGACGCGCTTTGAGAAAAGTGGCGCGAACGGAGCAAGAAGCCGTATCATCGTGGTCGGTAGGGCACGCATCGATCGCCTCTCTTTGAGCGGATAGGTGACGAGCGTACCCTACCCCTTTCGCCCCAAAATGGCTAAAGTCGAGCTTAGAGCCCCCTCGAATGTGATGCGCAGAGGGCTCAGCGAGACCTCGAGAACGCGTGGTGGCGTAGACTCTATTTGGAAAACAAAGCTCATAGAAGAAGGAGAGGCAGGGCGGCTGTGGATCAAGGGCAAGTAGAAGGCTACCGAGTGGATATCCGCTACAAAAGCGGCAAAGAGGAGTCGATTCAAGCGCGCCACTTCGATATAGACCTCGAGGCGGTTG
>JALZHG010000638.1 GCA_030914045.1 Chloroflexota bacterium | reverse complement strand
CTCAGAGGGTGCTCGACGAGCAAGTGCGAAAGGTGGAGGAGGCGGGAGGGAGTGTTAAAGAAGCCCACCTTAGGATTGGAGAACGCCGGGATCAGGCCGTCGTCCACCTAGCTGAGGAGCTAGGTGCCGGGCTCATAGTCATGGGGAGCCGGGGTCTGGGCGGGGTAAGACGGGCGCTGATGGGAAGCGTTTCCGACTCCGTGGTCCACCACGCTCACTGCCCTGTCATGGTCGTGCGTCCGGAGAAGCAACGGGCAGGGTAAGGTCGAGACGAACCATCAGCCAGTCAGCGATCAGAGGCTCCAGGATCTAACTTTTCTACGAAATAGAGGTGAGAAGGAAAGGGCCAGAGAGTCGAGTCTCCAGCCCTTTCGCGCTCTAGTAACCCCTCCCCAAGCAGATCGTCTGACAGCGCGTAACTTCGGGTATGCTATCGCAGCGAATCGTGAAGACCCGAACCAATAAACTCACGCGAATTGTCCTGCGAGGACGATGCTGAAAACAATACTCATAACGGGTCCTATAGGGATGGTCGTCGGCTTTGCCGGCACGCTCTTGACTTTGTTTGGGGCGGGAGCGTCAGGGTGGAGTACCTGGAGTTCGCCATGGCGCTGCTCCTGTTTCTGGTCATGCTGATCGGTGCTTACTGGTTCGTGACAACTGAGCCTGGCACAAAAGAGGGAAGGCAGCCAAAGAAGAAACGCCGGTCCCCTGCAGAAATCACGTTCTGTTAGGCGTCGTTGCTTACGCCGGCGCGTAAGCCGAGCTCAGGTGCTGCCGCGAACCCTGGATTGACACCCGGCGAGGGCTACTACAGCTGCGATAGGGGAAGGTCGCACATAGTGGCCCTCGACAGCAACTGCAGCAAGGTGGGCGGATGCGACGGGAGAGCACGTCGGGCGATCTTAGTAAGACCGGACCGGGGCTTTGAAGGTCCGGTCCACTTCATGTCCTCCCTCCAAAGACCCGGCTTATTCACCCAACATCGTGGAAGGGGCTTTCTCCGAACTTCGCCTGTGATAGATTCTCGGCAGCTCGCCCAAGAAGATAGACCAATTGGGGGTTGCGCTTAGGTCCGCATGATTGCACCGGCGGCGGTAGTGAAGTGAGTGCAACGAGGTGAGGGCTACCAACAAGCTAGTTGGTTATTAAAGGGGAGGAAGTCAAATGAATCGGCCATACATCGTGCTGACGGTGATGGTAGTGATGGTCGGAGCCCCGCTCTTCGCCGCACACGAAGCCTTGGCGGAGGTTTTCACCGTCACCGCCGGCAACGATGCGCTCCTCGGGACCGACGGGGACGACTACCTCAAGGGTCGAGGCGGGGACGACTACTTCAACGGTGGGGGCGGCGACGACACGATCGAAGGCGGCAGCGGCGACGACGAGATCTTCCCCGGCGAAGGCGACAAGGTGTACGCTGGCGGTGGCAACGACCTTATCTACGCGCGCGACACCGACGGCGAGGATTACATAGATTGCGGGGCCGGCTTCGACCGGGTCGAGACCATACACCGCGACGACAAGACCCTGGGTAACTGCGAGAGAGCCCTCGGCCCTCGCCAGGGTGACATCTAAATGAGAAGAACTCTGGTGTTGATGTCCACTACGGCACTCGTCTTGCTAGTCGCTGGCGGGGTAGCGCTGGCCGCCTCGATAAACTGCCCTAACGCCTCCGGTGGATACTGTTACGGCACGAACGCCGGCGATGTCCTCTACGGCACCTCAAACGTGGACAGGATGTACGGCTACGGCAGGCCCGCCCTGATATACGGTGATGGTGGCGGGGCTTTATGTACGGGGGCACTGAAGCTCGCCTGGGCGATAGGATGCGCGGCGGCGGGCTCGACCGGATGAACGGCCAAGGCGGCAACGTTGTCATCAGAGGCGGCCCTGGCTTCGACATCTTGAAAACGGGGAGGGGTTTGGACCGGGTCAACGCCAAAGACGGTAAGAAGGACTTCATAACCTGCAAGGGCACGAACGACCTGGTCGATTACGGCAGAGGGCTCGACGTATTGCAGGGCTGTGCAACACGAATTCCCGTGAGCCACAAGGGCGGGGAGCTTTGCTTGCCCGAGGTAGCGTTCAAGGGGCACCTCGAGCACGACGACGAAGTGTTGTAATCGTACTGGACCCCGGGCGGCGGACAGAGACATCCCCGAT
>JALZHG010000637.1 GCA_030914045.1 Chloroflexota bacterium | reverse complement strand
TCTCCACCATCCTCGGGATATCGACCCTCTCGGTCACCGCGCTGTGCAGCGAGTAGAAGAGGCTGTTCAGGCTGATCGAGGCTTCTACCGGGTTGCGGTGAGTCTGGATCAGGAGGGCATCGGGGATCGTCTTTAGCAGTACGTCAAGGGAGCCGGTGTGGGCGGGAGCCTTGAGGGCGAGGCGCCGCGTTGGGTCGACCGCCTGCAACACCTGGAGCAGCAAACGATATTCTCGGTAGGCCTTGAGGCGGTCTTGGCCTTTGTACCACTCCAGGTAGCCGTATACCGGTGCGAGCACCCAGAAGATGGGGCTGACGAAGGTAGCGGCGAGCAGCCAGATGCACTCTTCGGGCGTGTCCGCCCGCATGTAGTGCTTGCGGTCTACATCGGGAGCCAGCTTCTGACGGCTCTCGAGTCTTCGCTGGACAACTTCACGGCGACGATCCGGTCCGCCCGCAGAGCCACCATCGGGCAAAGGTCGCACCAACTCCCACAACGGTACGCCACGGTGCGTAGGATCTAAAGCCAACATACGGTGGAGGAAGGTGGTCCCCGAGCGGGGCAAGCCCAGCACGATGATCGGAAGAACCAACGGGTGCTGAAAAAACTCAGGCGTACGCTTGCGCGCCTCCGTCAGGAGCAACCGGTTGGCGAGGCTGCTTACGATGAATTCCCGATAGGCGAGGCGTCCGACGAAGTGCAGGTGGGCGTCGTTCTCGGCCGAGCTCAACAGCCTCACCAAGCCCTCTCGATAATAGGGATCGCCGAAGTCGGTCAAGCCCGTCTCCTTCATCGCCGCCCTGTGTACCGTCTCCTCGTCGAACCGCGCGATCGGCAGGTTTGCGGCTCGTAAGGACCGGCCCACCAGGTTCAGTAGACGGAACCGGAATGGAAAGGATGACCGCGACTCCAGTATGGTGAACACCCCTTATGACCTATCTTGGCAGGCTTCTCTCGAACTGTGACAGACTACGCGCTTTACCCCTGTTTGAGCAACGCGAACCTTTCTGAGATTACGCGCGCAGCCCCACCTCGCGATGGACGAAGCGGGGCAGAGGAGAGGCTTCGGCAGACAAGGCCTCAATGACGCATCTCTAAGCACCTATCAGATGACGCGTTTAACCTCTCCCTACCCTATAGCGCCAACCTAACGCGGAACGGCCATCCCGTTGCCGTAAGTTGCGTTCGCCTCGGCACAGGCGGTTGCGAGCAACGGCCGCGCTGGCGCCTTCTCGCGCACAAGCGTCATTCGGTGTCGGGCGTCGCGGCGCTGGCGTAGCGGTAGGCTTCCACCACGAGCCCAGCGACGACCTCGATCTTCTCAGCGTCCCTCGGCGCGCAGATCATCACCACGTTCTGCGGTATGTAGCCCAGGCGTGCCACCGGGTGTTGCTCGGCCCAGCCCTTCCTTATGGCCTCTTCCGCAATTTCCGGTTGCAGCGCGCAGCATGCAGGCTACCGTCGGGCATGGGGTGGGGCGAGCGCATCGGCCGGGCGGCATATCTTCGGCGAGGGCCTCTAGGGTGTTGAACCGGTTGCGAGCGGAATATTCCGAGCACAAAAGAGCCGGAGCCCCGGAGGACCCCAGCCCGCCAACTTCCGAGAAGACCCCTACTCGGAGGTTCCTTGAGCAAGGATTTGGTCACAATCAAGGTGAAATAGTCAAAGTTTGCAGCGACATCGCTCTTCTACCTCAGAAATTCGAGTTCGTATTCGCCCCTTCCTAGCAGTACCCGAAAACGCAACGGGCATAGTGACTCTATTCGCCCGAAGGGCTTCGGGAAGGACCTTGAGTGAATCTCCAATACCTCCGTGTTTCCCGACGCTTCTTTAAAACTGGCAACGCACTGTGGGTGACGGGCACGCACCAAGTCATCTTCAGCATAGTCCTCGCCCTCTAGGGGCTTGACTATCGCAGCATAGGGTTGCGCCGCGTCAGAAAAGGGCGCGTTCCCTGTTTCACTAAGACCCCTTCGCCACCGCGTTCGCCTCGGGCCGTGCGGCGCGACAACGACCCTCTGGCGGCGTTCCCCTGCGCCCGAGAGAGCCAGCGGTGGAACAACTCGGCGGGTGGCCACAGGACGATTATGCTGGTCTAGGAACACCAGCCGTTTGAGCTCGGCTCCCCTGGCCGAATAGACGACGGGGCCGCTACGGCCGAACTGG
>JALZHG010000636.1 GCA_030914045.1 Chloroflexota bacterium | reverse complement strand
GAAGTGGTTCCAGGCGTAGATAAACGACAAGACGCAGCTGGCCGCCAGACCCGGCAGGGCTATCCGGGTGATTATCATGCGAAAGCTGGTGAACCAGCTGCCCCCGTCTATCTGGACCGCCTCCTCCAGTTCCTTTGGCACGTCTTCGAGGAAGGAGCGCATCATCCACACCATCAGCGGGAACGTGATCAGTTGGTAGACCAGGATCAGCCCGATGTAAGTGTCGTAGAGCCCGAAGGACTGGTAGATCACGAACAAGGGCAGCAGTATGATCAGCTCCGGCGCGAACCTCAAAGAGAGAAAAGAGAACGCTAGGTCTTCTTTGCCCCGAAACTCCATCCTCGCCAGGGCGTAGGCCGCCGGCAGCGCTATTAGCGCCGAGAGCAGCAGGGAACCTGAGGTGACTATCACGGAGTTCTTGAACGGCGTCAAAAAGTCCGGGCGCGAGAGCACCTCCGCGTAATTCTGAAAGGTCGGCGTAAAGAAGAACTTGGGCGGCGTGGCGATGACGTCTCTTTGGGTCTTGAGGGACAACAGAAAGATCCAGAACAGCGGGAACAAAGCGAAGAGCGTGTAGGCCAGCAGTGCCACAAACGCCAAGACGTCGTTTCTACGCCGGGCGCGGCTGGCTTTGGAGCTACCCTTACCGAACACTTTAGGCCAACCTCCCTCTACGGACCCGCAGCAAGACGAACGCGAGCGCGTAGCACAGCACCCACAGCACCACCAAGAAGGTCATGGAGTATCCGATGTTCAGCGAGCGGATGCCCGTGAAGTAAGACTGCACGTGCAGGTTCATGGTCGCGTTGATCGGGCCTCCCCTGGTGGCAGTGTAGATGATGTCAAACATCTTGAGTGAGTCTATGCCCCTAAAGACGATGACGATAATAAAAAAGGGCCTGAGAAGCGGCACCACCAGGTTCCATATCTCCCTGAGGTAGCTGGCCCCGTCCACCCTGGCGGCCTCGTGCACCTCTGTGGGGATGGACTGCATCCCGGCCAAGAGGATCAGGATGACGAACGGCGTGTAGATCCAGGTGTCTATGAGTACCACCGAGAACAGCGCCGTGCTCGTAGATCCCAGCCAGTCAAAGGCTGGCAGATAGACCCAACTGAGCATGTAGTTGAGGACCCCATCTGGTGTCATCATCACCCGCCACATCATGGTGGCGATCACCGGCGGCATAAGGAGCGGCAGCACGATGAGCGCCCGAAAGAACCTGATGTGCAAGCCCTCGCGCATCAGCAAGAGCGCCACCCCAAAGCCAAGGAGCGTCTGCACCGCCACCGCCAGCGCCGCGTAGGCGAAGGTAACGAGGATGGCGTGCAGGCCCTCCCCGCTCAAAGCGAAGGCCTGCAGGTAGTTAGTGAGGCCGGAGAAAGCGGGGTTCTGGCCCAGCGTGAGGTCGAAGTTTGTGAAGCTCCAGTAAACCCCGCTCAGGAACGGGTAGAGCACCGCCAGTAGCAGCGCTATACCGGGCAGCATGAGCAGGTAGGGCAGCCGGCGAGAGGTATTCATCTGCGTTACCTATGTCCCGCGCTAGGCCTTGGCGGAATCGAGGATGCTCTGCATGTCCTGGGCCGCCGCGTCGAGGGCCTCCTTGGCAGAGCTCTTGCCCAGCGCAACCTCCTGGATGGCCAGCGCCCACCGGTCCCCAAACTCCGGAAATTTGGGAGAGGCGGTGAACCGCCACTTGGCGTACTTGGCGAGGATCGTCTGCCAGGTCTGGTTGTAGTCGCCCCAGTCCTTGGTGTACTCTTTCATGGTCTGGGAGTTGGCCAGAGACTGGCGCGTGGGGTTGATGTTCCCCGCGTTTATGCTCTGTTCGAGGACCTTCTTCGTGGTCGCCCACTGCAAAAAGAGCCAGGCGGCGACGTTGTTCTTGGAGGCTGAGGACATCCCCAGCGACCACAGCCAGATGTTTGAAGCCCTCCCGGCGGGCCCGGAAGGCGGCGGGGCGTAGCCGACCGTATCCGCGATGCTGCTGGAATCGGGGGCCTCGAAGGTCTCCGACATATGGTCGGCATCTATAAAGAACGCCGCGTTACCGGCGGCGAAGTGGTTCATCGCCTCGTACCAGGTAAAGGTGCCGACGTTGTTGGGCGCGTAGCTCATCACCTCGCCCCACTTCTCGGTGGCCTCGACCCCCTCGGAAGAGTTGACGGC
>JALZHG010000635.1 GCA_030914045.1 Chloroflexota bacterium | reverse complement strand
CTGCTTCAGCTCCTTGAGCCCGGGCTCGATCTTCTCCCGGATCTTCGAGTCGTAGCGGTAGCTCTCCGGCATGGGTATGAGCTGACGGAGCTGCTGAACGGCCACCGTCCAGGAGAGTCTGCCCCGCCGCTTGGCGTCCACGAGTTGGTAGAGGCTCTTGGCCATCGTGCTCTTGAGCGAAAAAAAGAAGTCGGTGTCCAGGCTTTTGAGGAACCCGGAGTTATAGGAACGGACCAGGATCTCGTGAAACTTCAGCACGTGGCGCTCCGCCGAGCGACCTTGGCCTTGCCTCGTGCTGGCGAAGTGGACGCTCCAAGGCGTGAAACGGTGGGTGCGGAACTGCTCGCTTTCGTTGTCGTAGAAGGCGTTCTTGGCGTAGATGACGCTGTCGGCGATCCGGTCTAGGGACTCGCGCACCTTCTCGTAATTGTTCCCTCCGCGGTTCTTGCCGAGGATCTTGAGGAGTTCATAGAGGCTGAAGCTCACTATCCCGTCAGGCGGCATCCCTCCAGCACGGTGAACCAGCTTCATAATCCCGACGTACACGTCTCGCTCCGTTGGGCCCGGTAGCCCGTACTCGCGCCCACCAACGACCTTGACATGCTGCTCCAGCCGCTGGCCGTCTGAAGTGCGGATGACGTTGGTAGCCTCCAGGCTCTCCTCCGAGCGACCGCGTATCTTGTACAAGAAGATCGGTATGAGCTCGAGATTGAGCTCGACGCTGATGATAGGGCTCTTCTCAAGCTCGAAGAGCTTGAGGTCCTCGGCGTAAGCGTGCGCTGGCTGCTGTGTCTGCTTTACGTTGCTCCCCATCCTTCCTTACCGTCCTCCTCAGGAAGCGCGTACCTAGCCTCTAGTTGATGTTTGTAGGGTTTTTTGACTATAAACGCACAATAAACGCTTAACATAAACAAATACAAGGCGCAACGTCATCGTGCGCACAGAAAACCTACTGTTTGCAGGTAAAATCTCATTCGATTTCCCGGACAGGACGATAAATTTTCTCTGGCGAGACGATATGTTTTCCACCAGAGGACGATATATATTCCCGTGGAGGACAGCATTACTTCCTGAGCTTGACGCCAAAATTTCCCTGCGAGGACGGCAATTCTTCCTGGGCGGGACGATAGGACCAAGGCCGAAGATTTCCCAGGAAAGACGATATAGCTTCCCAAGAAGGACGATATTCTGCTGTGTACACGCCCAAGAATTGCGCGTCCGGGTCTTAGGCGTGCCCATCACCCCCCGTATCTCCTCCCAGGCAAGACGATATGCGCCTGGCGGTGGCGGCGGACGAAGCCTCGTTGTTCGCGAGCGAGACGATATGGGGACCCTTGGTCCCCAATGCTTCCCAGAGGGGACGATATTAGCAGTGGAACTCGCCTGCAGGTCCCGTGCTACCGGGGCCGGGGTAAGTGCATATCGTCCGCCAGGTGAAGGACGTCGGCATTACTACTCCTTTCAAAATACTCCCTGTTTGCTGCCGAAAAGAAGTCCGTGGCTCAACTCCATAGAGCCCGGAGACGGGTACATAGACCTGGTTAGGTCATACATGGAGACCGAGCCCTACCGGAAGGCGGTAAGCAAACGCAAGGTGTGGATCGAGCCTTTGTTCGCGGAGGGCAAGCTCTGGCACGGCATGCGTCGGTTCCGGACGAGAACGCTAGGCAAGGTCAACGCCGAAGCCCTGATGACGGCCACAGGCCAGAACATAAAGCGGCTACTCGCCTCCGGAGGGGGCGCGCCGAAGAAGTTGGCGCAAGCAGCGGCACTGCGGCCACCGGACAGACTATTACCCGACCTTGCTCACCACACGTTCAGGGATCCTCGCCGAAGAGGTCGGGTTAACGCGTCGTTTTTCAACAAGCTGGAACGTTTTCGGGACAGACAAAAGGGTTCACGGTAAGCGCAAGGTAGTCGAACCCGATAGGTTGCTCCCTGCCCCCGAGCTCCCCAATAGGGTCTGTGCGACCTTCAACTGCCCGCACTACGAGTATCTCTCTGTCCAGTCTTCCCGAAAATGTCGCTCGATCGTTGCCCTTGGCCTCCGCTGCAGCTATCTTTGTGCGACCTTGGGACTGAACCTGGTTCCCTAAACATGTACACCGCGCTTGATCCGCGCGCTACAACTGGGGACAATGAACGCGATTAGGCGCGCGGTACCCACC
>JALZHG010000048.1:22442-31307 GCA_030914045.1 Chloroflexota bacterium | reverse complement strand
TACATGGCCCGCGCAGGGGCAGGGTGCCGTCTCGGTGGGCTATCGCTGGTTCACGGAGAATGGGCAGCCCGTGAAGGGCGCGCCAGAGGCCCGTACCCCGCTACCCCGCAACGTGCCGTTCGCCGACACCCTGTCAATCACCGCCAAGCTGAGCGTGCCCGCGCTCAACGGCCAGTATGTGCTCATATGGGATATGTACCGCGAGGGGCAGGGTTGGTTCGCGGACCAGGGCACCTCCGCGCCGTTGCGCCTGGACGTGGTGCTGGGGCGCAGCCCAGGCGACAAGAAGGCCCCGGTGTCGTCGGTGCTGCCCATGCCGATCTACAGCAACAACCCCGAGTTCCTGGTACGCTGGGCGGGCGAGGACGAGGTGGGAGGCTCCGGCCTGGCCTCCTACGATGTCCAATCGCGTATCGCTCCCAACGGCAACTGGACCGATTGGCAGTCGGCCACCGCGCAGACCCAGGCGGTGTTCGAGGGGCAGGATGGCTACACTTACGAGTTCCGCTCTCGGGCTAGAGACGGCGCGGGCAACGTGGAGCCGTGGCCGGACAAGGCGCAGGCGTACACCACCGTCGATATGCGCCCGCCCGCCCTCATTATCGACACGCCCGCGCATGGAGCGCGCGTCCAGCCTGGATCAGTGCTAGTGAAGGGTAAGACCGAGCCAGGGGCCTTCGTAGCCGTCAACGACACTCGCGCCCAGGAAGCCGGGGGCGTCTTCACCGCTACGGTGCAGGTCGAGGGCCGCGACTTCATAATCCACGTCAGCGCGTCCGACGCCGCCGGGAACGTGTCAAGGCAGGAAGTGGTAGTGCAGGCCGCTTCTCGCTTCAACGACGTACCCCTCACCGACCCCGCGTCCGAGGCGATTGAGACGCTCAGCGACCAAGGCATCATCGCGGGCTACGCGGACGGCTCCTTCAAGCCCCGAGCCGAGGTCACGCGGGCGCAGTTCGCTAAGTTCCTTGCCGTTGTGATGAAGTGGACCTTGATAAAGCCGCCCGATGGCAGGTTCAGCGACGTACCGGCGGACAGCGCGCTCTTCACTTACGTAGAAACGGCGGTGGCACGCGGCGCGATGCGGGGCTATACCGATGGCACGTTCAAACCGAATGAGGGCGTCCTACGAGCCGATGCGGTGAAGAACTGGGTGCAGGCCGCCGGCTGGAAACCCGAGTACGACTATTCGGGCATCTTCCTGGACGTGCCATCGGGCTACCCCGGCGCAATCTACCTGGAGACCGCCTTCGCGCACGGCATCATCGCGCCTGACGAGGAGGGCAACTTCCGGCCCACAGCCGAGATAACCCGCGCCGAGTTGAGCCAGATGGTCTACGAATACCTGAAGCACACCAAGCAACTGGACCCCGGCAACCCCTCGATGGAGGACAGCCCCGAGTAGAATCTACCGTAAGAACAGCAGCGCCTGATTATGACCCAGTAGTCGGACCTTGTCATTTCGAACGCAGTGAGAAATCTCGTCCCTCAGCACATGGTATCACCTTTCCTTCAGCCACAACGTGCCACAAGAAAGTCGTGACATCCCGTTAAAGGACGAGATTTCTCACTGCGTTCGAAATGACAAGGTCCACCTCATGTGCTCTTCACCACTAGACGTGCTCCTTGAGATAGGCTCACTTTTCGAGAAGCCGAGTTGTTGGGTCAAACGTAAGACCCGTAGCACACAATGCACTACGAGTCTTTATTGCTGTTAAACTAGGTTAAGGCGTGCCGTCTTGCTAGAACCCTCCACCGTAGTACGCGCTCGCCAGCATACGCTGAAGCAGTTGGATGAGCAGGATTACTACTAGGGGAGAAAGGTCAATCGGTATAGGCAGTATGCGCATCATAACCGAGCGTATGGGTGCCAGGATCGGCTCGGTGAGGTCCAGCAATATCTTCGTCCAGGGGTCGCGTCCTACCGGGTAGACCCAGGATAGAAAAGCCCGGATGATGATTGCCAGCATGATGATCGTCAGCAAAGTACTCGCGATTTCGTAGATAAAACTGGTCATTTATGGTGCTCCATGATTACGGTATGTATTATATACGCGCTTTGTGAGGGATAGTTGCAAAGCTGCCGACATGACAAGGAGGTTGCAATAGCTGCAACCTCCTTGCTACGTGTGCAGAACCGAGCTTAGCTCTCGTCCTCTCCACCTTCAGCCGTGGCACCCTCTTCAGCGCCACCGGCCTCAGTCTCGCCCTCCGTCGCCTCGCCTTCCTCAGGAGTCTCTTCCTCCTCCTCAGGCTCAAGCTGCATCTCGACCACGCGAGCTACCATGTCGTCGGGAGAAGTCAGGAGCGTCACGTTAGCAGGAATCGTGAGGTCGGACACATGGATAGACTTGCCTATCTCATCGAGTGCAGTCATATCGACTTCGATGAGGGAAGGCAGGTCCATCGGCAGCGCCCGGACGAGCACGTGGTCCAACTGGGACAGCAGCACGCCTTCGTTGTTGGCAACGATGGGTGACTCGCCTACGTGCACCAGCGGCACGGTCGAGGTGATCTCCTCGCGGAGGTTCACCACCAGGAAGTCTACGTGGCGGACCGTATGGGTCTGCGGGTTGCGCTGCACCTGGTGGATGAACACCTTGCGCGCCTCCGTGCCCTCGCCCACCGATAGGTCTACCAGGCTGTTGCTGCCGGCG
This sequence comes from Chloroflexota bacterium, assembly GCA_030914045.1. Lineage (GTDB taxonomy): Bacteria > Chloroflexota > Chloroflexia > QHBQ01 > JADMIH01 > JADMIH01. The sequence goes on along the minus strand of JALZHG010000048.1, from coordinate 28,650 downwards.
CGCAGGTACACGCGGTCGAACTCGCGCTGCGAGACCTGTACGCTCTGCGCCTCTACATTGTGGCCGTAGACCACGCCAGCGACCAGCCCCTCGCGGTTCAGCTTGCGGCTGGCCTTCTTCAGTTGCTCACGTGGTTCTACGACCAGTGAATACGTCTTACCATCTGACATTAGAAAGAACAAACCTCCTCTAGTTCTGCACGCCGCCCATTACATGTACTTGCTCTTGTCGATCAACGACACCTGGGTCTCAGGGTCGAAGGCGTGCATCTTGTCCATGTTGAATGCCATCTCGTGTACGAACCCAGGCTCCACCTCGGTGCGGGCGTCCACGCGGGCTACGAACGATGTCTGGCCGTTGAGCAGGTAGAGGAACACTTCCGAGCCCATCGGCTCCACCACGTCGATTTTCGAGCGCACGATGGAGAGGTCCTCAGGGTTATCTCCCTCGTCCAGCATGCCCTTCGCGAAGCGCGCATCGTGGATGTCCTGCGGCCTGATGCCGAACGACACCTGCCTACCACTGAAAGGCAAGAGCTGTGCCCTGAATTTGTCGGGCACCCGCAGCCGGATCGGTGGCTCCTGGCCGGTCGCCGCGCCCGGAACGGTCAGGTAGACGTTCTGGTCCGCCTGCTCCACGTTGACCGTAAACAGGTTCATGGGAGGGCTACCGATGAAGCCAGCCACAAACATGTTAGTCGGGTTGTTGAAGATGTTGCGGGGAGTATCTACCTGCTGCAAGAAACCGTCTTTCATCACCGAAATGCGGTCGCCCATCGTCATAGCCTCCACCTGGTCGTGGGTCACGTACACGGTGGTGGTCTGGAGGCGCTGATGCAGCCTACTGATGAGGGCGCGGGTTTCCACGCGCATCTTGGCGTCGAGGTTCGACAGCGGCTCGTCCATGAGGAAGACTTGAGGCTCGCGCACGATGGCCCGGCCGAGGGCCACGCGCTGCCTCTGGCCGCCTGAGAGCTGGCGGGGCTTGCGCTGCAACAGGTGCTTCAGTCCGAGGCCGTCGGCCACGCTTTCGACGCGCGACTTGATCTGGTCCTTGGGCATGCGGCGCAGCTTCAAGGCGAAACCCATGTTGTCGAACACGTTCATGTGGGGGTAGAGTGCGTAGTTCTGGAACACCATCGCGATGTCCCGGTCCTTGGGGGCGACGTTGTTCACAACGCGGCCGCCGATGGAGATTGCCCCATCCGAGATTTCTTCCAGGCCGGCAATCATGCGCAAAGCGGTTGATTTGCCGCAACCCGAGGGTCCAACCAGCACCATGAACTCTTTGTCCTTGATCTCAAGGTTCAGGTCGGTGACCGCTACTACGGGGCCGTAACGCTTGTAAACGCCGTCGAATACCACGTTCGCCATCGGACTCCTCCTAATAAATATGAAGTTTTGGCCGAATCCAGGTCCGGTTTGCAGGCACGCCTGACATGCCGTCCTGGGCCAGGGAACAGGGGCTATTTACGAACGACCTGACTGCGAAACCCCTGTCCCTAGTCGTCCGTAAGGGAGTCTTTCAAGACTTCCAGATTCTCAAGCGCCATACCGGTGCCAACCGCCACGCACGCCAACGGGTTGTCGGCGATGAAGCACGGGATACCGGTCACCTGCGTGAGCAGCTCGTCTATGTGCCTCAGGAGCGCTCCACCACCCGTCATCACCATGCCACGATCGATTATGTCCGAGGCAAGCTCCGGCGGTGTTTTCTCCAGCACAGTCCGTACCGCGCCTACGATCTGCTCAAGCGGCTCGGAGAAGGCTTCCACGACTTCGTTGGTGCGGACCTCAATAGTCCTGGGCAGACCGGCTACCTGGTCTCGCCCGCGAACTTCCATCACAAGTTCATCGTCCGGGTCGAGTGGTAGCGCGCTGCCGATTTCGATCTTCAACTGCTCGGCGGTGCGATCTCCGATTAGAAGATTATACTTGCGCTTGATATAAGATGCAATAGCCTGGTCCAGTTTATCGCCGCCTACGCGCACCGAGGTGCTTACCACGATGCCATTGAGCGCGATAACGGCCACCTCGGTGGTGCCGCCACCAATGTCAACGACCATGCTCCCCGTAGGCGAATCTACAGGAACGCGCGCCCCAATCGCCGCCGCCAACGGCTCGCGTATCAGGTAGGCTTCCTGCGCACCGGCCTGCATAGCCGCGTCGCGCACGGCCCTGCGCTCCACGCTCGTCACGCCCGCCGGGATGCAGATCATCACCTTCGGCTTGAACATGCTGAAGCGGCCTAGCGCCTTGGCGATGAATGCCTTAAGAAGCGCCTCGGTGACGAGGTAGTCAGATATAACCCCGTTCTGCATAGGCCGCACGACTTCAACCGTGTCAGGGGTGCGACCAAGCATGTCGTAGGCCGCCCGGCCCACCGCTTTGACTCTGCCATCCCTGGTCGATATTGCCACTACAGATGGTTCGTTCAACACAACGCCCTTGCCTCTTACGAAAACAAGGACGTTGGCCGTACCCAGATCGATTCCAATGGAGCGACCCAGCAATTACCCCTCCTCCTGGCGCAACCTCCGGCGGCGCTGTCCTACCCTCAGGCGTAGCGAGGCGAGGCGCATAGCGGCTTCGGCGTTGGCGAGGTCGGCCGTCGCGCCGCGATTGGCGAGGGCGTCCTGTGCCCTGCGTCTCGCGTCTTCCGCTGCGGCGGCGTCGATCTCCTCTGCGCGTTCGGCCACGTCCGCAAGTATAGTCACCCTGTTGTTCAGCACTTCAAGGAAACCGCCCGCGATCACGATGCTCTGCTCGTCGGCTCCCTTCTTTACGCGAAGCTCGCCGATTTGCAGGAGGGTCAGCAGCGGCGCATGGTGAGGAAGTATACCTACTTCCCCTTCCACCGACGGTGCGACCACCATATCTACGTTGTCGTCACTAAACACCAGCCTCTCGGCCGTGACAATCTCAAGTGTCAAAGGCATGTCTGGACCTTCCTTCTCCGGTAGGTGCATGCGGTGTCATTATACACGGTAATTCAGAAACGTGAAACGTGAAACGTGATGCGGTAGTGGGACCAATGTACACGTTTCGGAACTGCGTACCACAAGCCCCATCACGTTTCACGTTTCAGACTTTAGCCCCCCGCCTGCATCTGCGCCGCCTTCTCCACGGCCTGCTCGATGCCACCGACCATGTAGAAAGCCTGCTCCGGCAGCGTGTCGTGCTTGCCGTCGAGGATTTCGCGGAAGCCGCGAACGGTCTCAGAGATAGGCACGTACTGGCCTTCGAGGCCGGTGAAGGCGGCTGCGGTGTACATCGGCTGCGAGAGGAAGCGCTGGATGCGGCGGGCGCGGGCTACCGTCAGCTTGTCCTCTTCGGAAAGCTCTTCGATACCAAGGATAGCAATGATGTCCTGGAGGTCCTTGAACCTCTGCAACACCCTCTGCACGTTCCTGGCTACGTCGTAGTGCTCCTGGCCCACGATGCGCGGGTCGAGGATACGGGACGTAGAGGCCAGCGGGTCCACCGCCGGGAAGAGAGCCTGGGCCGCGAGGCTGCGCTCCAGGTTGATCGTCGCGTCGAGGTGGGCGAAGGTGGTGGCCGGTGCCGGGTCGGTGTAGTCGTCGGCGGGCACGTAGATGGCCTGCACCGACGTGATGGAGCCGTTCTTGGTGGAGGTGATGCGCTCCTGTAGCTGGCCCATCTCCTGGGCTAGCGTCGGCTGGTAACCCACGGCAGAGGGCATGCGGCCCAACAGCGCCGACACTTCCGAACCTGCCTGCACGAAGCGGAAGATGTTGTCAATAAACACCAGCAGGTCGGAACCCTGCGTGTCGCGGAAGTACTCGGCCATCGTGAGGCCAGTCAACCCTACGCGCAGGCGAGCGCCGGGCGGCTCGTTCATCTGGCCGAACACCATCACCATCTTGTCGAGCACGCCTGCTTCTTCCATTTCCTTGTAAAGCTGCGTGCCCTCGCGGGTGCGCTCGCCCACGCCGCAGAACACCGAGTAGCCACCGTGCTGCCGCGCCACGTTGTTGATAAGCTCGGTGATAACCACCGTCTTACCCACGCCCGCGCCGCCGAACACGCCAATCTTGCCACCCTTGGAGAAGGGCGCGATCAGGTCAACAACCTTGAGGCCCGTCTCGAAAATCTGAGCCACGGTGGACTGGTCCTCGAAGCGGGGGGCCGGGCGGTGAATGGAGTATCGCTCGGTCGCCGTGGAAGGGCCGCGCTCGTCGATGGGGTCGCCCGTCACGTTGAAGATGCGCCCAAGCGTGCCCTCACCGACGGGTACGGTGATGGAGGTACCAGTGTCGTAGGCGGGCATGCCGCGCCGCAGACCATCAGTGGTGGTCATGGAGACGCTGCGCACCCAGTCGTTGCCCAGGTGCTGTTGCACTTCGCAGATTACGCGGTCGCTAGCAGCCGAGCCACTGGCCTCCTGCCCGACGCCCTCGCGTGCTGTCTCGCCGGTGATGGGAATCTCAATCGCGTTGTAGATTTCCGGCAACTGGTCGGGCGGGAACTCGATGTCCACCACCGGCCCGGTTATCTGGACGATTCTCCCCGTTGCGCCCCTCGTGCCTGTCGCTCCTCTTGGCGTTTCTGTTGCTACCATAGTTCCTTCTCTCCTTTGGCTAGGAAACCCTGCTATTACTTACGCTGTTATGCAGCCTCCGTGGCTGCCTTTGGCTGCGCGGCCCGCTTGAGCCACCAGCCCATCACGGCCCCTCCCAGGACCGAAGCTACGAACAAAGCAATCAAGTTCATGTTGGCGGCGACGGTGGAGCTAAGGAAGCTCAACAGGTACCAGTACACCGTCAAAAAGATGATAACCCCGTAAATCGCGCCGCCCAATATCCTATCTATCTTGAACTTCCTGAACAGCGGCACGTACTGCACCAGCCCCACCCCAAGCAGAGTAAACACCAGTAGGTGCAGCACCAATCCCACTAACTGAGTGACAATGTTAAAGCGGTTGATCTCCGCCAGCGGCGTGCCCGTGACAATCGACCCGATCAGCCAGAACGTGGACCACCAGGGCCGCTGCGGCGTGAGAAAGTCCGCCACCAGCATCACCATCGCGAACGCTAGCCCGCCGAGCAACCCCCCGGTCGCTCCTTCAAGGAACTTGGTGCTGGTAGGTTTAGGTTGGTAAATTCGTGCCATAACGCATAACTCGTAATCGTTGCTGTGTAACCGCCGCGACGCAGGTTCTCAATAGGAGTTACGCGTTACGCGTTACGTGTTACCTGTTACTCTGCTACCGGGCCTGCGCCGCCGCGCCGCTCGATACCTCGATAATCTCGCTCGTGATGTTGGCCTGCCGCAACTTGTTGTACGACAGCGTCAGGTCGGAAATCATCTCCTTGGCGTTCTGCGTGGCGTTGCGCATGGCGACCATGCGAGAGCTATGCTCCGAAGCCAGGTGCTCCAACAGCGCCTGGTAAAGCCGCACCTCGATGAACCGAGGCAGTAACTGGGCCAGCACTTCACGGTCGCCCGGCTCGTACTCGTACTCTATCTCGGTGTGGTCGTCGCCACCCTGCTCGTCCACGTTCATGCCCGGCAGCGCGCCACCCTCACCAACATGGCTCACGTCAATCGGCAGCAGGCGGTAGACATTCGGACGCTGCACTAGCGTGTTGATGAAGTCAGTGTAGATGAGGTAAACGGCGTCGGTGCGGCCCGCCACGAACTCGTCTGTAACTACCCTGGAGATGGCCCGGATGTCCTGTATGGTCGGTCTGTCGCCCAGGTTGGTGAACTCGGCAAGCAGCGGCCGCCCGTAACGAATCATGAAGTCACGGCCCTTGCGGCCTATGGCTACCACGTTCACGGGCACCCCGCCCACCTCGTTCAGAATGAAGCGCGTGGCCCGGCGCAAGATGTTGGTGTTCAACGCGCCCGCGAGTCCCTTGTCGGCAGAAAAGACGATGACCGTGATGTTCCTGATGGGCCGCGAAAGCAACAGTGGGTTGAGCGTCTCGGTGTCGGTCATGTCCAGCCGCATCGACAGGTTGCGTATCAGCCCGCCGATTCGCTCCGAATAGGGACGCCCCGATAGCGCCTGCTGGGTAGCCCGCTTCATGCGCGAAGCCGCCACCATTTCCATAGCGCGTGTAATCTGTGAAATGTTCTTAGCCGACCTAATGCGCCGGCGTATCTCTCTGGTACTTGGCATCTTTACCCTTCGGGGATTTGGGAATTGGGATTTCGGATTTCGGATTTAGTAGGTATCTAAT
>JALZHG010000048.1:0-22432 GCA_030914045.1 Chloroflexota bacterium | reverse complement strand
AGCCAGGGCCTATTGCGGCGGAATACATCTGTCATAGTGTTCTCCAATTGGGATTTCGGAATGCGGATTTCGGATTTAGTAGGTATCCAATCAAATCCGAAATCCGAAATCCCAATTCCCAAATTCTTCTTACATGCTTACCGTGCGCTTGAACTCGTCGATGGACCTGCCGAGGGCGGCGGTGGTCTCGTCTGTGAGCCGCTTCTCCGTGGTGATCGTCTCAAGGATTTCGGGGTGAGCCGTTGCGAAGAAGCTGTGGAACTGCTCCTCCCAGCTACGAATCTGCTCCACCGGCACATCGTCCATGTAGCCGTTGGTCACGGCGTAGATGATGGCGACCTGTTGGGCTACCTTCAGCGGGCGGTACTGTGGCTGCTTGAGCACTTCCTGGATGCGCAGGCCGCGGTCGAGCTGTGCCTTGGTCGCCTTGTCGAGGTCGGAGCCGAACTGGGCGAAGGCCGCAAGCTCGCGGAACTGCGCCATGTCCAGCTTCATGCGCCCGGCCACCTGGCGGTACGCCTTGATTTGAGCGTCACCACCCACGCGGCTCACCGACACACCCACGTTGATGGCGGGCCGGATACCGGCGTAGAAGAGGTCAGGTTCGAGGAATATCTGGCCGTCCGTGATCGAGATCACGTTGGTGGGGATGTAGGCCGACACGTCGTTGGCCTGCGTCTCGATGAACGGGAGGGCCGTCAGCGAGCCACCTCCACGCTCTTCGCTCAGGCGGGCGGCGCGCTCCAATAGCCGCGAGTGCAGGTAGAACACGTCGCCGGGGTAAGCCTCGCGTCCCGGTGGGCGGCGCAGGAGCAGCGAAATCTGGCGATAGGCCCAGGCGTGCTTGCTCAGGTCGTCGTAGACGATGAGGCAGTCGCGCCCGGTCTCCATGAACTCCTCGCCCATCGCGCAACCGGCGTAGGGGGCCAGGTACTGGAGGGCGGCCGGGTCGGAGGCGGTAGCGGCCACGACAATCGTGTGCTCCATCGCCCCGGCCTCTTCCAGGATACCCACGATCTGGGCGACCTGCGAGGCCTTCTGCCCGATGGCGACGTAGATGCAGAACATGTCGCCGCCCTTCTGGTTGATGATTGTGTCGAGGGCGATGGCCGTCTTGCCGGTCTGCCGGTCGCCAATCACCAGTTCGCGCTGCCCCCGGCCAATGGGGATCATCGAGTCGATGGCCTTGATGCCAGTCTGCACGGGGGTGTCCACGTTCTGGCGGTACACCACACCGGGCGCGATACGCTCCACAGGGCGGCGGCTCATGTTCGGTGGCAGGTCGCCCTTGCCGTCAATCGGCTCGCCGAGGGCGTTCACCACGCGGCCCAGGAGGGCGTCACCCACCGGCACCTCAACGATGCGCCCGGTGGTGCGAACGGTGGAACCCTCTTCGATGCCGGTCCACTGTCCGAGGATAACCACACCAACGGAGTCCTCTTCCAGGTTGAGGGCCAGGCCGCTGATGATCTGGGTCGTGCCGTTCGTCTCCACCTCGAACTCCACCAGCTCGGAGGACATTACGTTGGAGAGGCCGTGCACGCGGGCGATACCGTCACCAACCTCCACCACCGAACCCACGTTCACCGTGCGGGACGGCTGCCCGAAGTTCTGTATCTCTTCGCTAATTAGCTTGCTAATCTCTTCTGCGCGTAGAGCCATATTATTCTCCCTCTAGTACTTCCCCGCTATCCATTCTTGGCAATCGGCTCGTGCGTGAGCCTACAGCATTTTCAATTATGTCAACCTTTGAGCCAACGTCGCCAGGCGAGTTGCCACGCTGGCGTCAAGTAGCTCGTCACCTATGCGGGCCACCATCCCGCCCAATATGCTCGGGTCGGTGTGCAGGCGAAGCTGGACCGTCTTGCCCCCGGTGATGCCCGAAAGCTGCTCGGCGACCCGCCTCTGGTGCGCCTCGTCTAGCGGCACGGCGGTGGTCACATCCGCGACTACGATACCCCGCTCCTTGTTGTACATCTCCTGGAACACCTCAACGATGCGCGGCAAAAGGGCGAGACGCTGCCGTCGCACCAGGAGCAGCAGGAAGTTGCGAGCGAGCGGGTTGGTCACCTCTCTGGGCACCAGGCGCTCAATCGTCTCCTGTTGGGCCTCGTGGGTCAGCTTGGGGTCCTCAAGAGCTTCGACCGCGCGGTCAGTGCCGAACACGGCGTTGATCGCCTTCAGGTCGCTCAACCACTTGTCGAGGCTGTTATCCTGTTTTGCCAGGTCCAACACGGCCTGCGCGTACCTGCGAGCCGCTCCTCCACGTTGCGCCATGTTTCCTCCATTTGGGAATTAGGATTTCGGATTTCGGATTTAGTAGGTATCCAGCAAATCCGAATTCCGAAATCCTTATTCCCAAATCCATTTCCTATCCTCTACCGAAGCCGCGTGTCTGCTCGGCCTCGGCCAGGGCTTCCTCGACCAACCGATAGTGATCCTGGGTGTCGAGCGACCTGCCGACTACCCTGCTGGCCGCCATGATCGCCAGCCGACCTACTTCGCGGCGCAGTTCTTCCTTGGCACGCTGGGTCTCGGCCTGAATTTGCGTGCGGGCGTCCTCAAGGATGCGCTCGCGCTGCTGGCGGGCCTCTTCCTGGGCGGCGCTTATCGTGCGCTGGCTCATCTGGTTGGCCTGGGCTAGTATCTCACGCGTCTCCTGCTGCGCCTGGGAAAGTATCTCCTGGGCGCGCTTGGCCGCATTCTGGTTGTCAAGCCTGATCTGCTCGGCCTGCTCCATGCTCTCGCGGATGCGGTTTGCCCGCTCGTCCAGCATCTTGACGATGGGGCGGTAGGCGAAACGGTTGAGCAGGAAGACCAGCAACAGGAACGCGGCCATCTGCCATAGCAGGTTTCCCCACAGCACGCCTAGCTGTTCAAACATATCGTGGTCCCTTCATATGAGAACGGGTGTCATGCTCGCCATGTGCCATCTTCTTTCCCTGTCCCTCCGCATCAGCAAGAGGGACAAGGACGAAAACAGCTTACTGGAGAGCTTAACCCACGAAGACGATAACCAGGGCTACAACGAGCGCGTAAATAGCGACCGCTTCCGCGAAACCGAGGCCAAGAATCATCGCCTGGCGGATCGAGCCTTCGGCGTCGGGGTTGCGGGAGATAGCTTGCACCGCGCCAAACGTACCGATACCAAGACCGATGCCGGGGCCGAGCGCACCCAGGCCGATAGCAAGACCCGCCGCGATCAACCTGACACCATCATCGGTAACACCTGCGTTCGCGGTCTCTTGCAGCAACACGCCCAATAACATCAACAACTCCACAGTCTTTCCTCCTAGTTGTAGTTGGTTTATCTACTCCTCGTGGGCCTTTCAGCCCTTACCGAGCCGGAAGCGTAACGCTTCCACTTCTCCCATATTGACTTCCCGCCGCCTTATGTTAGCCACCTAGGTGAGTCGCAGTGTCCGAGACCTGGTCGTCCGGCACAGGCTGGCCGCCGGGCTTATCGGGATGTGCCGCGACCTCGTGACCGCGGCCATGCTCCTCGTCACCGTGCCCTCCGCCGCCACCGTGCCCACCCACCGCGCTGGAGATGAACACCAGGGTGAGGATCGAGAACAGCAACGCCTGTATGGCACCGAATAGCACTTCCAGGCCCAGGAAGATGAACGCCCCGAAGCCCGCGAACACGCTACCGAGCAGCACGAACATAACCGTCACCAGCACTTCGCCACCGAAGATGTTGCCGAAGAGACGGAAGGACAGCGAGATGATGCGCGAGAACTCGCCCATTATGTGTATCGGGGCGAGGAACACCGGCGTTACCAGTTCCTTGAGGTAACCACCCACGCCATGTGAGGCAATACCGGCAATCTGCACGACGAGCACGGCGATTATTGCCATACCCAGAGTAGTGTTGAGGTCGGCGTTGGCGGCCCGGAGGAAAGGCACAAAGTGGGTGCCTTCGGGGCATTCATGTCCGGTGGGGCTTGGCAGACCGCCCCCTTCCTCGGCATGTTCTTCCTCGCGGGGCGGCGCGAGGGCCAGGTCCTGGGCGGGAGCAGCCGTCTTGACATTGGTCACGAGGGCATGGTCCTCACCCTCCGGGGCCGTGTAGCAGCCGCCAATCGTGCCGACGCCGGGCAAGAGGCCGGACCAGTTGGCGACGATGATGAAAAGGAACAGGGTAGCGATCAGAGGGAATATGCGGCGGCCTACCCTGCGGCCGGCGGTGCCTTCGGTTGTGGATAGAAGGAACTCGACAATCGCCTCTGCGAAGTTCTGGGAGCCTCTGGGAACTGTGCTCAGACGCCTCGTAGCCAGCGCGAAGAAGAGCACCAACGCGGCTATCACGATGAGCGTGTAAAGCATTGAGTTGGTGAAATGCAGCGGCCCTAGAGGAGTCGGGATGTCGAAAAGAACTTCAGCCTTGATGCTGATGGGGGGGAGCTTGGAAGTGAGGTCTATGCCTCCTTCGCCACCCTCTTTCGCCTGGAAAAGAATACCTAACATGAAGGGCTTCTTCCTCTTCGAAGTGTACCGGCCCTCTGCCGGTCAAGAATTGGCCTGCTCGGGGGTCGCTGTGCCCCTACTTTGCTGAATACAAGCGGCCCGACCTACCTACCGTTCCGACCGCGCTTATCTGCACTTTTCGTGCCGAGGTCCTTCGGCTGCCCTTCTACTTTGTAGGGCGCTCGCGGACGCTTGTTGCGTTCGAGGCGGTTGGTTTGCGCTCGCATCACCTGGTAAAGTGTGCCCGCGGCTGCCAGGATACCGAGCAGGATGCCCGCGAAAAGCAGCCAGGGCACGGTGTCGAACCTGTTGTCGAGCCAGGCCCCACCCCCGATGAACGCCACCATCGGGCAGGCAATCGCGAAACCAAGCTGCGCGGCAAACGCCAGCGACTGGGCCATGCCGCCGTCTTTGAGGGGGCTACCGACGCCACCACCTACGGTGCCTTCGCTACCCTGCTCCTGGTCCGTACTTCCGCTATCCTGCATTTCGTGTGCCTGCTCTCACGAGTCCTTATACTTTCCAGCAGCCTCTGCCTGGAGATAGACCCGGAATTATAGCACACGCTTTTCGTGCCGTTCAACCGCGTAACACCGGACCGCAGTTGCTTGCCTGCATCGTTTCCCTGCCGGTCCTGGTGCTTTCGACGGCATTATAGCAAAGCTCAAAGAGTTTGTCAACTTTTTCACAATCTTTCTGAGCTATCAATACTCTTTCTCAAGAACTGCTAGGAGGGGACATCGGTGGTGCAGGGACCTGACGTGGCCCGACGTTCTTTAGCGACTGGCTCAATATCAAAGAACCGACCCTGTCACTTCGACTGCAGTGAGAAATCTTGTCCCTTAGCACCACAGTTGCTGTCTAGAGTAGGCAGCATACCCAAGAAGAAGAGGGAAACATCTTGGTGACGGACGAGATTTCTCACTATGGTCGAAGGGACAACGGCCGACTTAGTTACCATACTTGGCCCGTCGCCATCGAGTCGGCCCGTGGGCACACAGAAGGGGCGGGTGAACCCCGCCCCCTCATATTGCTCGCTACTGGTGCCTCGGTGCCTTACGGCGTGGGCGAAGATGCTGACCGGGTGGCCGTACCTGTGGCTGCGACAGTGCCTGTCGCTGCGGTAGTGCCAGTCGGCTGGCTTGTGGCCGTGGACTGAGCCGTACTGGTCGCAACTGCCCCGCCAGTCGTGGCAGTGCCCGTTGCGGCAGGCGTGGCCGCTGTGGTCGTAATCGTCGTAGTTGTAGTGGCACCACTCGTGGGCGTTCCGGCGGGAGCCGTTGACGCGGCCGTGGGACTGCCCGCAGTCGGAGTTGTAGCGGGCAGCGTCTGTGTGCCTGTCACGGTGCCGCTGGTGGCGACCGTGGGACTTATAGCAGCAGGTGGCAGGGTCGGCTCGCTTACCACGGGCGTAGGCGGCACGGGCGTAGGTGTCGGCTGCGGCTCAATCTTGGCCTCGGACACAATCTTGGCGAACCAGTCGTCGTAGGTCTCGGTCTTCTGGCGCTCTACGATGTCGGCGGCAAGCTCGCGCTTGGGGTCACGCTCCAGCACCTTGATGATGTGCCAGCCGAAGGTCGTCTGCACCGGCTCGGAAATCTGCCCCACCGCCACAGGCCAAGCACCCTCCACGAACGTCTCGATCAGGTTGCTGTTCTCTCGCGGGAACCAGCCCAGGTCGCCGCCGTTGGGCTGCGCGCCCTGGGCGATATTGTCGAGTTGCTCCTTGGACTGGGTGTTCGCCAGCGTCGTGAAGTCAGCCCCCGCGAGCAGCTCCTGGCGCAGCTTGTCCGCGCCCTCCTTGGTGGTGGTGAGGATATGCTGAGCGTGTATGTGCTCCACCTGGGTCATGATGCTCGCGGCCTGCACCTCCAGCACCTTCTCCCGCAGGTAGTTCGGCTTCACTACCAGGTTGAGATAATCGTCCTCCGAGATGTCGGGGCAGCCGAGGGAGCAATAGCCGTTCTCGGAGCTAGGCTCCACACCCAGGTCGAGCGCGGTAACGTACTGCGTGTACTGCGTAACCGCCGTCTGCTCGGCACCGGGGACGGGCGGGAAGGTGGCGGTAGCAGTGGCGGTCGCCGTAGGCGAGCCAGGAGTAGCCGTCCGGGTAGCGGTTGCCGTCCTGGTTGGGGAAGGCGTGATTGTTGACGTGGTAGTCCGGGTCGCCGTGATCGCCACCGTAGGAGTCGAAGGATCAGCAGTCGGCTCCGGTGTAGCGGGTGGCGTGGGCTGCGGCTCGAACTGTTCGAGGGTGTACGACTTCAAGTCCTCGTTGTTCGGGTCTATCTGGTAGTCCCTCTTGGCACCCTGCCGCAGCACTTCAGCGTTCACGAGGTTCACGACCGTCTGTTCGTCAAGCGCGATCTCGTTGCTGACGTTGCGAAGCTGTCGCTGCTCGTTCAGAGTGTCCTCCGCTGCGGTGGCGCTCTGCTGAAGCTGGCGATTGAGGGCGTTCTGCTGCATCGTCTGCCACAGGTTATACCGGCGCAGCTTGTCGTACGTGGCGCGGTTGATCGTGCGCTCCTCGATCAAAGTTACCCTGCCCACCGTCTGGTTGGGCCTGAGTATGAAGGTGGTGATAACCGCCAGGCCAATCACCAGCACGACGAGCGTGCCGACCACCACCGCAGCCGCGTACAGGTTGCGAATCCTGCGCTGCTCCCGTTGAGCGCGCGAAAGCTGCCCGCGCGTCAACGGCACCGGCGCTTGAGATTGAAGCTTCTTTTTCTTTGCCATAGTGGGGATTCTGAAACGTGAAACGTGAAACGTGAGTGGTAATGCGTAACTCGTGACACGTAACTCGTGAAGGTGCTACAACCAACCAGGTGGCTCTATCTGAACAGAGTCGCTGAATGGCACACCACTTACGTGTTACGCGTCACGTGTTACCTGTTACTCCTCACGTTTCACGTTTCACGTTTCAGATGTCTTCTCCTTCTATCGAGCGTGGGGACCTACGTAGGGCAAGAGGGCCATGTGGCGGGCGCGCTTGATTGCGGCGCTGAGGCCACGCTGGTGTCGAGCGCAAGTGCCGGTCTTGCGGCGCGGCTCGATCTTGCTGCGCTCGGACAGGTAGCGGCGAAGGCGAGCGACGTCTTTGTAGTCGATCTCGACCACGCGGTCCACGCAGAAGGAGCACACCTTGCGCCGGGGCACGTAGCGGTCGCCACGCCCACGAGGCCGTCCGGCTGCACCACCGGGGCGAGGTCCGCTGCGGAAGCCACCGCCGCCTCCGCCACCTCCACCTGGGCGAGGGCCGCTGCGGAAGCCGCCCCCGCCACCACCGCCGTACCCACCGGGGCCGCCCGAGGGGCGATCTCCAGCAGGGCGATCACCACCGGCGGGTCCGCCAGGACCACCTGGAGCACCGCCCGGTGCGGGTGCCGCCGCCTGGGGAGCCTGCTGGCCCCCACCTGCATTCGTGTTGTTATCTGTCTGGTCTGCCATAGTCCTTCTTAACTTCCTTTTGCTACGTGCACGCGGGCGCACCTGTTACATGCCACGCTCTGAATCGAGCGTGGACTGCATGTGCACGGCCCGGCACACACTTGAATTCAGTCGCGGAGGATTAGGCTGATTTTAGAAGGGGATGTCGTCCACGTCGAGGTCGGACTCGTCGTCGTAGCTGTGGCCGAAACCACCCGCTCCGCCGCCACCGCCCGCACCGGCCCCGGCACCCTGCCTCGCCGGAGCCTGTCGCTCCTCACGATAGCTGTTGCCGCCGCCACCGGAGTAGTCACCACCCCCGCCCTGCTTCGGATCGAGCAAGATCATGGAAGTGGCTACCACCTCGGTCGTGAAGCGTTTCTGGCCGTCCTGTGCGGTCCACTCGCGCGTCTTGAGGCGTCCTTCGATGAAGACTTTGCGGCCCTTCCGCAGGAACTCGTTGCACTGCTCAGCGAGCCGCTCCCAGGCCACCACGCGGAACCACTCGGTCTCTTCCTGTGCCGAGCCGTCCGGCCCTTTCCAGGTGCGGCTGACCGCCACCGAGAACGAGGTAATCGGGGTACCCTGCTGGGTGTACTTCATCTCCGGGTCTTTGCCCAGGTTGCCGATAATCATTACTTTATTCAAGCCACCTGACATCTGCTGCCTCCATCCACTCAAAAATCAGCTAAACACTCACAAAATCAAAGCAACTATCTGCGGGGCGCTTCCGCCTCTGCCGGGGCTGGACGCTCGCGGGGTGGGCGAGGCACGTGGGGGGCAACAGGCTCGACAACCACGTGCCGGATTACGTCGTCGGATATGCGGAGCTGCTCTTCCAGCGCGGCAATCCTGCCAGGCTGAAGCCTCACCCGCGCCACGACGTAGAATCCGTCTTCATGCCTGTCGATAGGGTATGCCAGGCGGCGCTTGCCCCAGGGCTGCTTGTCAGCGACTTCACCGCCGAGGTTGGCGATAATGCCGTCAACGCGCTCGGTGGCGGCGGGGAATTCCTCGTCACCTACCGTGGGCCGGACAATATACATCAGTTCGTAGTCACGCATTTACTTTTCACACCTCCTCTCTATGGGCTTGCCCCGTCGCCGTCAATCTGGAGGGGTGTGAAGTCTCCAGGGCCGTTCGGAGCAGAAAGGTAAGGGTTATTACAACAGCGCGGCGCATTCCAATCGCTTGGAAATACATACTTTCCGCACTGTCTGGCATTATACCACATGCGCGCGTTGTTAGCAAAAATCGGTGGAAATAGGCGAGGCAGCTACAGCCGTTCCAGCACCGACACCGACTCGATGTGGTAGGTCTGGGGGAACATGTCTATCACACGCGTGGAGGTAAGAGCGTAATGGGACGAAAGCACCTTTATGTCGCGGGCCAGCGTGCCAGGCTCGCACGACACGTACACCAGGCGCGGGACCTCCCGGCGAATTACCTCTCGCAGCAGCGACGGCGCGCAACCGGACCGCGGCGGGTCGAGGACCACAGCGTCGGGACGCATGGCGTCGGGCATGGCGGCGAAAAGACGCTCTGATGGTCCCTGCCTGAACTCGGCGTTGGAGATAGAGCCTACCTGCGCGGTCCAGCGGGCGCTCGCAACGGATGGTCCTGCGATTTCGTACCCCACAACCTTGTCGGCCTGACCTGCCGGGGCCAGCGCGAAGGTGCCCACTCCCGCGTGCGCGTCTACCAGCAACTCCATGCGAGACGGCAGGCCCGCCAGCACTTCGGCCAGCATCGCCTCGGCCCCGCCCGTGTTCACCTGGAAAAAAGCCTCCGGGGCGACCCAGTAGTTCCTGCCGCCGAGCCGTTCCAGCCACGCACCTAGAGGTGGAGCAGTCCGCCCCATGTCGCTACCCTCGCCCCGGTCGCCTATATATGCCCCGGTGAGGGTTTCCGCTACCGCCTCGGCGGTCTCCGAGGCAGCTTCCCTCGTGACGCCCAGCAGGTTTATGGTGCCGTCGTCCATCACCTCGACTACTGTGAGGGCCAACTGTTCGTCCCGCCCGTCCGACGCGGCAAGCTGCGGGAGAGCGCGCTTCACATCGCGCCGCCTCATCGGGAAGACCGGGCTGGCTTGCAGGTTCTCGTCCATGTTGGGGCCTTCGTCCGGCCGCTCCTGCTGCTGCACCTGCGCCCTACCCTGCCTGCCACGCTTGGGCTGGGGCGAAACCGTGCCGCCGGGACGCGTGTGGAAGATAACCACCGTCTGCCCGGTGGCCTCGCTGTGCCTGACTACGATCTTCCACACCCTCATTATCCCGCGTGGCTCCATCTCCAGGTCGTCGGCGCTGGGGCTTTGAGCCAGCAGTGCGTTGAGCCGCGAGATCATGGCGTTGATGCCGCCGTTCGATATGGGGCACTCCTGCACCGCGATCAGGTCGTGGCTGTTGCGCCTGAAGTAGGCCAGGGACCGCGCCTGCCCGTCAATCGCAAAGTGCGAGGTGTTGCGATAGTTGAAGTCCTTTGGCGAGGGCACAGGAGCCTTCATCACCGCTTCGGGGTCGGACACCCCACCCAGGCGGGAGAGTTGCGTGCGAAGAATACCGTGCTTGAACTGAAGCTGGCCCGCGTAGTTGATGTGCTGCCACTGGCACCCACCGCAGGAGCCGAAATAGGGGCAGGGCGGCTCCACGCGCAGGTCAGAGGCAGTGTGTATCTCGGTCACAAGCCCACGCACCAGGTTGGGCCGCCGCCAGTTGACCTCTACGTCAACGTCTTCGCCGGTGATGCCCGGCCACGCAAACACCGCCATGCCGGAATCGGGGTCGCGGCCCACGGCGTCGCCGCCATGCGCCATATCTGTGAGCGTTACGCGCATTCTGAGACCTTTCAGGTTCGGGGAAGGAGGGGGTTAGTTCGGGGAAGTGCCAGTCGGCTAGAGATGAAAATAGCCTTCGAGGGGGAGGACGAACACAGCACCGCGCCCGGTCGGCTGCCCGTTACTGTCGAGGACCACGGGCGTCTTCTTGTTCTGCACGCCCGAACGCAGGAGCGCCAGCACCGGCTCTATGTCGTCGTCTTCCACACCCATCATGATGGTAGTGTTGCCCTCGCGTCGGAAGCCGCCCGTGGAGGCGAGCCGAGTCGCGCGGAAGCCGGCAGCCAGTAAGCCGTCCGTTATCCCTTCTGCAGCCTGGTTCGACACGACCGCGAGCACCAATTTCATGCAAGCACCCCCAGTGCCCGATTATAGATGCAAGCGTGCGCGCTGTCAATAGCAGCTTGTTATGAGACCCAGGTGATGGCAAATTAGAGTGCCTCAAGTAGCGGACTTTCAGATAGCCACGGACCCGGGAAAATCGTGCCCCACCCCTTTTGATTTAGCGGCAGCATGTGTTATCATCTAGGGACCTGTTACATTCGGCTAATGTAGCTGTAAAGGGTAGTTAATTCTTGCGCGCCGCCAGCATAAGCAACATAGACCTGCCTCTCATACTCTGCACCCTGCTTGCAGCGGCGCTTGGCATCGTCATGGTGTTCAGCGCCACCAACGCCAGCGGTGCTACCTCGTTCTCCCTCAACGAATTCGTGATGCGGCAAATGATTTACGCCGCCATCGGCATCGTGCTGATGTTGGCAATCGCTCGGTTCGACTACCGGATGTTCGAAAGCCTCACGATACCCTTCTTCCTGGTTGTAATTGGTTTGCTCGCGTTTGTGGCCGTGCTCGGTATGGTGGAATACGGCTCGCAACGCTGGATCAACCTGGGCATCTTCCCGATCCAGCCGAGCGAACTTGCCAAGTTGAGCGTCATCCTCGTATTGGCGAGGTTCCTTGCCGCCCATGAGCACGAGATGCACCGCATCAAGTGGTTCGTAGGGGCTGGCTTGCTGGTGATGATCCCCGCAGGCATAGTGCTGGAACAGCCTGATATGGGCACAGGCTCCATGCTCATCTTCATCTTCCTCGGCATGACCGTGGCCGCCAGGGTGCCCGCCCGCACGTACATAATGTTCGGCCTGGCCGCCATCCCAGCTATTTACGTATTCTGGAACTACGTGATGCACGACTACCAGCGTAGCCGCTTACTGACCTTCCTGAACCCCGAAGGTGACATGTACGGCGAGGGCTACAACCTGATCCAGACGCGCATCACCATCGGCTCTGGCGGTCTGTTCGGACAGGGATACCTCAACGGCATGCAGACCCAGGGCGACTTCCTCAAGGTGCAGTACAGCGACTTCATCTTTTCAGTGGTGGCCGAGCAATTCGGCTTTATCGGGGGGTGTGGCATTATGGCCCTCCTCTTCATCCTGGTGTGGCGCTGCCTGGTGGTCGCCTCCCGCGCCCCTGATGCTTACGGCAGCTTCATCGCGGTAGGCGTGGCCGTGTGGATTGGCATGCAGGTGTTCATCCATATCGGCATGAACATCGGCCTCATGCCCGTCACCGGCATCCCCCTGCCCTTCATCAGCTACGGCGGGTCATCCCTCATGAGCATCCTCCTGGGCCTGGGCCTCGTGCAGAGCGTGGCGTTGCGCTCCAGCAGCGTCATTTTCGGTGGCGAGCCGCTCCGGGCGGGCTGGGCGCGGTCCGCGCGCACCACTCTGCGACCTCGCTGAGGCGCGCCGCGTACATGTTGCGACCACACTACCAACATTGAGAAGCGAGTAGACCAATGGACAACCAACAAGGACAACCGCCCGACCCTCAGTCGGAAGCCACCCCCGCGCAGCAGCTAGGCCACCAGCTACGTAAGGGACTCGACCGCATCGGCTTCGAGGCCGACAAACTGCTCAGGACCAATCGCATCCGCTCGGAAGCCACCCGCCTCCAGGAGCAGGCCGACGAAAAGCTATTTGGCATCGGCGCCAAGGTAATGGAGTTGGCGGAGCGCGGCGTCGCCCTCGAACCGGAGCTTCAGGCGCTGGTGAGCCAGGTCAAGAAGCTGGAAGCGGAGCTTGGCCGCAAGAAGAAAGAGCTAGAGGCCATCAACGCCGAGGCCTGGGTCGAGCCTGAGCCTCCCCCCGCGCTGCGCCCCGCGCCCGCTAAGCCTGCCCTCCAGGCACCGAGCCAACCACGACAGCCTGGAGGACCATCGGTCGACAAGCAGGAACGATCCAACCGCAAGCCGACCCCCGAGAGCAGCACGCCGCCCGCGCAAGAAGCCGAGAGGACCTGCCCCGTGTGCAAAGCCCAGGTGCGCCCGCACGCGGTGTTCTGCGCAAGTTGCGGCTACAGGCTTGGCTAGCCAGACCTCCTCGACATGACCAACTCGCAGGACGACTACCAGTATTCACCGCCCGCAGGGGGCCTGACGCGCCACATCACCTTCGAGGGCCGCGAAACGGCAGGTGGCGAAGCGCCAACGCTTGAAGGCGTGCTGCATCTCGCGCAGGACGGCATGCTGCACCCCGGCGTGGTGCTCCTGCACGCAAACCCCGCTGCCGGTGGCAACATGGACATGAAGGTGATGCAGGCGCTGGAAGTCGAGCTTGCTTCAGCGGGTATCGCCATCTTGCGCTACAACTCGCGGGGGGTGGGCAACAGCACCGGCACCGTGTCGCGCACGGAAGGTAAGCGCCTGGTCGCGCCGGAAGGGGAAGCGGAGGTAGGCGATATCGGGGCCGCCCTTGACTTCCTCGCTGGACAGGACGCCGTTGACAGCACGCGGTTGGCGCTGGTGGGCCATTCATTCGGCGCGCGCATCTCGCTGGCGTACGTGGCGGCCCGCGATGACGAGCGTGTGAAGGCGATCACCTGTATAGGGCTGCCCGTGGCCTGGCGCGACCTTAGCTACCTCGGACAGTGGCCCCGGCCTCGGCTCTTTGTCACGGGCGAGCTAGACGACTTCTGCCCTCCCGAGGACCTCGCCAGCTACGTCGAAGGTCTGCCCGAGCCCAAAACCCTGCTTACCATCAAGAACACAGGCCACTTCTTCGAAGGGCGCGAGCGTGACCTTGCCATGTCAGTAGCGACTTTCCTCCGCCACGTACTGCCCTAGCCCTCTGCCGCCAAATTCAGCACTCGCCGTGCGTCTCGCTATGCCCCATTTACGAGGCATCTACACTCTATAGCAAAAACAACACTGTCGAACATCCCCACCAAGGCTCCCCTTTGTCATTTCGAACGTAGTGAGAAATCTAGTCCCTCTGCACACAGTGTCACCTTTCCTTTAGCCACAGGGTACCGCAAGAAAGTGGGGCCATCGCGGTGAAGGACGAGATTTCTCACTACGTTCGAAATGACAAAGGGGACATGTGCTCCTATCCCATTCTCTCCGTTCCCTGTCATTCTTGAGGTGAGGTCTAGTACCATGCCTTACAATAGTGCATGTATGGGTATATTAACGGCAACAGCATATCACCGGGGGTAGGTCATGCAAATTGAAAGGCATTTATTCCTGCGGGTAATGGGTTCGTTCGCTAGCGGCGTAACAATCATCACCGTGATGGACCAGGAGGGCACGCCGCGCGGGTTTACGGCCAGCGCGGTGTCGTCACTGTCGCTTGAGCCGCGCATGCTCCTGGTGTGCGTCAGCGAGCGTTCGGCTACTTTGGATATTATCAAGCAAGCGGGCAGCTTCGGGGTGAACATCCTTTCCGCCGACCAGCAGCACGTAGCCCAACAGTTTGCTACAGCCGATGGGGACAGGTTCGCGGGCCTGCGCTGGCGGCAGGGCGCTGAAACGGGCAGCCCGGTCATCGACGGCGCGCTTGCCTATGCCGAGTGCCGCCTGACCGATACCTGCAAAGGCGGCGACCACGTGATCGTCATGGGCGAGATAGTGGCCGGGGACGCGCATGAGGCCGAGCCGCTGCTATACTTCCGAGGCCGCTACGGGCGGTATGAGGCGGTAGTAGCGCCTGTGGTCTACCCTGCCGACATCTGGGAAATCTGGTAGCACGTCTAAAGAAACGTTTTACAGAGATTTTACACTGCCCTAACAGAAACAACTCGACGCCACCCTACACTGTGAATAGCGATAACCGGCGTCTCTCTTTAGCTGGTTACCTCACAGGGAGAACGCTGCGACTTCAATCCACGTAGGAGGACAAAGAATATGACAAAGAATATGACAAAGAATGTGACAAAATTGAGAGCAATCGTCAGTCTAGGCGCGCTGCTTTTCGCGCTGGGTATGGGCGGGTTCCTGGCAAGCCCAGCTTCCGCGGCGGCACCCGCAGGCATCCTGGCGCAGGCGCAGCGAGCCAACCCGCACCCCATACACCTTGCAGGCAAAGTGAAGGCGGTAGGAACTAACACCGTTACCCTTACCACGCGCCGGGGTGATGTGACAGCCAACGTCGGCCCCAATACGTGGATTGTGGTCAGGAAGGCGGACGGTCCGGGGCAAGGCACCCTGAGCGAGCTAAAGCTCAACGAGCCTGCGACCGTGGCCGGTATGACGACCAACGACCCGAAAGTGGTTGAAGCGCGAGTTATTACACAGGGCGTACCGGATGGCAAAAGGGGGCGGGGTGAAAGACACGCGCCTGGCAAAGGCCCATTAGGTGGCACCATCAAGGCAATCAGCGGCAGCACGCTTACCGTGACCAACAACCGGGGCATCGACGTACAGGTGGAGACGACCGCCGACACCGTGGTGCTCGATAGCGGCTTCAAGACGGCGAGTGCGCTGAAGGTTGGCGACCGGGTGCAGGTGCTCGGCTTGCCTCAGCGGGTGAACCGCCATGCCCCACCCACACGCAACAACCTCCAGGTCCACGCCTGGGGCGTACGGGTGGTGCGAGAGGGTGTTCACCTCGCAGGCGGTCAGGTGGAGAGCGTAAGCGGCAACACCCTGACCCTCGATCCGCTCAAGCGCGATAGCGACCTCACCATCAGCCTGAGCGCCGCCACACAGTACAGGGCGCTCGCAATCTCTGCCGCCGACCGCAAGGTGAACCTGGGCAACGCCAGCCAGGCCGACATCAAAGCCGGCAGCCGCATAGTCGTCGAAGGCACCAGGAGCGCGGACGGCAAGACGCTGAATGCCACCTCGGTGATCATCGTGCCGGATAAGGTGGATACGGCACCGCTGGACTAGAGGCCACGAACAAAAAGGGAGCGGACGTATGTGGTCCGCTCCCTTTTTGTTACTCTCCCTACTCTAGTTTTGTGTCTCGTATTGCGCCACCAATATTATCGGGCCGCCCACTACGGTACCACCAGGGGCCTTCTCCACGCTTACCGCTACGCCCGCGAAATCGCCCATAGCGGCAGGGGCCTGTATGGCATGTCGAGCCGCGCCGGAGGTCCCCGCGTTGAAGATGCCTGCCGGCACCGGGTTGCCGCCGCCCTTGGGCAGCAGCCACATCTCGTACACCTGGTCGGCGCTGAGGGCTTGCAGGCCATTCGCGTAGAAGTGAGCCTCGCGGCTCTGAGGATTGTAGAAAAGTACCCCGCCGGAGTTTTCAGGCGCTCCCGGTTGACTCTGGACGGCCACTGTTAGAGTGCCATCCGGCACGTACGGCCTCCCCAAGACAGAGGACAACCAGCCTGCAACCACCAACAGCGCAAGCATCGCAGCGGCAGACCCGATCCAAAGCGCCCTGGGCCTGCTGGCCCGCTTCGTCCTGTACTCATCGAGGCTTGTTACCGGAGCAGGTTCAGCCTCCCCACTGGGGCCGCTGGAGCCGCTGTAGGCGGTCATGTTCGGCCCCGTGCCCACAGCATGGAGCGGAATAGGCTCCCTGGACGGTCTGGCGTCAGTTGTTGCGGGTGCTTGCTCCTGCTCTGTCGCGGCGAGGCGCGCCATCATGCGTGTCTTGTGCCCGCTAGGAGGTTCTGCTGGGGTGGCGGCAGCACCCATCCAGCCCACCACCTGCGTATAATGGTCGGCCAGCTTTACATGCACCCGACACTCGTTCAGTTGTTGCTCGAATGCCTGGGCGTCGGCGGGCGACATCGTGCCCATCGAGTACTCGATGAGGCGACTTTCCCAGTTATCCTCGAGCGTGTTGTCGTTGCTATTGTTCACACTAATACCCTGTGTGCCTTCCGGCTTCTTGACCAATTCTACCAATTTACCCTATATGCGTGCCGCGCTCGCCAGGCTGATCGCGACAGGCCACTTCCACTTCGCGGCCTAATCTGCACGCTAGTCGCGCAGTATCTTATGACTTTCGAGTAGCTGCCGCAGGTTTTGCAGCCCCATCCGCATCCGAGTCTTGACCGTGCCGAGCGGCTGGCTGAGTCGTTCAGCTATCTGGCTTTGCGATAGCCCCCCAAAGTATGCAAGCTCCAGCACCTGTCGCTGGTTTTCCGGCAACTGCACCAGGGCCTGCCGCACAACTCGCTGCTGCTCCATCACCCAGACTTGTTCGCTAGGGTCGGGCTGCGGGTCGGGCTTGGTGTTGATGACGCTGAGGGGCTGTTCGTTGTCGAGGGCCACCTCGGTGCGAGACCGCTTACGCAATTCATCCACGCAGCGGTGGTGGACCAGGCTCAGCAGCCAACTGACGAAAGCGCCTTTTTGGGAGGAGTAGCTATCGGGCCTGCTCCACAGCTTGAGGAACACCTCCTGCACCACCTCCTCGGCCAGCCCAGGCTCGTTTACCATGCGCAAGGCTAGGCCGAAGCATTGCCGCACGTAGCGGTCGTACAATGCCTCCAGGGCCGCAGCGTCGCCTCCAGCGATGCGCGACACGAGTTGGTCGTCGGCAGTGGGTGATAGATTCAACATGAGCTTTCGGAGCACGTAGCAGGCCCGCGAACCGGATGCCACGATGGCGGCATGCGGCGGCTAAGGCAGGTCCAAGCAATGCTCGACCGAATAGCACCATGTCTCACCCCCCCGATTACCCTCGGCCCACGGAATGGGCTTCCTGTCCGCGCAGGCTCCTACATTACTTCCCGGCATGCAGAGCCACGACATCTTCGGCAGGGTAAGACAACCCTTCCGCGTTGCCTTACGAATAATATACGGGATTATAGCCGAAGTAGATTTCCGTGGGCAAGCGTGGCGTGAGAGTACCCCTGGTACTAGTACTTTAGTACCTACTTCGAGCGGTTGACTTGCCACTCATAGTTCGGTAATATAGTCCGCAGAGGCCCCGTTCAGCCTCACTGGATGAGTGGTTTGATCTCTGTATTTACTAAGCCGAGAATTGGCGTTGCCAGCGATATAGGCTCCAGCGAACTGGTCCAGCGGATGCGATGGGTTATCAGCATTCGCTGGACTGTCGTGGTCGCCCTCCTACTCGTCGGCGCAATAATCGTGTTATGGCGGCTCCCCTATGAGACCGCCCTATGGCAGTTCGGGCTGGCCGCCACGGTGGCTTTGCTCAACGTCTGCTACCTGGTTGCCACCTGGCAGCCAAGCTTCACGACCACCAACCTGGGCCAGATTCTCCGATATGCGCAGGTGCCCATCGATCTGCTCGTATTCACAATCGTCGTGCACTTTTCCGGTGGCGTTACCGGCCCGGTGTTCGTGCTCTATTTCCTCTACATCTTCGTCGGTCTGGCGATCATCCCCCCCACGGGCGCGTATCTTGTCGCGGGCGTGGCTGCCGTGCTGTACGCGGGCCTGGGGATATTGGAAGCCCTCTGGCTGAAGCCGCCGCAGAACCTCGGGGGCGCAGCCCAGGCGCAGGCTTCCGTCGGGACGTACCTCGGCTATGTGCTCACCGTCTCCGCGACTTTGATGATCATCGCCTACATCGCCAACTACTTCTCCGGCCTGCTCACCCGCAACGAAGGCACCATCCGGGAGCAACTGAGCGAATTGAACGCCCTGTATGCCTTCACACGGAGCGCGGCCGGCACCCAGAGCAGCGACGAGATCGTGCGCAACTTGCTGCACACCGCTATGGAACTTGAGCGGGCGACCTCAGGCTCGCTGCTCCTTTTCAACGACCGCGGGGAAGGTACCGTCGTCTACAGCAAGGGCTTCACACAGGAGCAGGTTGCTCGGCTCGCACAGGAAAGGTTCAACAAGGAAGACCCGGCGGTGAAGTTGCTGCTGGCGGAGGGCAAGGGAGTCTTCGCGCCCGATATTGAGGAAGTGCCGGGCTTGCACAGCCTCATGGTGCGTCCCAACGTCCGCTCGTTCTACGCTGTGCCGATGTGGCGCGGCGACGATTTACTTGGGACCCTGAACCTGAGTTTCGACCGCAAATACTCGATGCCCCTCAGCCGCTGGAACGTGCTCGGCACTATGACCCAGCAAGCTTCGATGGCTATCGAGCGCCTGAGGCTCTTCACTGAAGCCCAGCAAGCGGCCCGCGAAAGCGCCTCCCTCTACCAGATTGGCCTGGTGACCACCTCCTCGTTGCAGATTGACGAAGTGATGCAGCTTATTTATGAGCAGGTGAATCGGGCGCTACACCCCGACACGTTCTATATCGCCCTCTACGACGAAGACCTGAACGAATTGCGCTACGACATTTTTGTGGAAGGTGGCGTGACGCTGCAACCTTTCAAGGCGCGCCTCGACAGCGTGGGCATCGCAAGCTGGGTGATCCGCAACCGCAGGCCGATCTCCGTTCGCAACTGGAACATGGAACGCGAACAACTGCCGTTCGAGACCAACATCGTAGGTACAACCGCGCAATCGCTAATCAGCGTGCCGCTCATCGCCAAGGACAAGATCGTGGGTGTGCTTTCGGTGCAGGCGGCCCAGCCTGACGCATTTGAGTCGCACCACTTGCGGCTGCTAAGCTCCATCGCCAGCCAGGCGGCCCTCGCCCTCGAAAACGCCCGGCTGCATGCCACCGTGCACGAGCAGGCCCAGCGCGACTCCCTCACCGGCGCGTTCAACCACGGCACGTTCATCGAAAAGCTGAACCGCGCCCTCGAAACCGCCCGCGTGGAGAACTCCACGGTCGCCCTGGTGATGCTCGACGTGGACAAGTTCAAGACCTACAACGACACCTACGGCCACCTGGTAGGAAACGACGTGCTCCGGTCGGTGGTCACCTCGATCCAGGGCCACGTCAAGAGCACAGACGTGGTGGGCCGCTGGGGCGGCGAGGAGTTTGCCATCTTGCTGCCCAACGTAAGCCGCGCCCAGGCCCGCCTCGTCACCGAGCGAATTCGCCAGACCGTGGCCCACAACGTCATGCGCGACATGCAGAACCGCCCCATCCCCTCCCCCACGGTGAGCCAGGGCATCGCCATGTACTCCGACGACGCGGTGCACATAGAAGAGTTGATAGGCAAGGCCGACACCGCCCTCTACCGCGCCAAAGACCTCGGCAGGAACCACATCGTCGAATGGATTTCCATCAGCCAGGCAGAGCCGGAGCCTGAGCGGGAACCCGTCCACGTTTGAGTCCACCCGCTAATGAAGACAATCCCCAAGCGTTGCGAAGTCCCCTCTCCGGGACTTCTCGTATTTTGAAGCTCGATTTGTGCGACCTATCTACCTCAGCATTTGTCGCATTATGTCAATACGGCGGTTGCCCTATGTGCCTCCGTCACTTATAATTCCCTGGCGTCCCTATTCCAAAGCGGGAGCATGGCGCGCCAACCGGCTATCTCCACAGCTTCGCACACAACACAGGACCAATAATGACCGACAAACTCAACGGCGGC
Organism: Chloroflexota bacterium; assembly: GCA_030914045.1. Lineage (GTDB taxonomy): Bacteria > Chloroflexota > Chloroflexia > QHBQ01 > JADMIH01 > JADMIH01. Next base: position 2,034 of record JALZHG010000048.1, on the reverse strand, counting down.
AGCGGCGAACAAGGCCAGGTGCGCATGGGCAAGGCCGACCTGCACATGCACACGGCGCTCGGCGACGGCCTGGCAAGCGTCAGGCAAATATTCGAGTACGTCGAGCACCACACCGACCTCGACGTGATTGCCATCACCGACCACGACGACATTCGCGCCGCGATGGAGGCCCTCGAACTTATTGAGCAAAGAAAGTGGCGCTTCCAGGTGATCCCCGGCACGGAGATAACCACCCGCCACGGCCATTTGCTGGCTCTGTTCGTCACGCGAGACTTCCCGATGCTGAAGTCGCTGGAGTGGAGCGTACAGGCGGTGTACGAGGCGGGAGGCATGGTGATAGCCCCGCACCCGCTCTCCTGGCTGACCACTTCCATACGCGAGAAGCAACTGCTCGCCCAGCACAGCAGCCAGTACCCCTTCCATGGCATCGAGACGTTCAACCCTTCGTATGCCGGACGGGTCTCCCACACCCGCGTGAAAGAACTGAACAAGACGGTGCTCCACTTGCCCGAGTTCGGAGGCTCGGACGCCCACGCCAACTCCATGATCGGCATGGGCTATACCTCCTTCCCCGGTACCACGGTTGACGACCTGCTACAGGCCATCAAGGACAAGACCACGGTGGCGGGTGGCGAGTTCATGACGCTCGGCGACCACGGCAAGATCGCCGCGCCCAACATGTGGAAGAGCATGATCGTCCACCCGACCTACAAGATCAAGCGCGCGGTCACCCGCCGTATGAAGGAGCGGAAGTAAGGACCCATGCCCGAGTCCCCCTTGAACATAGCCCTGGTCTCGCCCTATGACTACGCCAGCCAGGGAGGCGTGAACGAGCACATCCGCCATCTCTCCAAGGAACTGCGCGAGCTAGGACACCGCACGAAGATACTTGCCCCCTTCTCGACAGAGCTAGCGGACCAGCCGGAGGAAGTGTACGCGCTTGGGGCCGTGACGCCGGTGCCCGCTAACGGCTCGGTCGCCCGCATCTCGCTCTCGACCGATCTGGGACGCACCATCAAAGCGATACTGCGCACCGAGAGGTTCGACGTTATTCACCTGCACGAGCCGCTGATGCCGGCTCTGCCCTGGCTGGTGCTGCGTTATTCCACCAGCCCCAACGTCGGCACCTTCCACGCGTTCGGTGAAACCTCACCCATCTACGCGATAGCCAGGCCAATCCTCCGGCGCTTCTACGACAGGCTGCACGGGAGAATAGCCGTTTCCGCCTCGGCGTACGAGTTCGTTTCGCAGTATTTTGGCGGCGAGTTCGAGGTCATTCCCAACGGCGTGGACGTGCAGCGGTTCAGCACCCCACGCGAGCCAATTCAGTGGATGCGCGACGGCAGGCCGACGGTGCTCTTCGTCGGACGGTTCGAGGAGCCGCGTAAGGGCCTCCGGTGGCTGTTGCAGGCCCTGCCTATCGTAGAGCCATACTTCCCCGACCTGCGCCTTGTGGTAGCGGGTAGCGGCGACCCCGAAGACATGGCCGAGTGGCTGCCCCTGCGCGACCGCAGCCGGACCGATAGGACCGTGTATCGCTCGCCCGGCTCGGCGCTGTCGGTGGAATTCACTGGCTTCGTGTCCGGCGACGACCTACCCACGTACTACCAGTCCTGCGATGTTTACTGCGCGCCCTCAACAGGCGGAGAGAGTTTCGGCATCGTGCTGGTTGAGGCTATGGCAGCGGGCGCACCCATCCTTGCTAGCCGCATCCCAGGCTACGCGAACGTGCTCACCCACGGCCGCGAGGGCTTCCTGGCCGAACCGAGGAACCCCGCCTCCATCGCCGCGGGCCTGGTCCGCCTCCTCAGCGACCAGGAGCTAAGAGCGCACATCAAGGAAGCAGGGCAGCGTACCGTCCGTCAGTACGACTGGCCCGTAGTTGCCGCCCAAGTTGCCTCCTTCTACGAGCGCACCATCCTCAGCCACCAGCAAGCCGCCCAGAGTACACCGGCCACCCCCCGCAGGCGCAGACGCCGCACCCTCCAGGAAATCATCGGGAGCTAGCGGCGGATTTGGGAATTGGGATTTCGG
>JALZHG010000634.1 GCA_030914045.1 Chloroflexota bacterium | reverse complement strand
CACTACGGCGAGCGGGACGCCCTTCCGGTCGGAAACAAGATGGCGCTTCGAGCCCGGTTTGCCGCGATCCGTCGGATTCTTTCCGACCTTCTCGCCCCCCTTTTGGCCGCCACGCTCGCCGAATCGAGCGAGGCCCTCGACCAGTCGATCTTGTCGGCCTCCCCCAGCCTGTCCAGCAAGACTCGGTGCAACCGGCGCCACACACCCGCCTCCTGCCAGTCGCGCAGCCTCCGCCAGCACGTCGAACCGGACCCGCAGCCCATCTCCTTGGGGAGCATCTCCCAGGGTATGCCCGTCTTGAGCACGAAGACGATGCCGGTGAGAGCCGCCCTGTTGGGCACGCGAGGTCTGCCGCCCTTGGGCTTGGGCTCCTCCGGCGGCAGCAGCGGTTCGACGATCTCCCCCAGCTGGTCGGTCACCAATTCTTTCGCCATGTCCAGAAGCGTAGCATCCGATCATGGGCAGGTTTTGCAATGCACTCTTAGTACAGGCGAACTTCCGAGACCATCCACGTTCTAGGCACTCGGGCGAAGCTTTTTCGACAGTGCCGCACCTGCCGAAACTCGGGCACATCGGTCATACAGACAACGCTAGAGGATTCACCTACGCCACCTGCTGTGCCCTGCACGCACTTTTGTAGCACGCCAAGGCAAGGGACGAGGCTTTGGGACGGTCTCTACTGCTGACGTACTGATTACAAAGCTTCCGGTGTTCGTGTCGGAGGCTCTCGGTATTTGCGGGATTTGCAGGTAAAACGAAGAGCCGACGAACGGACTCGAACCGCTGACCTAAAGTCTCATTACGAGTGATAATTCATGCGTTGCAGGGGGTTGCACGGGCTTGCAAATCCCCCAGATAAAGCCGCTTTCTCTTTTCTGCATTGCCCTGTGTTGCACCGTATTGCGCTCGCGGTGGTGTCAGAGAGTGGTGTCAGCACTCCGTGGATTACGCGTCGCCGGTTCCTTCGCAGACCGGATCTGAGTTCTTTCTCATCCGACCGTGATGTTCGCCGTAGCGTCTTCTGCCACCTCGCCGCCTTCGGGCTCGGGTTGACGCCATGAATCCTGCAGCAGTGGCGATAACATGCGGGCCTACACTATGAATTTCAGTATATGTCGTGCCACGGTGCACAGCTCGCCGCGCTGGTTAGTAACCTCGATGTCCGCGTAGGTTTTTAGCGTTTCTTCGTCGATCTCGGCGATGGTGTAGGTCGCCGTGATAGTGTCTCCTACTAGCACCGGTTTGATGAAGCGGATGCGGTCGTAGCCGTACGAGACGGCGGTCATCCCAATGCGCTCGATCATCATCGTAGACGTGGTAGACGCGAAGCCCAAAGAGAGCACGCCGTGAGCGACACGATGCTTAAATGGCGTCTTACTCATGATCTCTTCATTGATGTGGTTGGGACTGAAATCGCCCGTAATGCCGGCGAATAAGTACACGTCGGACTCGCCAACCGTCTTGCTGAACGAGACGGAATCGCCGACTTCGAGCGGGATGACCTTGCTCGTCGGCTTCCTCCTTTCTCGATTCGGGTCATCGATCCTTGACACGTACGGCTCCTTCCGCCTTCAGCTTGTCTATGGCTTCCTCATCGTAGCCCAGCTCGCTGAGTATCTCTTCCGTGTGCTCCCCCAGTTCGGGGGGCAAGCTGCGAAGCGGCGGCGATTCTCCGTCGTAGCGTACCGGGTGGGACAACGCCCGTACTGTTCCGGCACTCGGGTGCTCGAAGGTCATTATCGCCTCGTTGTGAACGACTTGCGGGTCGTTCTCGACCTCGTCGTAGGAGTTGACCGGCGCGTACCAGATCCCGACCTCGTCGAATATCTTGTACCAGTGCTCCGTGGGCTTCCTCCTGACGTGGCCCGCCAGGTGAGCGTTTACTGCCTCCCGCTTGCGGAATTGATCTTCCGGGGACCACTCGAGGAACGTATCGTCCCCGAACGCCTGGGCCATCGTCTCGGGTGGTGTCAGCGAAATACAAATGTAGCCGTCAGCGGTCTCGAAGATTCCGTATGGCGCCTGGTGGAACCGCGAGGAAATACCGGTCTCGCTACGCTCGTATAGGCTCCCGTTGAGATGGTATACGAACGGCTCGATCTGTAGGTCGAGCGCGGCGTTAAGCAGGTTGCTGTCCACCCTCTTTCCCTTGCCGGTGTCCCGGCGTTCGTAG
>JALZHG010000633.1 GCA_030914045.1 Chloroflexota bacterium | reverse complement strand
GCGGACGCGACCATTCCACCGTTATGCACGCCACGGCAAAGATAGCCAACCTCATAAACAGCGACCGTGATGTCTTCTCTCAGATACATGAGATCACCCAACAGGTCAAGAGTAAAAGGTGACCTCTACCCCCCTCCCTTAGGGATAGGAGATTGTAACACGAAATATGCATTGAATGTGTATTCTATCCACAACCTATCCACAGAGCGTCGACGCCCTGTGGATAAGTCGTCAGAAACCTTCCACAACCTGGTCCTGTTATCCACAGAAACTGTGGATAACTCTTCCAAACTGTGGATAAAGACAGCGGTGATAGAGGGATCCAGGTAGATTGTAGCATTTGAGACTAGAGACACCTGTGGATAAACCTGTGGACAAGAGGGGTAAAATCTGTGGATAAACCTGTGGATAGAATTGTGGACAACTCCAGCCTGTGGATAACTCGCCACTTATCCACAATTCATCCACAGGAAATCGTGGGTTATCCACATTCTTATCCACAGGCTGGAGGACGACTATTTAGCTTAGGTAAGGCGAATTTTTCGAGTTATACACATATCCACAGGCCTTATTATTATTATTATTCTAATAGATATATGGTTTAGGTAGTAATAATAAGGTGAGAAGGGAGGCAGTATGAGGGCTATATGTAGCACGGAAACGTTCGGCAAAAAGCTGGCGCTGGTCTCGCGCGGGGTCTCTGCGAGGTCGACCATCCAGTTGCTTGGGGGGATACTTCTCGAGGGTAGGGGAGAGGTACTGGGATTATCGGCGACGGACATGGAGATTTCGATCCAGACGTCGTCGAGGGCTGAGGTCGAGGGAGAAGGGCGCGTGGTGATACCGGCCCGTATCTTCAACGACATCGTACGGTCGCTGCCGGGCGGGAGCTTCTCGCTGGAGCACGACGACTCGGAGGGGACGGTCAGGCTCGTGGCGGGGGACAATGAGTACCGCATTCGGGCATACGCGGCAGACGACTACCCGCAGCTTCCCGTCTTCCCGGAAGAGGGCACCTTCAGGATGTCGGGGGAGTCGCTCGTCGAGACCGTGGAGAAAGTGTCGCGCTCGTACTCGCGGGACGAGACCAGGCCCGTGTTGACGGGAATCCTGATCAGCTTCGAAGACTCGCGCGTAAGGATGGTCACGACCGACTCCTACCGCCTCAGCATCAAGGAGACTGAGCTCGCGACTACCTCGTTCGAGGGGTCGAGGGAGGCGATCATACCGGCGAGGGCGATGCAGGAGGTCTCCAGGATCTTCTCCGGCTCTGATGAGGACGACGTCGAGGTGGCGCTCTCCGAGAACCAAGCCTTGTTCAGGATCGGCGACGTCGTGTTGGGCACGCGGCTCATAGACGGCAACTTCCCTGAGTACAGGCGACTCTTGCCCGGTGGATTCGAGCGTGAGATCTCTGTTTCGCGGGAGGAGTTGGTCGGCACCCTGAGACGGGTCAACCTCTTCGCCGCCCGCCAGACGCCGCCGGTCCCTGTGAGCCTCTCCTTCTCCGAAGGTTCTGTGGAAGTGATCGTGCGAAACGGCGAGGTGGGAGACGCGCACGAACGGCTGTCCGCCTCCAGCGAGGACGAGTTCCTGATCTCCTTCAACCCCGGCTACCTGCTCGACGGTGTCTCCGCGATAGATTCGGAGAACGTCGTCTTCAAGCTCAACGAACCGCTCAAGCCGGGGCTTATCGTGCCTGAGAAGAACGGGAACGGTGAAGAGCCCGACTTCCTGTACCTGATCATGCCGATGCGCGACCCGTCACGCAGCTGACCCTTGCGGATCCAACCTGGCACGACGCTGGGCCGGGCGCTGAAGGCGGCCGGCTTCGTCGGGACGGGCGGCGAGGCGAAAGTCCTGATCCAGGCCGGAGAGGTCAGCGTGAACGGTGAGGTCGAGACGCGCCGTGGTCGCAGGCTCGAAGAGGGTGACGTGGTCGAGGTGGGGGATGAGCGGTTGGAGATCGGTTGAGCGCCTATCTGCGGGCCCTGCGCCTGGTCAACTTCCGCAACTACGTCGATGCCACGGCCCTGCTCGCCCCCGGTCTGAACGTGGTCGTCGGGGACAACGCCCAGGGGAAGACGAACCTGCTCGAGGCCATCGCCTTCAACGTCGCTGGCTCTTCGCCCCGCACCCCGAAGGAGAACGAGGTCGTCCGGTGGGGTGCAGACT
>JALZHG010000632.1 GCA_030914045.1 Chloroflexota bacterium | reverse complement strand
GCCGAAGAGCAGCCCCCCGAAGCAGGCGGCGAGGCCGAGGTTGTGGGCTACCCAAGCTGCGGTAGAGAGCTTGCGCAATCTGGTCTCCTCTCGTTTGCTTTACCGGGAGTAATAGTGCACTCCGTATCTCGTAAGAGTCTCGCTGCGGAGAAAAACGACGGTTTCCCCAGGGGATTCCCCCAGAGGCTCAACTGCTTGGCGGTTCGTAAAGTTGGAGGTCGTTGCCCTCACTGTCCTTGAACGTGGCAACATGTCCCCACTCGTGCTCGGAGATCTCCGCTGGGAACTCAACCCCTTTGCTCTTGAGGTCCTCGACGGCCGCCTCGAGCCCCACCTCCGGCTGGAAGGTTATGACGGGACCACCGCCGGACTGCGCCCCCTGCGGCTCCCTGCCGTTGAGCCCTATGTTGAGGCCGTTGGCGTCGACCTCGGCCCAGGGGCCATCTTGTTTGATCACCGAGAATCCCAAAGTGTTCTGGTAGAAGTCGAGTGCCCGTTCGATGTCCTCGACGGGCACCCAGACGTTGGCTACCCCTTCGACCATGGTTCGCTGCTCCTTATGCGGTGTTTACACAACGGATAACAGGATGAGAAATGAGGATCGAAAAAACAGTAAGCGCGCTAACATAAAGCTGCACGACGCAAAGGGTATCGTCTACGGAGAATATACACGTGCTAGAAGGGGCGGTGATATGTCCAAAGAGATAGAAAACAGGTTCGTCGAAGCATTGAGAGAGCTTGAGGAAAATCGAAACGTCGAGGCCCTGGTCGAGATCCACACCGAGGATTGCGAGGTGGGCAACGTCTCGGTTCCAGAGACTTTCAGAGGCCACGAAGGCTTGCGCGAGTTCTGGACGAGCTACCGTAGCACCTTCGGCGAGATGAGGTCTGAGTTCCGCAACGTTTTCGCCACCGAGGAGGGGGCGGCTCTCGAGTGGACTACCGAAGGCACCTCCAACGGCGACACCTTCTCCTACGACGGCGTAAGCATTCTGGAGATCGAGGGCGGCAAGGTTAGTCGCTTCATGGCGTACTTCGACACTCGCGACCTCACCCGTCAAGTCGTGGACTGATGGAGCACACTAGCTACTCATTTTGAGTGGCCCCCAGGCTGAGGGCATTAGGACTCTGGTCTTCTACTGTCGACGGAGGCTCCGCGCCTACTGTCTCATTTCTTTTCCAACAGCCTGACTCCTTTTGGGCAACTTAGGTGAATGAGGGCAAGAGGAATGGCGAAGTCCGAATAACGGTCGACGCAAGCCGCTCTTAGTCCGGCACGCTCAGAGGCGCTGAACCGGAGCTAAGCAGACTTCCGAGAAAACCCTTCTAGGCCTGGAAAAGAGGTGTTCTGAGAGGTGCGTGCGCCCGGTGGATTACTTTGGTTAAGTAAGTCGTGTTGAGGGCATGATAGATCGGCATGATGGGGAGGACGAAAGAGAGCTGGCGACGCTTCGAGGCGAGCAAGCCAGGACACCGCTTCCAAGAGCGCTACCGCCGCCGTCAAGAACGTGAGCACGGCTGGCGGGACCCCGGAAAGCTCTTCTATTTGGTCGGGGGGCTCATCATCGCGGTCGGTAGCCTCTTGTTAGGGGTGCTCCCTGGTCCTGGTACGCTAACGTTCTTCATGGGCCTGGGGATGATCGCCGGGGAGTTCCGACCCGTCGCCCGTCTCCTGGACTGGGCCGAAGTGAGGGTAAGGAAACTGGCGCGGTGGGTCAGAGGTACCTGGAGATCGTCCGCCGCAGGGAAGGTTTTGGTTGTCTCGGTGACCGCCGTCTGCATTGCCGTGCTCCTGTACGTGGCTTACCTCTTGCTTCTCCAAAACTGACAGCGCGCCTTGTTCACCTAAGCGCTCCGGTAATATGGCCGCGCACCGTCGAGCGCCAAGACCGGTATCCTCTGCGCCGCACCCCTTGCGAACCTCCCCATGTTGCGCTAAAGTCAACATGGTGCGTTTTCAGCAACAGATTCGGCACGGAGTTTTTCGTTCATCCGACGTTGTCGGCTCAAGGTTTGTGCTAGATAAGGCAACTTTCGTTGTGTCCGGCTTACCGGTAGTTTGTTGAGTCTGGTCGACGGTCGTGCTCTAATGGCGACGGAGGTGCTTCGCCATGACCAAACGCTCGCCCGTAAGCCCCGCTCCCGGACCGCTCGAAGCGTATGCCGTCCGCTTCG
>JALZHG010000631.1 GCA_030914045.1 Chloroflexota bacterium | reverse complement strand
CGACAACACTTCGCCGATGGTATTTGCGATCAGTGGACCATGGCCCTGACCGGGCCACCCCGACGCTATGAAAATAAGCTGCCGCCAAGGCTATTTTCACACCAGATCAGATCAGTGACTCATGGCCCTTCTTGCAGGGCCACCCCGAGGCCATGAAAATGGGATAGTCGCCGTGCCGACGTCGGCTTGGACTGGTGCCGCCAAAGAGCCCGTTGATCAGTGTGACGCAGGAGCCTTGAGGGCACCCCAAACTGTTGCCTTACTAGAGCACGAACACCAGACTCTCTACGAAAGAGGCTCCTCTCGGCGGCAGACGATGTGTCTCCGGCCGAAGGGAGAGAGATGGAAAGAGTCGTCGAACGGTGCTGCGGGCTCGACGTGCACAAGGCGTCGCTCACCGCGTGCGTGAGAGTCCCCACTGAGAGTGGTGGCCCTCCTTGCCAGGAGGTCAGGGAGTTCGCTACCACCCAGGGACTGCTGCAGCTTCGAGACTGGCTGGCCTCCTTCGAGGTCGAGCTAGTGGGCATGGAGGCAACAGGGGTCTATTGGAAGCCCATCTACTACCTGCTCGAAGACGACTTCGAATTGTGGCTTCTTAATGCCCACCACCTCAAGAACGTCCCTGGTAGGAAGACAGACGTCAAGGATGCCGAATGGATCTGCCAGCTGGTTGAGCACGGTCTTGTGCGCCCCAGCTTCGTGCCGCCAAAGGAGATCCGAGAGCTTAGGAACCTCACCCGCTACCGCAAGGCGCAGATCGAGGAGCGCACCAGGGAGGTCCAGCGTCTGGATAAGGTCTTGCAGGATGCGGGCATCAAACTCTCTTGTGTGGCCACCCGTGTGCTTGGGGTCTCCGGCAGGGCAATGCTCGACGCCCTCATCGAGGGCATCACCGACGCGGAGGTACTGGCGGAGCTGGCCCGGGGGAAGTTGCGCTCGAAGCTGCCCGCGCTCCGGGATGCTCTGGAAGGACGCTTCTCCTCCCATCACGCCCTCATGGTGGGCAAGATCCTCGCCCACATCGACTACCTCGACGAGTCGATTGCAGAGCTTAGCGTAGAGATAGAGCGGGTGATCGCCCCTTTCTCGGATAAGGTCGAGCTTCTCGACACCATCCCTGGCGTTGACCGCAAAACGGCAGAGGTCCTGATCGCTGAGATCGGGGCGGACATGAGCCAATTTCCCACCCATGCTCACCTTGCCTCATGGGCAGGGATGTGCCCCGGCAACGAGGAGTCGGCCGGCAAACGTCGCTCGGGCAAGACCCGCAAGGGCTCGAAGTGGCTACGTAGCGCGCTGATCGAAGCGGCCCGTGCGGCGGCGCGCTCTAGGGGCACCTACCTTGCGGCGCAGTACGCTCGCCTCAAGGGCCGGCGTGGTTCCAAGAAAGCAGCGGTGGCGGTGGGGCACTCGATCCTGGTGATCTGCTACCACGTGCTGGAGCGCGAAGTGGCCTATGAGGAGCTCGGCGAGGATTACTTCCACCGCCAACGATCCGGCGAGGCATACACGAAGCGGTTGGTTCTTCAGCTGGAGCGCCTCGGTCACCAGGTAGCGCTCGAACCCTTACCTCAATCCGCGTAGGAGGCCTTCACTCGATCGGATTTTCACACCAGTCCATAGCCGGGGGCGTACGTGTCCCGCAATGCCCGTGACAAGCTGATGCTCTCGCGCAGCAGGACTACCGTCCGGGCGGCTTGAGGGGATGCGCGGCTGCGAGTGGGTTGTGCATTTGGCCAGCGTCTACTCCTATTGGGAGCCGGACAAGGGCCTCTACTGGAGCGTGAACGTAGAGGGCACCCGCAACGTCATGGAGGCCGCCCTTGAGGCGCGAGTTCAGAAGATCGCGCACGTGAGCACCCTGGTGGTGTGGGGTAAGCCCGAAGAGATGCCCTACAACGAGGAGACGCCGGTAGGCCCAAGCGCTTCAGCGAGTACGCCCAGAGCAAGTACGAGGGCGACCAGGTGGTGTGGGAGCTTCGCAGGGAGAGAAGCTTGCCGGTGGTGGTGCTCTACCCGGCCGCCATCTTGGGGGCCGGGGACCCGAAGGCAAGCGGTCAGTACATAAGGGACCTGCTAAAGCGCCGGGTGCCCGCCAGGGTCTTGGAGGACTCGGCACGCACCTGGGTAAACGTAAAAGACGTGGCCGAGGCGATCGTCGGGACTCTTGAGAAGGAG
>JALZHG010000630.1 GCA_030914045.1 Chloroflexota bacterium | reverse complement strand
CGAGGCATGAATGACAGCAGCGAAGGCGCCGCAGCGATCCTGGATCGAGACCCTGGCGGCCTCTCCCGTCCTATGGCTTTTGCCACTGACGGTCATCCTGCTTGCGATCTTCGTCTTTCCCATCTTCGAGATAGCCCGCCTGAGCTTCACCAACGCGAACCTCGTGGGCAGCGACTACGAGTACACCCTCGGCTCGTATGCGTCCCTGTTCACCTCGCCGTACTTCTTCAATATGCTCAGGGTAACCGCGATCTTCGTCTTCTTCAGCGTCGCCTTTCAGATGATCTTCGGCTTCCTCATCGCGCTGGCGGTGGATCAGGGCGCGCGTAGGGGGATGAGGGTCTCGATCGTTACCCGCACGGCGGTACTCTCGGCATGGGCCATACCGGGTGTCCTGATCGGGATCATCTGGAGCATCCTCTACCAGCAGTCGGCTGGAGGAGTCCTGAACTACATCCTGAGCCTGATCGGCCTGGGCCCCCTTCCGTTCCTCTCCGACCCGGAGATTGCCCTGGCCTCCGTCACCATCGCGAACATCTGGCGCGGAACGGCCTTTTCCATGATCCTGATCTACGCCGGGCTGCAGACCCTCCCAGGCGACGTGCTGGAGGCCGCGAGGGTCGACGGGGCGAACGCCTTTCAGAGTATGAGCCGCGTGATACTGCCCCTGCTCGCGCCCATCCTGTTCATAAACCTGGTGATCGTCTCCATCGAGACCTTCAACACCTTCGACATGGTGCTCGCGCTCACAGGCGGCGGTCCCGGCAGGAGCACGGAGGTCATAGCCTTGAGCATCTACAACCAGATCTTCGCACAGTTCGACCTCGGGCAGGGGGCGGCGACCGCGGTGCTGCTTCTGGTGATTAACGTGATCATGACGATCGTGTACATCGGGCTTCTGCAACGCGAAGAGAAGGTCGCCTAAAATGAAGGGCAGCAAGGCGCGGGCCGAAAGAAACACCAAGTTGGTGCTGTACCTGGCCTACGCGGTCATCATCGTGTTTTTCCTGTTCCCGATCTTCTGGGTGCTCTCGATGTCGCTCAAGACAGTGCCGCAGCTGTTCGCGACGCCCCCGGTCTGGTTCCCCCTCGACCCGCAGTTCGAGAATTACGCCTACGTATTCACCAGCACCTCGATCGTGCGCTACCTGCTCAATTCGGCATTCATCGTGCTGCTGACGGTGTTGTTCACGCTGCTCATCGCCACTCTGGCGGCCTACGGCTTCTCGCGGTTCCACTTTCCGCGCAAGAAGCTCGCGCTCTTGGCGGTGCTAGTCTTTCAGATGATCTCGCCGGTCATAATCGCCATCCCCCTCTACCGCCTCTTCGCGAGCTTGGGACTCCTCAATAGCTACGCGACCTTGATCATGGTTTACGTCGCGATCGTGCTCCCGTTTACGACCTGGTTCCTCAAAGGCTACTTCGACACCATCCCATACGAGATGGATGAGGCCGCCATCGTAGACGGCGCCACGCGCTGGCAGATCCTCACCCGGATACTCCTGCCGGTCTGCACTCCGGGCATCGCGACGGCAGGCATACTGGCGGCCGTGCTCTGCTGGTCGCAGTTTGTCGTGCCGTTCATCCTGCTGGACGACAGAAATCTGTATCCGATCTCGGTGGGCATCGTGAACCTGCAGTCCACCTCCGATGCCATAACACTGCACTACTTGGCGGCGGCGAGCGTGGTCGCCCTAGCCCCGGTCGTCATCATCTTCATCCTGCTTCAACGCTACATCGTAAGCGCACTGACCAGCGGAGCGATCAAGGGTTAGATGCCTGTTAACAAGGCAGCTCTCAGCGGGATGGTTCTCGTTTGCAACCTACTCCGCTTTGCGTCCGTCTCCTCGTCGAACCGTGCGACCGGCAAGCTCATTGCTTGTAGAGAGCTGCCCACTATGTTCAAAGTGCGAAATCGCCGTGGTAAGGACCAAACCAAAGACTTCCTATCTTGCAACTACCGTCTCCGTACTCTTGGCCGTGCGGGGATCTCTGACCTTAGAGATACGCTCTGAGCACTAGGGACGATGCCCGTGATAGGGAGTCCGAACGCCCACGCTCGGAACCACCGGGTGCCGCGTAGTTTCCGTGCGAAGCCCAGAAAGATCGCCCACTTGATGATCCGTTGCAGAGCCGGGGACCCGTTATTGTTTAGTATGACCCGCAATTCCCGCTTGA
>JALZHG010000629.1 GCA_030914045.1 Chloroflexota bacterium | reverse complement strand
TAGTCGAGCACGACCACGCAGAACTAACCTATGCCGACGGGTTCTACCACCCGGTGCAACGCCGGAAGCTGCGCAACGTCGGCACCGAGCCTGTCACGCGCTACCTCATACGCATCTCAGTCGACCATTACCCCGGCGACCCGGAACGCTCCAATGAGCTGTACCGGCGGAATCCTCTCACCGTAACTATTCAGCTGGTGTGAGTGCTGGGGGCAGCCATGCTCCGGTCGTGAACAGTTTGCGGAGGACGTCAAGTTTGTCGAGTCCCCACTTGGTGGCGGTATCCAGATAGGACTGGACGAGAGCGAAGTCGATGAGTCCTTGCAGGGTGCGCCAGCAGCCGCCGGAGGTGCGTTGCTGTAGCTTGACGGGTCGGATGGCGCGTTCAGCCTCGTTGTTTGTGAAGGGCACCAGGTCGGTGGCGAACCGCAGGATCATGTCCTCGAACCGTCTGAAGCGGGCGATCAGTGTCCGGGCATTTGCGGCGAGTGTGGTGCGTTTGCCTCGGTTATCGGTCTGTCCTCGGGCAAGCGCGCCGTGGTAGTGGTTGCGGATGCGGGCCAGGGTATCGGCGTCGAGGCGGTCAGCGCCGCGCTCGCGGGCCTCGGCTGCGGCGTGATGGGCCTGCAGCAGGGTGTTGGCCATGGCCAGTGCCCACAGCTGTCCGTCGGGGTCGGCATCGGAAATCGACCGCAGATCTCGCAACAGGTGAGCTCCGCACCAAGCATGCGCGGCGGCAGTCAGATGGGAGTAGCCGGCGTAGCCGTCGCGGATCAGCACTCCGGTGAAGCCGGGCAGCACACCGCCGGCATCGATGTCGGCGGCGCTGCGACCACCGACATGCATCAAAGTGAGGTATTCGGTGCACGCGACGTGCACGTAGGACAGGGCACCCTCGGCGCGCCCGCAGGTCTCATCGGCATGCAGCACCGGGGCGCTGGCCAGCAGGTCTTGCAGGTGCGCCCGGAACTTCTTCTCCAGCTTCCGGGCCGCGCGTCCCCGGATGCCCGCGACGAATCCGATCGAGACCTCAATCCCGCATAACGCCTTGAGCAGGGTGCGTGCCCGCCCCACGGGCAGGAAATGCCCGCAGGTCAGCAGGGCCGCGCGGGCGAGGGCTTCCGGACCGATCCGCACCGGCGAGCCTGGTGCAGACACCACGTCACGGCAATCATCACCGGTGTCCCATCCCGGCGTGGTCACCGTCCCGCACCCCGCGCAGAGCTTCCAGACCCGCTGATACTCGGTGACCTGCGGCGGTGGCACCGGACGCAGGTCCACCACCTGCCGCCGCTCCCGCCCGGATTCCGCCCCTTCACCCAGCAACGCCGCACACCCCACGCAGCGCTGCGGTTCGATCACCACCACCCGATCCGGATCATCCACCAGGCTCCGCGACGACGAGGACGCGCCCGGCTGCTTACCCGGGTTGCGCCCCGACCGAATCCGCGAGGACCGCTTGCTCGCTGGTTTCTTCTCCCACGGCGCATCCGAGGACGGCGGTCGCGAGGAGTTCGACGAATCCAACGACAGCCGACGGGTCAACTCCGTGATCTGATCCGCCTGCTCTGCCACCACCCGCTCCAGTTCAGCATTGCGCTGCGACAACTGCGCAACCTGGTCGGACAGCTCCCTCACCAGCGCGACCAGCTGCTCATACGTCGGAGCATCGGGCACCCCAACACCCTGCCCGAACCCCAGCCAAGATCAAGGCGACACGCCCCGCAGCACCACACCAACCTCAGCAACCACCTGCACCAGCTGAATAGCTACGCGGCGACGTGTGCTATTTGATAGGAAGGACGAGCAGGTACGGTTCGGGACGACAATTCCTGAGCAACGTGGGAAGGCTGGCGTCCTGACCGAGCTGCTTCGACCAAACTCTCTTTTCTTGAGCTTGGCCGGGCATGCGAATATCAAACCGTTAATCCCGATGTATCGATGGTTCGTTCGCGCTCTGCGCTTCCATGGTCTTCGATCATCTAAGTTGGATACCGAACGGGTGGCAGACTATGTGGATCAAAATTCGGCTCGGAGCAAAGAATTGGCAAACCTCCTGGCCGCCGCTGATTTGGGGATCAGTGGCATCCGTGTTGAACGAGACGAAGATCCTATTTGGCGGCAGCACCTTCGTGACATTGAGGGCAGAGCGGAGTTTGCACGTCAGCGTTTGGATAAAGG
>JALZHG010000228.1 GCA_030914045.1 Chloroflexota bacterium | reverse complement strand
ATCCCAAATCCGTCTACACTCTTCGTCGCTTCGGTGCCCGGCAGCCGTTGTGGGGTATCGGGGTCACGTCGCTGATGGAGATGACCTGGATACCGTTGGCCTGGAGGGAGCGGATAGCTGCCTCACGGCCGGAGCCTGGGCCTTTTACGAATACCTCTACCTGGCGCAGGCCGTGCTCGGTGGCGCGGCGGGCTGCTACTTCGGAGGTTACCTGGGCCGCGTACGGGGTGCTCTTGCGAGAACCCTTGAAGCCCTGGCCCCCGGCGCTGCCCCACGAAAGCACGTTGCCCTGTGGGTCGGTGAGGGTCACGATAGTATTGTTGAAGGTGGACTGTACGAAGGCCATGCCTCTCGGCACGTTCTTGCGCTCTCGTCTACGTGCGCGTGCCGCGCGAGCCTTCTTTGCCGTTACCTGCTTTTCCTTCTCAGCCATGATTCCTCCATTTGGGAATTCGGATTTCGGATTTCGGATTTAGCTGGATTTGAAACAAATCCGCAATCCGAATTCCCAAATCCCAAATTCAACAACTACTTCTTGCGGCGCACGCCTACGGTCTTGCGGGTACCACGACGGGTGCGGGCGTTGGTGCGAGTGCGCTGGCCGTGCACCGGGAGGCCGCGCTGGTGCCGGATACCCCTGTAGCACTTGATTTCGACCAGGCGCTTGATGTTCATCGACACCTGGCGGCGCAAGTCGCCTTCTACTGTGTGCTCGGTATCGATAACGCCGCGCAGGCGGTTGACCTCTTCTTCGGTCAGGTTGCGCACGCGAGTATCGGGGCTGATGCCCGTCTTCTCCAGGATGTGCTTGGCGGTCGTCGGGCCGATACCGAAAATATACCTGAGTGATATCTCCACACGCTTGTCGCGGGGAATGTCTACGCCGGCGATTCTAGCCATTTCTCCTCCATTTGGGATTTCGGAATGCGGATTTCGGATTTACTTAGAAGCGGAGCAAATCCGCATTCCGAAATCCCAATTCCCAAATCGGTCTTATCCCTGTCGCTGCTTGTGCTTCGGGTCGGTGCAGATAACCATTACGACACCGGCGCGCCTGATGACTCGGCACTTGGCGCAACGCGGCTTTACAGATGCTCTTACCTTCATGTCTGTTCGTCTCCGTGTTCTGAAACGTGAAACGTGAAACGTGATCCCTCTTGTGAAACTGAGTCGCTGTATGTGCGACCCTGATGCTTTGCCGCATCACGTTTCACGTTTCAGTTACTTCATCTGCCTGATACGCTCGACTATTCTTCCCCTGGTTAGATCGTAGGGCGAAAGCTCGATTGCCACCCGGTCGCCCGGTATGATGCGTACCGGCAGCATTCGTAGCTTGTCACTCAGGCGGGCAGTGACCATGTGGCCGCTGTCCAGCTTCACTATCCAGGTATCGTTAGGAGCGGGTTCGTCCACGCGCCCTTCAACCTTGATCGCCTCGTTTTTCTCTGCCAAAGTGCTTGTAAACCTTCTAAAGCGTTCCCATTTCGGAGCGTATTTACTCCGTTGATGTCTGGGAGCACCAAACACCAATTATATCATAACCCTACGGTAAAGTCAAAATATCCGGCCCATTTGAGGTAATCGCCACCGTGTGCTCGAAATGGCACGACGGCTTGCGGTCGCGAGTGACCACCGTCCAGAAGTCGGGCAGCGTCTCGGTTTCGTGCGTGCCCATGTTGATCATAGGTTCTATGGCTATGACCATGCCCTCGGCCAGCTTCACGCCCTTACCGGGCTGCCCGTAGTTGGGCACCGAAGGCTCCTCCCACAGGCTCTTGCCGATGCCGTGCCCGCCGTACTCGCGCACGATGCCGTAGTTCGGGTCGCCCTGCTTGATCCGCTTCTCCACCGCGCTCGATATGTCACCAATACGATTGCCCGCCTTAGCCTGCGCGATGCCGAGCATGAGCGAGTCGCGCCCGGTCTCCAGCAGCCTCTCGACCTCAGGGCTTACAGTGCCGACCTGCACCGTCATGGCCGAGTCGCCATGCCAGCCCCGGTAGATGGCCCCGCAGTCAATCGAGATTATGTCACCTTCCTCCAGCACCCGGTCGCCCGGTATGCCGTGCACTATTTGCTCGTTCACAGAGGTGCACAGGGTACCTGGGAAGGCCGGGATGGTAGGATAGGGATGATACCCCTTGAATGTGGGGATAGCGCCCTGGCTCCGTATGTAGTTGTAGGCCACCTCGTCAAGCTCCCGCGTCGTAACGCCCGGCTTGACCTGCTCCTTCACGAGTTGCAGCGTCTGGGCCACGATACGCCCCGCCTGCCGCATTAGCTCGATCTGTTGTGGTGTCTTTGTGTAGATAGCCATCTTTTTGAGTTGTTAGTTGTTAGTTGTTAGTGCTAGACCCTCTAACAACTAACAACTAACAACTTATCTAAGGCAGTTCAGTAGCTCCCAGGTGACTGTTTCTCTGTACTGGTCGCCGTTTACCTCGCAGAGGATGCCCTTGTCGCGGTAGTAGCCGATGATGGGGCGCGTCTGCTCGAAGTAGACTGCCAGGCGCTTTTGGGCCGTCTCAGGCGTGTCGTCGGGGCGCTGGTAAAGCTCGCTGCCATCGTAGTCGCAGATACCCTCTACCTGCGGCTGGTGGAACTTCAGGTTGAAAACGTGACCTTTGGCCCGGCACGTCAGCCTGCTCGAAAGCCTGTCGATCAGTACCCCGTCTTCTACGTTTATGTAAAGTGCGGCATTGACCCGCTTGTGCATCAGGTCAAGCGCGTCGTCGAGGGCTGCGGCTTGGGGGAGCGTGCGCGGGAAGCCGTCGAGCAGCACCCCATGTTCAGCGTCCGGCTCGGCCAGCCTGTCGGCGATCATATCGATCATCAGCCTATCGGGTACCAGTTCGCCCTTGGTAATGTAGTCGTCGGCGGTCTTGCCCAGGGCAGTGCCCCGCCTTATGTTCTCGCGCAGCAGATCGCCGCTCGATATATGCACCAGGTTTAGCTCGTCTTGAAGCACCTTTGATTGGGTGCCCTTGCCAGCTCCTGGCGCGCCTAACATAACAATTATCATAGTGACTCCGTGTGACTCCATTGTCACGAGGGCCGAATGGTGAAACGTGAAACGTGAAACGTGATGCGGCGCGTGCTCTCGTTTCCAAGAGACGTGCCCGTTACTCTCACCTCCATCACGTTTCACGTTTCACGTTTCAGAACCACGTGCGCATGTGGAGGAATTTACCTGTTAATGAAGCCTTCGTAGCGGCGCATGAGCAGTTGAGACTCCAGCTGCTTCATCGTGTCTATAGCGACGCCCACCACGATCAGCAGGGCCGTAGAGCTGAAGTTGAGCAACTGCACGCCCGTGATGAGCGACACGATCCAGGGAGCGATTGCCACCGTGCCCAGGAACACCGCGCCCGCCACTGTGATGCGGGTGAGCACCGTGTTGAGGAACCTGTCGGTGTTCGGCCCCGGACGTATGCCCGGTATCGCGCCTCCCGACTTCTGGAGGTTCTCCGCGATGCGCTGCTGGTTGAACACCACACTCGTGTAGAAGAAGGTGAACAGCACGACCATCAGGAAGTAAATGATGTTGTACTGGGCCGTGGTCGGCTGGAAGAAGCTATAGAAGAAGCCCGCGACGTCGCGCACGCCCTGCGAGGGTGCCCCCAGGAAGAAGCCCGACACAATGGCCGGGAAGGCCATGATGGACAGAGCGAAGATGAGCGGGATCATGCCCGACGAGTTCACACGCAGCGGTATGAAGGACGTGCCTGCCTGCCTCATCATGCGGCCACCGCGCATAATCGAGCGCGAGTAGTGCACCGGGATGCGGCGCTGGCCTTCGTTCACCATGATGATGCCGACCACCGTTATCAAACCGAGGGCTATGAACAGGAAGAGGCTGAAGATGCCCGCACCCGCCTCGCCGGTCGCCAGAAGCTGGAAGATCGTAGCGGGGATGCTGGATACGATACCGCCGAAGATGATGATCGAGATGCCCTGGCCGATGCCGTTCTCGGTGATAAGCTCGCCTACCCACACCAGGAACATCGTACCGCACACCAGGCTCAGAATCACGACCATGCTGTAGAAGAAGTTGCTCGTGATGTTGAAGCCGGGGAGCGCGCCGAACTGGGTTTGCAGAAGCTGAGCCTGGCCGAAAGCCTGCAAGGTCGCCAGCGGGAGCGTGAGCCAGTGGGTGTACTTGTTGATCTGGTTGCGGCCCGACTCACCCTCTTTGCTCAACTCGGTGAGGCGCGGGATAACGCCCGTGAGTAGCTGGATGATGATGGAGGCGGTGATGTAGGGGTAGACGCCCATAGCGGCCACCGAGAAGTTCTGCAACGCGCCGCCGGAGAAGATCGCCAGCACGTTGAACAGGCCACTGAGGGCGTTGCTCTGGTCGAAAGCGCTCTGGAGCGCGGCGAAGTCCACGCCCGGCACTGGGACGTGCGCCACGATCCTGAACACCACCAGCATAGACAGGGTGAAGAAGATCTTGCGGCGCAGGTCGCCTATCTTGAAAGCGTTAATAACAGCCTGAAGCATGGCCGCTTATCCTTCCGTCGTGTTATTGGCGTTACCGCGCGCGGCCTGCCTGGCCTGTGCGGCGCGTACCGGGGCCTCGGAGCGTCCCTTCGAGCGGCGCGGCTGGGCCTCGACCTCGATTATGCTGACGGTGCCACCGGCGGCCTCTATCTTCTGGCGGGCGCTCTCGCTGACCTTGTGGGCCGATACGTGCAGCGCCTGGGTCAACTCGCCGTCGCCCAGTATCTTCAGGTGCTTGCTGGTGTCGCGCACCAACCCGGCCTCCGTCAGCAGTTCGGGGGTCACCTGGGTATCGGCGTCCAACTCGGAAAGCTGGTCCAGGTTCACGATGTTGTAGCGCACCGACCAAATGTTGGTAAAGCCGCGCTTGTAGGGAAGTTGCTGCTGGATAGGGGTCTGGCCGCCCTGGAAGCCGGGGCGAGTGTTGCCGCCTGTGCGGGCCTTCTGGCCCTTGGTACCCTTGCCCGCCGTCTTCACATAGCCGGAGCCATGCCCACGGCCCACGCGCTTGCGGTCCTTGTTCGCGCCCTTAGGCGGCCTGATGTCACCAAGTTTCACTGCACAAATCCTTTCATCGACGCACAAAGCGCCTCGCGTTATCAGCCGCAGGGGCTGTCACACTGTACGGATTTGGGATTTCGGAATGCGGATTTCGGATTTGCAAGATATTCAACAAATCCGAAATCCGAAATCCCAATTCCCAAATTAGTCCTCCACCTTCAGCATGTGCTTGACCTTGAAAATCTGGCCGCGTAGCTGGGGGGAGTCTGGTAGCTCAAGCGTCTGGTTGAGGCGCTTGAAGCCGATGGCCTTGATGGTGGCCTTCTGGTCCTTGGGATAGCCGATGTCGCTGCGGACCCAGGTCACGCGCACCGTCTTGCTGGTGTTAGCCGCGTCCACGTCCGCCTCCTTGTCCGCCCTGTCCACCCGGTCCACCGC
>JALZHG010000628.1 GCA_030914045.1 Chloroflexota bacterium | reverse complement strand
TTCGCCATAACGATTGGGCTCTCCCGAACTTTCGGTGATCGGCGAAAATCGAGCTGCGGACTCGCCTCTCAAGAGGCGCTAAAGAGTCTGTCAAGTAGTAGCAACATGCACTCAAGGTGCGCGAACGGGACATGGTCCGCTTGTTTGGGACCTTGCCGACTGCTCATCACCGAAAGTTCGGGAGAGCCGGTTCGAGCGCTCAGGCACGCAGCTGACACTCAACGCATCGACGAAGCAAGAGCCGTGCGAGATCTGGTATTGGCCGTAGCCGCTCCGGCATTGGGAAATATCTCAACCGGTGTTAGCGAGATTGGGCTCAACGTTCTCGTATCCACTCTCGTCGGCGAAACTGCATCCATTTTGAAGCTGAGCACGGAGGTTGGCCCAGATGGCGCTCAACACTTGGTGATCAACCTTAACTCACAGGTCTTAAACGTCAGCGGTTTTCCCATTCGCCTCCGACAAGGTTTAGATCCCATTTTGCAGGTTGACGATCAGCTTGGGATTGTTCGTGACGCGAGGTCAGCATAAGCGCGGCAGCGGAGTCTGTGAGCACCGAGAAATGCATGTCGAAGCAATGGCTTTTGACATTATGGCCGTCGAAAACGACGTGCGCGCCCAAATGGCGAATCACCCTTGGTTATCCATCGACTAAACCGCTACGCGATCATGAGTTCTGCGCGGTCGGATAACTTTGGGGTGTGTCAGCGAGTACGCTGTCCATCGCATCAGCGATGCGCCTCGCCGAAGAATCGTAGTGGTGGGTGTAACGCTGTAGGGTGAAGGCCGCCGTCGCGTGACTGGCTAGGGCTTGAAGTTCTCGTATCGGCTCGCCGCGCTGTGCGAAGAGGCTGGGTGTGGCTGCGCCCTGATCCACCACCGAGCGGAAGCGGAGAGCCAGAGTAGGTCGCCTAGCCCAACGCCTCGTCCATCCTCTCGGCGGCGTAGCAGCCCATGCTTGGTATCTACTACCAGTAGCGGTCGAGGGTTAGCTGTATGCTGGCGTGGCCGAGCAGGTATTGGACTAGCTTGGGATGTACGCCGCGATCGAGCAGGAGGGCAGACTTGCGAGGTCTTTGCCTAGCGCCCTCGCCGAGGAGGCCGGCACGGTCGTTGTAATGGCCGACGATAAGCTCCTCAAGGTTCTGGGGGACACGCCCCCCTACGCCCACCTCGGTCATCCCCTGACCGACACCGGAAGCCTCATCCTGAGCACCAAATGACGACTACTCATGTACTGCAACCGTACTGCAACCGGGCTACTACGCGCTGGTACACACTGGACAAAGTGATACTGCCGGATCATCGAAAACTGCCTAAACAAGCGCAATTTCCGGACGCTTCAGGACAGGCTAGAACCTGTTCATGCAAACTCGTAATGAGCAGGTCAGCGGTTCGAGTCCGCTCGTCGGCCCTCCTTTTGTTGGATTTGGAGGTAAAACGTGGAGCGATGCCAAGGTCTCGGTATGGAATCGGAGCTGAGTTTACTGCAAGACGTTCGATACACCATGTGACACCCCGCCACTTACGTTGGTGGCGACGGTTGTCAAGTAGAATGAAGCAGAGAACGTAAGAAGAAAGGAGGCGTAGCGCGAGTCTCTAGGTCTTAGAGGACAGGGTTTGCGTCACGGAACCCGGTGGCGATCTTCTGATAAGATCGTCGCGCAGAGATGAACCGCGTGTTCCGGCTTGCTGATCACGGTGAATGTCTGTTGGGCGGTGTGATTGTGAAACTGTAGAACGGTGAACTATCCACATTGCCGGCGAAAGGAACAAGGATGGAATGTTCTTCTATTCGGCTCTACTGCCCCAAGCACGGTGACCCACGGCCGCTCCTGCCCTCGGCACGTATAAGGATCGATTTAAGGCCTCGAGGATCAGCGGGTAGGGAGAAGGGGCGCAAAGGACGCCGTGTTGGCTTGAAGGACCATCGAACGCGTCCCTCACCTACAATAACCACCAAAGAACAGATAACAGGGCCCACAGCCCGAGCACGACGCTACAGAGCGGAACCACCACGCTGACCAGGATCCTTACCGTGGTGGGCGATCTCGCCCAGACGCGTTTGGCCCGCCGCGCCGGTCTTCTGAGCATCACCTCGGCTTGATCCAACAAACGGGCGATGATGTAGAGTTCGCTCGCGAGGATCATGAGTCCCACGAGGAACGTGCCCCACCCGGGAC
>JALZHG010000627.1 GCA_030914045.1 Chloroflexota bacterium | reverse complement strand
CCCTTGCGCCGCATCGTGTGCTCCGATAAGTTGGTAGCAGCACCCCGTTCCGTCATAGTCCTACTTCTGCCGCTGCTGGCACTACCCTCTGAGCAAGAAACGGCGCTCAGTCAGCCGATGGTTTGAGCATGATCTGATTCGCTCAGGTCCCACACAGTCTGATACGTCGTTAGGTTGTGTCGAGATTCCGTCTCAACTTGACAATGGAATTGATACGGGCAGCATGAGTCTTCAGCATCGAAGCTCTAGCTCACCGGACAAGGTGTCACACTATCCACGCAAAAGGTTGCTCAATCCTGATGGAAGACTAAGCTCCGACCAGACCTGAGGATTACCTAGATTACTGGTGCGGCGCCCTAGCGATTCGTTCATAGCTCCAATCGTGTCGCCTATCTTTGTCCATTAGACATTATCACGATATAATTATGAACTGTACGACCATGGACGGTATCGTAAGCGGAAATTATGTAACGCACAGCAGGTTTCCATGACCATGTCCCGCACGCCTTCTCGCCACAGACGCATTTTCTCTTTGACAATCCGGTACCGCTTGATACTACCAATCACATGCTCTATCCGCATCTTGATGCTCGCGATGCGCCGGTTCTCTTCTTTTTGCTCGGGCGTCAGTTCACCACCACGCGGCTTTTTGGTTGGCTGCAGGATCTCCACATCCTGCACACGAAATCCTTGAAATCCCATGTCCTGATATAGCTTACTTCCTGGCGGTAATCTATACTCGTTATCATCAGCCAGCGATTTATCATGCCATTTCCCTTCATAGGTCGCGCTCAGGAAATGAATGATGCACACGATGTCAATCAACACGAGGTTTTTGAGCGTATGGCAGCGCTTCTTGCCACTATAATACCATGCCTGTTCTTCCGGGTCGCTCGGACGATTTATCGGTCGCTCCGTGCCATCATGGAAAAAAGGGGGGCTTGCTCTGCCGATGCGCTTCCAGGTGCTGCGTCCTGGTCCATTCCATCATCCGCAGCTGTCGTCTCATCCGCGTCGTCTACATCTCCAATCACGGCAATACGTGCTGGACATACGCCGAGATCCTTGAGTGCCGTGTTCAATATCGGATGCAACAGGTGAATCCATTTATTGGCGTTTGATTGTGAGATCCCAAAGAGCTGTCCTTGCACCTCTTGTGTGGGATGTTGTTTCAAGTGGACCAGGATAAATAATACCATTGAGGCTTGCATATCTAGCAATATTTCAGTATCCTGGTCACGCAGCCGCGATCCAGCTTGTCGTAGCAGGGAGCACCATGAACCGCACGATGCCTGCCATCCACGAGTCGGCCGATGCGCTCAAGGTCTGCCTCCAGCAGGAGCGCGACCATCGCAAGCGGCAGCGCCTCCATCTGCTCTATCTCCTCGCCAGCGGCCAAGCCCGCCGCCGCAGCCAGGCCGCCGCCCTCCTTGGCGTTGACCGCAATACCATTGGCCGCTGGCTCACGCAGTACACGCAGGGTGGCCTTGATGCGCTGCTGGACATTTATGTGCCAGCCGGCAAAGCCCCTGCCTTGGCCCCGGCCCAACTCACCCAGCTGCAGCAGCGCCTGGCGCAGCCGGAGGGCTTCGCCTCCTACGGCGAAATCCAGCAGTGGATCGCGACCACCTTGGGGGTGCAGCTGGGCTATCATGCGGTGCATACCCTGGTACATGACAAGCTGGGTGCCCGCCCCAAAGTCGCCCGTCCCAGCCACGAAAAAAAAGTCCGGAAGCGGTGACGAGCTTTCAGGCCACCTTTGCCGAGCGGCTGGCGGCGAAACTGCCAGTTGAGCGGGAGAAGCCGGTGGAAGTATGGGCCTACGACGAGAGCCGCCTAGGCCTGCACACCATCCGCCGCCGCCGCATCACCGCACGGGGCACCAAGCCGGTCGGGCAACTGCAGCAGCGCTTCGCCAACTGCTATCTGTATGGGGCGATTGCGCCCGCCTCAGGCGATGGCTTTTTCCTGGGGCTGCCCAAGTTCAATGCGGCGCACTTCCAGCGGTTTCTGGACGAGTTCGCGCGGGCGCGCCCCCACACGCTCAATGTGCTGCTGCTGGACAACAGCCGCTGTCATACGGCGCAGGAGTTGCGCATTCCCGAGAACGTCGTGCTGCTGTTCCAGGAGCCCTACGCGCCGGAGTTGAACCCAGCCGAGCGGGTGTGGGAGCACCTCAAGAC
>JALZHG010000047.1:5497-31581 GCA_030914045.1 Chloroflexota bacterium | reverse complement strand
CCCCGAAGTTCTCCTCAATCATCGGGATGACCTCGTCGTGGAACTCTAATACGTCCGCGTTGAGGTCGTCGTAGACGTTCGTGTCCAGGTCAATCTCCTCCTCGTCGGCCCCAAGGGCTTCGGCAAGCAGCGGACGCAGCCTCCTGAATAGTTCCTGGCGCGAAGTCATGCGGCGTGGGGTTATCCTCTCTTATTCCTGGTCGGCGGCCGCGCCGCGCTCGGCCTTCTGGTACTTACGGCGCAGTTGCTGGTGCTCAGCAGCTACCGTGCCAAGGACCCCATTTATAAAGCGGCTGGAGCTATCGCTACCAAACCGCTTGCCTAGCTCGACTGCTTCGTTTATGGCGGCCTTCAGGGGCACCCTATTATCAAACAGAATTTCGAAAATTGCAAGCCTCAATATATTCTTGTCTATGCTCGACATCTGCTCCACGGGCCAGTTCGGGGCCGAGCGCGCGATGATTTCGTCCAGGTCGCCCTGGTGCTCCACAGTGCCCTCTACCAGCGTCCGCGCGTAACTTCGCACGTCCTCCACCAGGGGATCAGCTTCGGGCTGGCTCTCCGACATAGGCTCGTTGAACAGCCGGATCATCACCTCGTCCGCGGTGTGCTCGGTAGTATCCACCTCGTACAGCGTCTGCAACGCGGTGATCCTGGCTTGTCGGCGTTCGTTACTTGACATGGTTCTGAAACGTGAAACGTGAAACGTGATGACATGTGAGCGGGACGGTCCTCGTTTCAGAACCACAAAGCACTAACCGCATCACGTTTCACGTTTCACGTTTCTGACTTAGTCGCTCACATCCTCAATATAAACATTAACTACTTCGGCGGGCATGCCGACCATCTGGTCCAGGGCTTCTCGCACGCGGGACTGGATGGTCTGGGCGAGGCGCTTGAGGTTGGTATCGGGTTCCGCCACGATATAAACGTCGGCGGCTATGGCATTGTTACGCACTTGCAGGGAAACTCCGGGCGCGCTGCCCATATTCTGCCGTTGGAGCACGCGCGCCGGTGGCCGGGAGACATTGCTCATCCCCGCGACGCCCCGTATGGCGCTGGCCGTGAGACTCACGATCATCGCGAGCACGCTCGGCGCTATTCTGACTGTGCCTAGCTTGGTCTCCTGCATGCGCTTTCCCCTGTGTGCTATTGGGCCTTACCCGATGCCACCCGGCCGTTGGGGCTGCCCGCTGTGCTTGGCAGCGCGCCCGCTGGGTTCTCGGTGAGCTGCTCGGCCAGCCACTCGGTCACCAGGCCCGTGTGGATGTGACCTTCCACGAAGCGGGGGTCGTGGAGTATCTTCTGGTGAAACGGCAAAGTCGTTGGCAGGCCGATGATGATGCACTCAATGAGAGCGCGGCGAGCGCGGCTGATCGCCTCGTCCCGGTCCTCGCCCCAGGCCATTATCTTGCCGAGTAGCGAATCGTAGTTGGTGGGCGCGGTGTAGCCGGAGTACAGGTGCGAGTCAACCCGGATGCCAGGCCCACCCGGCGGCAAGTACAACTCGACGTGTCCCCCGCCCGGAAGGAAGCCCCGCTCCACGTCCTCGGCGTTCACCCTGCACTCTATCGCGTGCCCGGTGATTGTAATATCGTTCTGCTTGAGCGTCAAGGTCTCCCCGGCGGCCGTCCTTATCTGCCACTTCACCAAGTCCACGCCCGTGACCATCTCGGTGATGCCGTGCTCCACCTGGATGCGGGTGTTCATCTCGATGAAGTAGAACTTGCCCGTCTCGTCCAGCAGGAACTCGAACGTACCCACCGTGCTGTAGCCGATGGCCTTCGCGCCTCGCACAGCGGCATCGCCAATGGAGCGCGATTGCTCCTCTGTCAGCCCAGGGGCGGGTGCCTCTTCAAGTATCTTCTGATGCCGGCGTTGCAGGGAGCAGTCGCGGGTGCCCAGGTGGATGCAGTTGCCGTGCGTGTCGGCAAGCACCTGCACCTCGATGTGGCGCGGGTGGTAGAGGTAGCGTTCTACGTATACATCGGGGTTGCCGAAGGCCAGAGACGCCTCGCTCCTGGCGAGATTGTAGGCCTCCACTAACTCGTCTATCGTGTTCGCCACGCGCATGCCACGGCCGCCGCCACCCCCCGCCGCCTTGAGAAGCAGCGGGAAGCCGATCTCCTCAGCCACCGTGCGGGCCTCTTCGGCGTTCAGCAGAGCGTCCTCGGTGCCGGGTATGATAGGCAGCCCCGCCTCCTGCATCAGCTTGCGGGCCTGCACCTTGTTCGCCATCGCCTGTATGGCCTCGGAGCTAGGTCCAACAAAGGTAATGCCCACCTTCTCGCAGATTTCCGCTATGTAGGGGTTTTCGGAAAGGAAGCCGTAGCCTGGGTGAATGGCGTCGCACCCCGTCATCTCAGCGGCGCTGATGACGGCGGGGATGTGCAGGTAAGAGCGCGCGGGCGCTGCAGGGCCTATGCAGATGGCTTCGTCGGCCAGGCGCACGGGCAGGGTTTCGCGGTCGGCCTCGGAGTACGCGACTACCGCCTCCACGCCTAACTCGTGGCACGCCCTGATGACGCGAAGGGCTATCTCACCTCTATTGGCAATAAGTATCCGTTTGAACATTACAGTTGGCGCTACTAGCAACTGGGATTGCCGCTAATCGTCGCGCTTGGGTCCTCCCTGTTGGTGCCTGATACGTATTGAACTGGGCGTGATGACAGTAAAGGCACGTAATAGTTGGTTTGCATGCTCACGAAGTACCGAGGCCAAGATCCTTGCCTTCTGCTCAGAGGACAGAGCCTGGAGCCGCACTAGAACTATTCCTACGCTGCTCTGTCGCTGAAGATACGTAATGTCACCGAAGTCCTTGTCGCTTGTGAGAAGTAAGTTACCTTCAGTTTCCGCAAGATGCAGCACTTCGTCATCAGTGATTCCAGGGTGCAACTCAGCGACATAGATGACGGAGTGGCCCTCTTCCCGGAGTTTGGCTACTACTCGACCTTCTACACTTTCGTCAGCAACAATCTTCAAGGCGCCAGGTCAGAAGTAGGGTAGACGACGTCGCTTTTTAGCACGTCAGCCGCGAAGGTCAAGGCGGCGAGCACCCCTTCACGTGTCAGCCTCGGGTGGTCCTGCAACAGATCGTCAATGGATTGGCCCGCCCCAAGTTTCTCCAATATGAGTTCAACTGTCAATCTCGTGCCTGCAATGACAGGTTTTCCCATCATGATGGCCGGGTCGGAAACAACCAGCGGTCGGCTCATATGACAACTCCTCGGCCTCTATCTATGCTAAAAGCTCCTCAGAGCTTATAACCTGCGCCTCGCGCGTGATCCTCTTGATAAGCCCGGAGAGCACCCTACCCGGCCCAACTTCGACAAAGGTCGTGACACCTTCTTGCACCATGTATTGTACCGACTCCACCCAGCGTACCGGCGAATAGGTCTGCATCTCCAGCAGGCGGCGTATGTCCTGCGCGTCGGGAGCGGGACGAGCGGTCACGTTGGCAACCACTTGTATCTGCGGCTCCGCAAAGGCAGTCCCTCCCAGGTAGCGAGCGAATTCCTCGGACATGGGGCGCATCCAGCGCGAGTGGAAGGCGGCGCTCACCTGCAAGGGTATCACGCGCCGCGATCCTGCCGCCGTGGCGAGTTCGGTAACTCGCTCAAGAGCAGCTTGCGGACCGCTCAACACGATCTGGCCCGGCGCGTTCAGGTTTGCCAGGTCCACGCCCGCGGCCGAGCAAACCGATTGCGCCGCCTCGTCCGGCAATCCCAGCACCGCCACCATGCCCGTCGGCTGATCAAGAGACGAGCCGACTTCATTCATCAGCCGCCCGCGCTCGGCCACCAACATGAGTGCGTCCTCGAAGGCCAATACTCCGGCTGCCACCAGAGCCGAGTACTCTCCCAGGCTGTGGCCCGCTACGAATGCAGAGGTGTCGTACTGTCCGGGGTAGCGCAAACGAACAGCCGTGAGATGAGCAATCTCAGTGACGAGGAGCGCTGGTTGCGCGTTGTCGGTGCGCTGAAGCAGATCGGCGGGACCACTGAAGCAAATCTCGGAGATGGAATAACCAAGCACCCGGTCTGCCGTGCGGAACAGCGCCTCGACCTCCGGGTAGAGGTCGTACAGGTCCTTGCCCATGCCCACGGCTTGAGAACCCTGGCCGGGGAACACCCAGGCCGTTGAAGATAGGCCCGTACCGGGGGGTGCAACCACCGCCTGGTCGCTCACGCTGCTAGCGCCCCCACCGCACTACGCACGCGCCTGCGGTCAGGCCCGAGCCGAAGGCCACGAACAGGAGGTTGTCACCGTCCTTGACCTTGCCCGCGTCCACCGCTTCGCACAGGGCAAGTGGAATGGAGGCCGCCGACGTGTTGCCGTACCTATCTATGTTGATAAAGACCTTTTCGGAGTCGAGGTGCAGGCGGTCGGCTATCGAATTGATGATGCGGGTGTTTGCCTGGTGGGGTATGAAGAGGGATATGTCGTCGGTACTGAGGCCCGCCTTCTCCAGGGCCTCCACCGCCGAGTCTCCCATGATGCGGACCGCGAACCGGTAGACTTCCTGGCCGTTCATCTTGAGATAGTGGTCCCGGCGCTCGAGGCTCTCCGGGCTAGCGGGTATGGCAGCGCCGCCGCCGGGCAACCTGATAAGGTCGCCGCCCACGCCGTGGGAGCTTAGCACGAACGACAGCAGACCTTGCTTGCGGTCGGTGGCTTCGAGCACCACGGCCCCGGCCCCATCACCGAAGAGCACGCAGGTGGTGCGGTCCTGCCAGTCCATGAAGCGCGACAGCCCTTCGGCAGCCACCACCAGCACCGTCTTGTACGCGCCGGACATGATGAACTGGCTGCCCACGCTCAGGCCATATACGAAGCCGGAGCAGGCCGCCTCCAGGTCGAAGGCCCCCGCGTTTTCGGCCCCTATCTCATGCTGCACGAGGCAGGCTGTCGCTGGGAAAAGGAAGTCGGGGCTGGCGGTGCAGCAGATGACGAGATCGACCTGCCATGGAGGGACTCCCGCGCGTTCGAGCGCCTGCCGGGAGGCTGCAATCGCGAGAGTGGAGGTCGTTTCGCCCTCGCTCATGACGTGCCTCTGCCGGATGCCGGTGCGGGTGGTAATCCACTCGTCCGACGTGTCCACGAACTTTTCGAGGTCGAAGTTGGTGAGTATTTTTTCGGGCGCCATGCTGCCCCAGCCGGTTATAGCCGCATACTTAGCCACAATACGGTAGCTCCATATCGTCTCCACCTCGGAGATATAGAGTCATAGCTCGATGCCGCCCGGCGACGTGCTCAACGTCGAAGACCTCGCCCGGTGTACCTTAGCCTTATGCCTGCCCGGACTCGGTGCCCTTTACCTGGAGGACCTGCCTGCCACGGTAGGTGCCGCAGGTGGGGCAAACGTGGTGCGGCATGCGCGGATTGTGGCACTGCGGGCACTCCACAAGCTGCACCGGCTTGAGGTGCTGGTGGCTGCGGCGGTCGCCCCTGTGCTTGCTGGAAATTCTCTGCTTGGGTGTCGCACCCATAATTCTGTTTCTCCTCTACAGCTATCTAGCTGACTCTACTAAATTACTCTAGTTTACGTTATCCCCGGCGGGGAAGTCCTCGATGCGTAACTCCCGCAGCCCGGTCCACCTGTTGTCCTCGGGCTCGTCCGAGTGCCCGCAGTCCACTTCGTTCAGATTCGCCCCGCACTGCAAGCATATACCCTTGCAGTCTTCGCTGTGCAGGGGCTTCATCGGGAGCGCCACCAGCAACGCCTGTCGTACCGGTTCGGTCAGGTCCATCAGGTGGTTTGGGTCAAT
This sequence comes from Chloroflexota bacterium, assembly GCA_030914045.1. Taxonomy (GTDB): domain Bacteria; phylum Chloroflexota; class Chloroflexia; order QHBQ01; family JADMIH01; genus JADMIH01. The sequence goes on along the minus strand of JALZHG010000047.1, from coordinate 25,813 downwards.
GTCGAAGGTCTGGTCGCTCTCCTCGAACTCCTCGCGGCGCACGGGCGCACCCGTGTCTACGTCTATTGTCGGCAGGAATTGCTCTTCCAGCCGCGCGTCCACCGGCAGCGGGAACGTTTCAAGGCAGCGACTGCACTCGACCAGCACCGAGGCGTCAATATCGCCCTGCACAAGAAGGCTGTCACCCAGCCGGGTAACCTTCACGTCGCCGCGCACGGACTCGGCGTGCAAGACCGCGCCCTCACTCGGGTCTTCATCGAGCACCAGGTTAGGCGTGTCGAGATGGAGCTTGCGAGTGGAGCCGACGCGTTCCTTAAGTAGCTGGGCTACGTTGAAAACCAGGTCGCCGTTGGAATTTGTCCCGTCCACGATATACCACTTTCAAAGGTATTTCTGTCGCCCCGCTTTTGCGAGTCAACTTCGCTATTATATGGCACGGCTGACGACGTGTCAAGCAAAGGCCGCATGGGCGCGGGCCTCGCCGTCAGCTACGGAAGCCAACGAGCACCAGCACCAGCAGCGCCGCACCCACTACGAAACGGTACCAGATAAAGGGAGCGGTCGAATGCCTCTGGAGGTACCGGAGTAGAAGGAAGATACACAGGAAGCCCGACACGGCGGAGGCCACGAAACCCACGAAGAAGCCCATTAGCTCGTCAGCGGGCAAGCCTCCCTCCTGTATCATATCGTAACCCTGCTTCACTCCCGCCGCGAGCACAACGGGCGTGGAGAGCAAGAACGAGAAGCGTGCCGCCGCCTCGCGTTTCAGTCCGGCGAACAGCCCAGCCGTAATCGTGCTTCCCGAGCGCGACACGCCGGGTATGAGGGCGAGCGCCTGTGCCACGCCCACGGCCAGAGCAGCCGGCAGCCTGATGCCCTCGAGGGCGATGGTTCGCTTGCCCATCCGCTCGGCGAGCAGCAGCAGAGCGCCCATCACTATCATCATGACCGCGATAACGAGTAGCCCCGTGCGCAGGTTAGCGGGGTCGTGGAACACGGCGTCGATGCTGTCCTCGGCAAACAGACCCGCCAACGCGGCGGGTATAGTGCCCAGACCAATCAGCCAAACGAGCCGCCTGTCGGGGTCGTCGCCAATTCGTCGCTCCACCAGGGAGGCAAAGAACGCCGCTATCAGCCTGCGCCAGTCCGAGGCAAAGTAGACGAGCACCGCCAGCAGCGTGCCCATGTGTAGCGCGACATCGAACTGAATGCTTGTTACCGACTTGTCATCCCAGCCGAAGAGCCAGGGCACAAAGACGAGGTGGGCCGAAGAAGAGACGGGCAGGAACTCCGTTAGCCCCTGCACGAGGCCCAGGACTAAAGCCTGAAATATGTCCAAGTATTGTTACCGTTCCTTGTCGAGATTCTCCGGCCCCTGCATTTGGCTGCGGCCTTGCGTGGGACCGTTCGCGTCGGGGCGGTCCGCCCCCTGGTCCGGTAGCTTGCCTTCCTGTGCAAGCTCCACGTCGGTGACCGGACCTTCCAGCTCGTGGGCCGCATCGGAGGCCTCGGCCCGCTGCTTCTCAAGGTCGGTAAGCTCCCGCCACGACAGGCTCTCGCGGGCCAGGAAGACTACACCCAGTAGAGTGACCGGCAAGTACAGGGCCACATGGAGCAAGAACACGTAAGAAGTCGCCGCTCCCCGGTCGACGCCGAAAGCCCCCACAAGGACCCCGATTCCCACCACCTCGAACACGCCGAGATACCCCGGAGCCTGGGGCAGGAGCGTGCTTAGGTTGATGATGCCTGTAGCCAGCACGTAAGCATAAAAGGGCACGGGTTCAGTATCTGAGCCTGTAAGTCCAAAGCCCCAGTTGCCGATGGAGAAGTACATGCCCGCTTCGAACAACCAGGCTAGAATAGACAGTGAGAACACGACGACCATGTTTGCGCGCGACCGTAGTGAGCCAAGGCCTACGATGAAAGCTGTCGCCAGGCGTTCGACGCGCTCGTGCAGGCGGCCCGGCACGAAGCGCATGCCGAACCTGAGTAGCCCCTCCATACGGCGCTGCGACGAGGCGATAGCCACAAAGAATACGAGGAATGCCAGGAATGCCACGGCCCCTAGCACGATATAAGGGCTCCAATTGACGATCAGCGTGCCAAAGGTGTGACCGGTGCCGACGCTCAGGATGTCGGGGTTGAAGAGTATTACAAAAAGAAGGGCACTGGCTACGAAGCCGATCATGACGAGGCCGTCAAAGATACGTTCAACCACGATGGTGGCAAGCGTGGAGGTCTTGCGCACGCCTTCCCTTTTGCCGACCACGTAGGCCCGTACCAATTCGCCGATACGAGCGGGAAGCAGGTTATTAGCCATATAGCCAATAACCACTATTTGAAATATTTCTAGTAAACCCATCTTCAAGCGCAGGGGCGCGAGAAGTATCCGCCACCTCACTGCCCTGATCCACACGCCGATGAAATAGAACGCCAGCGCGGGTAGAAGCGACAACCAGTTCATCCCGGCTATCGTGGCGACAATCTTCGCAGGGTTCTCCTGCAATAAAGCCCAGCCCAGGAAGACCAGGCTTATCACCAGGCCGATGATGAAACGCCGCGACTTGAACAAAATGCTAGCTCCGGTAAGGGTATTTATCGGTAGAACGTGACAGGGGTCTTGCTTATTACGATTTTACGACCTCGTGGCCGCTTTCGTCTCGCCCGCGAGGCTCTCGGCCCCGAAGATGCGGTCCTTGTACTCCCGGCTCAACACGCTGGAGAGCCGCTTGCGGAATATCGGGTACCTGCGTATCCCCTTCCTGTGCAGCCACACCTTGCGCGACACGTTGAGCGTGGCTAGCCCATAGATGACGCTGCGCCGAAAGTTGACGCTCGAGGCCTCCGGGAAGTAGCGGGTCGGCACCGGCACTTCCGCAATCTTGAAGCCAAAGGCTATCGTCTGCGCAATTACTTCGCTGTCGAACACAAAATCGTCGGAATTGAGCAGAAATGGGATCGTGGTCAGCAGCCTTCGGGAATAGGCGCGGAAACCGGTGTGCGCCTCCGACAGATTTGTGCCCAACGCGAAGTTTTCAACTATGGTGAGGAACCTGTTCGAGACGTACTTCCAGAGGGGCATACCTCCCTGGAGAGTAGCGCTGCGACCGCCCAAAAGGCGCGAACCGAGCACCAGGTCGGCCTTACCTTCCATGATAGGCGCTATCATGCTGGGGATGCGGGTCGCATCGTACTGGTTGTCCGGATGCAACATGACTACTACGTCCGCGCCCTGGTTCAAAGCCTCGATGTAGCAGGTCTTCTGGTTCCCGCCGTACCCCTTGTTCTGGACGTGCACTATCACGTCCAGGCCAAGCTGCCTGGCGATAGTAGCAGTGTCGTCCTGGCTGGCATCATCCACCAGGATGACTTTGTCGACAAGGTCTCCGGGCAGGTCGCCGTGCGTCTTTGCCAGCGTGCGGGCAGCATTGTACGCAGGCATAACCACTACCACGCGCAGCCTGCGGCCTTCGTTCCCACCTGTGCGAATGGTGTCCCGCGTACTTTGGACTCTCTCCCGCGGCCTGGTAGCCATATGCCTCCTGGTACTCTCCTGCATGTTGGAAGTGCCCACTCCTCAGACGTGGAATTGTAGCACACCAACAATAGCACATGCAAACAGAGTACGTGCCGGTTCCACGTAGCGACAAACACTTTGCGGAACATCGGCCCCATTCATATTTGACGGGTAAGCAGACGAGTGATAGAATCGCTATAATATGCCGCTTGCTGTGGCGAGCAAGTCATTCCTATATATGCGCCACCGTTTCGACGCGCAATCTGCCTGACGGCCCTCAGTGCTTCCTTTATGCTGCTTCGCTCGATTAGCAACAACACTATATCGTTACCCAGGAGGAGTAGCGCCGGGGCCACTACGGTCATGGCCGAGAGCAGCTTCGCCACGCCGCGCGTGCCCTGGTGGGAACCTGTGTCCATCTTCCTCGTCACCTTCGCGGCACTGGCGCTGTTCGCGCCGCGGATCATGACCCACCTGAACCCCGTCACGGGCGACGAGCCGTTCTACATGATGACCGCCATCAGCATCTGGCAGGACGGCGACCTCAACGAGTGCAACAACTACCGGCAGACCGACGAAGCAAGCTTTCACCCTGCCTTCTACGATCCCTGGACCGGCTACCCTGAAGGCTGGCAGGGGTGGGGTTCAACCCCTTATCCTCTCCCACCCCACCCCGCCAAACTCGTCCCCAGCAGCCGCAAGTGCGCTAGCACCGACCCCAGTGTGCCCCTCCCGTCAAACGGCACCCGCAACGAGCTTTACTCCAAGCACGGTCTGGGTCTGAGCCTGCTGATACTGCCCGCCTTCGTAAGCGGTGGGCGCGAGCTTGTAGTCTACTTCCTTGGCGCGCTAGGGGCGCTTGTCGCGGCGAACGTCTACCTGCTGGGGCGCGAGAGCACGAAACTGTTGTGGCCCGCCCTGCTCACCTGGGCCGCCTTTGCCTTCACCGTGCCCCAGCTACCTTACTCGTACCTGATCTTTCCCGAGCTACCGGCGGCGCTCTTTGTCGTCTACGCCTTTCGCCGCATCCGCTTGTGGGACAACAATGCGCTCCAGGTGGCAGCCATCGGCGCCAGCATCGCCTTCCTGCCGTGGCTGCACTATCGCTTCATACCCGTGAGCGCGGCCTTGTTCATATACTTCATCTACGCCTCTGTGAAGCGGGGCGCGCCACACCGCCTGCACAATTACATCCTTGTCATAGGCCAGTCCGTCGTTTCGGCGTGCCTGCTGATGTACTTCTTCTTCCACAGGTACGGCCAGGTATTCCCCAACGCCTCCGACCATGCAGGGAGCAGCGACGTAGCAGGCACACTACGGGGAGCCGCCGGGCTACTCATCGACGTGCAGTGGGGCCTCTTCATCGCCGCACCCATTTACATCCTGGCAATCGTAGGCGTCATCTTGATGGGCGTCCACAAGCCGCACCGCCGCGACCTGCTTTGGCTGGGCCTGGTCTTCATGCCCTACTTCGGGGTGATAGCCAACTACGCTCAGTTCTGGGGTGAATGGTGCCCTCCCGCGCGCTACCTGGCCTCGATTCTGCCCCTGCTAGCCATGCCGTTCTGCGTAGCCCTCGACCGGATACGCAACGTAGTGTACTACGCCATCTACGGCCTGTTGCTGGTGGTGAGCCTGGCGATAGTGGCAGGCTACCTGTACCAGCCGCAGTGGATGTATCACCACCCTACCGCCGAAAGTTTGAACCACGTCATCACCAACGGCCTTCCTATCGCCTTGAGATGGCTGCCCGGCGGCATACAGGACAGTATAGACCCGCAAGCACTCAACGCTTCACTGCCGTCATTTGTGCTGCCCTACTTCTACTACTTGCAAAGTCCCGAGTTTGGCGACGCTGCTTCCGCTGCCGCCTGGTCAAAGAGCGTCCTTCCGGCAGCCATTATCGGTGGCATAGTGGCGCTCAGCCTGACGCTGGCGTGGTGGTCGCAACGCCAACATGGTGCCGCCCGGAGGGCCAGCAAGAGCGTAGTTCCTGTGGCTGATGACGAGAGTGCACCTACGCAGGGCGTTCCCGCTCTCCGAGATAACTTTACGGCTCCGGCCAGCCCTGAGGCCCAGGACGAAACTCAGCCTGCCAGGGCAGATTAGGTCTGAATCAAAAAGGCTATCGGGGGCTAAAGAAGTACCTGATAGCCTTTTGCGTTACGAGTTGAGCTTTACTGGCTCACTGGTTCGGGTCGAATAGTTGCACACGATTGTTGAGCCGCTCCAGCACGTAGAGCGTGCCATCAGCGCCCACCACAATACCGCTTGGCGCTGTGAACTGGCCCTCGCCCTTCCCAATCTCTCCAAAGTAGCTCACAAGACCGCTCTCGACCTCCACAAGCGCCACGCGGTCCCTCTCCGGGTCGCTCATGTAGATGCGCTTACCATCCGGGCTGATAGCCAGCCTGGAACCCCCGGCGTCTCTGCCAACGGTAATCTGCCATTGCTGGCCTATGGTGGAGGGGAGCAGGTGGGGGTCGTCGAAAGCGCTCTCACCTTCTTGCCTATCCTGAAGTTGTAGCTGCACCAGCCGGTCGCGCAGGTCGATCGTGTACACGATGTCGGGACGAGTGGGATCGGCCAGTACGTCTACAGGCTGGTCAAGTGCGGCTCCCTGCGGACCTCTTATGTTCTGTACAATCTCGCTGAGTACGGCGCGGGGTTGCTGGTTCAGCACCTGGTCAACGGCTGGGAAGGCAGCCAGCCGGTGCTGACCCGTAACGGAGACGTACAGCCTGTGCCCCTTCTCGCCGTCACCCGCCGGACCAACCGCGAGGCCATTCGGCCCATACATGCCTAGCTGGCTGGCTGCATAGGTCCCGACCTGCTCTCCCTCTGGTGTGAACACCTGAATCCTGGTCGTTCTGTCCAGCACATAAACGTAGGTCTTTCCGTCGGCGCCCTCTCCCACCGCCAGATCGGAGATCTCATCGAACTGCCCATCGGGCGCTTCTCCCTGTTCGGGCGTGTACGTCTCGGGCAGAGGGCTGCCCCACGTGCGCACCGCTCGGCCGTCGGGCGCAAGCACCACCACGCGCCTGTTACCACTGTCGCCCACATATATGTTTCCATTGCGATCCACTGCGAGGCCGCGAGGTTCCTTGAGACCCGCGTCGGCGCCATACACTGCCTTCGGCTTCCACAAGATGGCCGAGGACTGCGGGCCGGGTATAGGCTCCTGGACCAGGGCACCAGGCGCGTCGGGTAACTCGGACTTCAGCCAGCTTCGCGACTGCGGCACCAGCGCCGTGGGCGGAATAATAGATGTTTCGCTACCAGGGGGGCTCCAAAGTAGCTCTATTCGCGCCCCACCGCCCGGTGAAGCGTAGCGCAGCTCGATGTCGTGGAGACCTGTGGTGAGTTGAACGTTGCCACTCGGTAGGCCGGAGGGGCCGTCTATCACGACTTCGCCATCAACTAAGAGCACTAGATTGTCGGGCACGGCCACCGAGAAGCCGTACATGCCCTCCTGCGCGACCTTTAGCTTGCCGTACCAGCGTGCAAGATAAGGGGCGTTGCCAAACAGGTCGATTGCCTGGCGGAACCCTACGAACGGGTCCACTCGCCGTTGGGTGATTTGCTGGCCCTTGAACGGATCGGGTGCCTTGAGGATACTCGGGGAAGGCCCGCTTTCCATACCCTGGACAAGTTCCGCGGTGAGGCCGCCCGCCGGGCCCTTGTAGAGGAACCGGGGTTGCACCGCCTGTGGCGCGCCACCCGCACCCCCCCATTGCAGGCTGAGCTTGCTGCTCCCGCTGACCAGGGTACCACTCAAGCGCACCTCGTGGACACCCTTGGCGAGCACCAGTTCCGCCGCCTCACCCGGCTTGAACGCAGCACCACCTAACACGGTTCGGCCGTCAAGCTCCAGCTTTGCATCTTGTACGTCACCATTTATTACGAACGAGTAGATGCCGTACTGCGGCGCGACCAGTCCGCCCTCCCAGGCCGCCTTGAGTGGGTATGACGCACCGGTGGGTGCGCTCCAGGGTTCCACCGCCGAGGTGACCTGCCCTGCCTGTACTTGTGGCTCAGGCCCCGCGCGTTCGGTGCCCAACCCAGGCTCCTCCCTGGAAATCGGCTCGCCCGACGCGGGGCTGTACGTGGCCCGCGCCACCTGGAAAGTCGCAAGCTGCTCCCGCGTCACCTTGTAAGAGACGAACCGCTCCACGCCGTCCGCGCTGCGTATCGTCTCCTCAGTGCCGCCAGGGTAGTAGAGCCTGATCAGCGGCAGGTACTCCCGGTTGTTCGCGTAGACCAGGAACGCCAGGCCCTTGCCGTTGCTGTCAATCGCGGGCAGCTTGTCCGCCGCCGCCAGTAGATCTATACCTTCGGTGTGCTTCGCGAGGAACCGGGTGCTCCCGTAATTGAAGTAAACGTCGTAGCCCCCCACTCCCAACTGGTAAGCCTTGTAGTCCGTGCCCAGGTCGAGGGCGTACCGGGCCTGCGTGGTGGCATCGCAATAGGGGCAGGTCTCGACAAAATGCCCGAAATATTCCTGGATAGATGTGTAGGTAAAGAAGAGCAGCGCGGCCACAATAGGCACGGTTGCCCACTTACGGGCCAGCGACAGACTGAAGGGCCACCCCGCCGCGAAGATGCGGTCGAGGAGGGCTGCCGGAAGCAGCATAAGCGCGGGCCAGGCACCCGTCACACGCTGCAGGTTGGGCGTGTCAATCGTAAGCATAGAACCCAACATGCCGAACCAGAACCATATACAGACCAGCCCGAAACGGCTGTCCCATAGCTTCCAGGTAGCGTAAGCCAGCGAGAGCATCACGATGGTAGCCCAGAAGGGCGGAAACATTGTGCCGCCGTGGTCCGAAATACGGTAGAAAAACACCTGGTCGGCTCTGCGGTAGAGCACGTCCAGCGTCTCACGGCCCTGCTCGTAAATCAGCCGCGCCCACTCCACGGGGTGCGACATTACCGTCTGCACGGTGGAGCCTTGTGCGAGAGCCGGGTCGTATGGCAGGTTGTACCGCCCGAAGGTGAAGCCCTGATTGGACGGCGAAAAAATAGAGGTCTCCTGCGCCCGGCCCATGATTACGTGGAAATTGCTTTCGGCGGCGTAGATGAGGTAAGGCATGGCGGTAATCAGCATGGCCGCCGCCAGTAACGCGAAGCCGAGTGCGTACCGCTTGAAGAAGTCGAGCCGCCACCGCACCAGGCAATAGAAGCCGAGCGCAGCCGCCATCGGTATAATCAGCTTGCCCGCCGCGTAGAAGTAGAGGCTGAAACCCCAGGCGAGACCCGCGAGCAGCCAATCGGTCCACTTGCGGTCGCGTAGCGCCAGCACCATGTAGAAGAAACCGACGGCCCAGAGGGTACCGGTGGGGGTGCTCTCGCCCGCCAGGCGGCTGAATTGCAGGGCCAGCGGGGACACAGCCATGAGCGCGCCGGCGATTAGCCCGACACGCGGGCCCCATAGCAGCTTGCCCGTGCGATACACGTACCAGACGGCAATCACGCCGCTGACCACCGACAGCATGCGGTCGGCCACCATGTTGTGGTCGCCTAGCAGCCCCAGGAAGAAGGCGGTCACGTAGAAGTAGAGATTGGGCACGCTCCACCAGCCGGCGCCGAAAATAAGCGCGCCATTCCCCTCGAGGATGCGGCGGGCGTCCATACCGCGTTCGCCCTCGTCGCCAAAGATACCTGGGTGGTACTCCAGGTTGTACAGGCGCAGAGCCACAGCCACGAGCAAGATGGTGAAGATCAGCGCCGCTGACCAGCCAGCAGGCATGTCGGGCACGCCCCGACCGAAGAAGTCGCCCTTCGGACCTGGCAGCAGGCTGTTGCCCCTGGGCCAGCCGGGCACGCCCAGCAGCGCCACAATGAGGGCCACTATGCCACCAGCCCACAGCCAACCCCCAAGCGGCGACACAATATTAGCCCGCAGGGCGAAGAAGGACCAGACCAGCAACCCCACCGCCACCAACAGAGCGGGAACGGTCACGCGCCAGCCAAGCTGTGCCCGCCACGCAGCTCCACGTCCTAGCAGCCCCCGCGTGGGTCCACTAGAATGGCGCTCCTGTGCCGTCTTAGCCACTACCGGCACAGCGGGCATCTTGCCCGAGCCGTTGGCACGGCGTGCTTTGCGGACGACCGCAGTCGCCTCCGGCGTGGCGGGCACCCATGCCTCGAATCGCGGTCGTGCAGGCTGCACACCGCCATTGGAGGGAGCATCGGTGGCAGGTGGGTTGTCCGGCATGAGCGGAACAGCCCTCGAACCCACCTTGCGGACCGGAAGCGCGGGCGGGTCGTTGATGGCTTCAGCACTTGGAGTTGAAGCTAGCGCATGAGTAGATGTAGGTCCGTTTTCCGCGGCTACCTCAACCTCAGTGCTGGGCTTTACAACCTTATGGGCTTCACTCGGAGTTGCATCTTGGGGTATGCGCCTCCATGGGAGCGTCGGGTGTAGCAGGGAGAGAATAAGGACAACGATTGCAATGCCGTAGCAAAGCGTGGACAAAGGAAAATCATTGCGCTCGATGAGGGCCCGCTGGCCGTAGTAGGCAATAGCAATCGCCAGCATGCCGCCGAACAAACCGCGCGCCTTCCAAACTGAGGCCAGCAGGTCGCGGACCGACGCCTGCTCCTCCGCCGAGGCATCTTGCACAGGGGGGGCATCTGGAAAGGGCGCGTTGGAGGCACGGCCAGGCGCGACCTCGTCAACAGGTGCGTCTACCTGCGCGGTCGAACGGACAAGGTTATTCTGCCCGGAAAGCTGCGCGTGGTCCATTACTTAGGAGTCTCACCCATGTCGAACACTTGCACGCGGTTGTTGACCCGCTCCAGGACGTACAGGGTGCCGTCAGGGGCCACGGCGATACCGCTCGGACCCTTGAACTGACCTTCACCGCTGCCGTCCGTCCCAAAGTAGCTGACAAGCCCTGTCTCGGTGTTGAGCACCGCCACCCGGCTCCTGTCGGGATCGCTCATGTACACCTGCTTGCCGTCAGGGCTGATCGCCAATCGTGACCCACCCTCCGCACGGCCAACCGGCACCCGCCACTGCTTGCTGATGCGCCACGCGACTGGAGTAGGCGTGCCTGTCGCGTCTGCGTTACCGAACGGGGTTTGCAATTGTAGCTGAACGATACGGTCTTTCAAGTCTATACTATACAGGATTCCGGGGTTAGTTGGGTGCGCCACGCTGTCCACAGGCTGCTCCAGCCTGTCGCCCTCGTTGCCCTCGATACTCTGAGCCATTTGCGCTAGTGTGGTGCCCTGTGGCGCGTCCTGGTACTCCTCGAAAGCGGGCAGGTTGACGACCCTGTTCTGCCCCGTGGACGAAATGTACAGCCGTTGCCCGCCGCCACCTTCATCCGCTGGCCCAATCGCGGCACCGTTGGGGCCATATAACCCTAAATCTGTAGCAGAGTAAGTGCCCACCTGCGTGCCCTCGGCCGTAAAGACCTGCACCCTCTGGAGCGCGTCGAGCACGTACACGTAAGTTACACCGTCCGCGCCCTCGGCCACCGCCACGTCGTTGATGTCACCGAAGGTGCCCTCCGGGGCTTCCCCCTGTTCCGGCTTGTAGTCGGCGGGCACGGACGCGCCCCAGGTCCTGATTACCTTGCCGTCCGGGCCAAGCACTATAACGCGGTTGTTCCCTTTGTCACCCACGTACATATTACCGGCCTTGTCCACGCCCAGGCCCCGCGGCTCCTTCATACCCGCGTCGGACCCCAGTACCGCCTTCGGCTGCCGGGTTTGGTCGGCTGACGTTGGTTGCTGGCCGGGTGTTGGGATGTCCGCCGGGGGCGGCTCGCTTGCGAGGGTGGCCGGGTCTATGATACCCGCGTCTGTGCGCAACACGTCGGGTCCGAGCAACACCCTCTCACGGCCGGGTGGCGTCCAGAACGCCTCAAGATACCCAGTGCCCGAGGACCACGTATACCGCAGTTCATACTTGTGCGGGCCGGGGTTAAGCTCTACTTGCCCGCCCGCCTGCACAGGCTGGCCGTTGGCTCGGATGACGGTTACCAGCTTGTCGTCCACGAACACCGCGCTGTCCCCGTTGGAATGCACGTCAAACACGTAAAGGCCAGGGTCTACGATGTTCAGCGTGCCCGTCCAGGTAGCGTACAGTGGGCCACCTATGGTTGCATCCGGGCTATGCCGGAAGCCGAGGAAGCCGTCCACCCTGCTCGATATGGCCTTGGGTTGTACAGTCGGGGCAACGCCGGGGACCGCCGCCACGTCCAGGCCCGCCTGGCTGCTTATCTGCCCGAACAGTCCTTGCCCCGGCCCGTTCCACAGGTATTGCTGGGCCACCGGGCCGAGTTCCATGCCAGCGGGTGCCCACTTCAGGGTCACTTGCGCCGCCGCGTCCGGCATGGCCCCCGTGAGCGTTATCTGGTGCGGCCCCCTCGCCAGCAGCAACTCCGTCTCCACCCTTGGTGTCTGCGCGGTTGTGCTAAGCACCTGCGTGCCGTTCACGATCAGGTTGCCGCCGACCGGCGCTTCAATCGCGAGCCTGTACCTGCCCATGCTTGGAGCTACAATCGAACCTGCCCAGGACGCGGTAGCGGGAAAAGCAAGACCATCGGGTGGTGGCATGGAGCTACCAATGCCGCCCTCCAGCCGCTCCACTGGCGTACCCGTGGCTGGCCTATAGGTCGCCCGCATCGTACGGTGGGCGTCAAGCTGCTCGCTCGTGACTCGATATGAGGTGAGCAGATTGGAAGGGTTGTCCGGCGGGCCGTATACAAAGTCTTTCTCCGTTCCGCCGGGATAGTAGGTCCGCAGCACGGACAGGTAGTGCCTGTTCAGCGCCCAGACCATGAACACCACGTCGCGCCCCTCGGTGTCAATCACCGGCAACTCGTTCGTGGGATTGGTCATGTCCTCGCCTGGAGTGCCGTGATTTACAAAGCGATTGTCGCCGTGCCCCCAGTAAAGCTGGTGCATGCCCAGATCGTAGTAGTAGGGTATCGGCTTGCCTTCCGCGACTACCTGCTTGTTCATCTCGCGCACGAAATAGGCCTGTCCCGCCACGTCCCGGAAGGGATACGTGTTCAGGAAGCGGTCGTAGTCGGTGGCATTTTGCAGCCCCAGGTAAACCAGGGTGCCCACAATCAACATGGCGGGCACGGCTCGCGCTACTTTGGGCTGCCACCGCGCCCTGCGGGTTGGCCTGGCCGCTCGCACCCTCCCGAAGGCGTTGTAGAACTCGGCAGCCATCTTGTTCAGTGGGAGCGCGATGAAGATAGCCAGCACGGGCACCAGGCCCACCATGCGGGGCATGTAGGGCGCGTCAATCGTCAGCACGCCACCGGCCACCACGGTGCCCCAGAACCAGATGGACAGTATCGCCAGGCGGTGGTCCCGCCACTTCCAGAGCGCCCACACGATGCCCAGTATCAGCAGCGCCGCCTCTATAGGCTTGGCCGCCGGTTCTCCCGTGAAAGTGAAAAAGGAGCTATTGTCCGCCCGGTACGTGAACATGGAGAGAGTCTTATTTGCCTGCCCCCAGAAGACGCGGGCGAAGAAGCCGTCATCAGCTACCTTGACGCTGAGAGGCGTCTGCTCGAACACCACCGGCAGGAACGGGTAAATATCATTGTTCGTAGGCACGCGCAGGCCCAGGTAAAGTGGGTCGTGCGTAGCCTGGTACTCGTTCGCCATTCTTGGCTCGTTAGTGGGGTACAGGACGAACTTGTCGTTGGACCGGGCGTTCATCTCTACCTGGTGGTCCAGGTAAAACACACCCCACGGTGAAGCCATGCAGATGGAGGCCACGGCGAAGACGATCAGCTTGGGGAAATAGGGAGTAACGCGCCGCCACTGCCCCAATAGCGCACCCCGTAGCGCGTGCACCCGCGAGCGCAGCTTGTCGCTCCGCCGCAGGGCCAGGTAAGCGCCCGGCAGCCCCACCAACGGCATGAGCACGAACAGGTACCCCAGCATCGCCGCCAGCAAGAACGGTGTGAGCCGCCCCGCGAAGTAGAAGTAGAGGGTCAGCATCGCGCTGTAACCCGCGAGCACGAAGTCGAGGCTGCGCATGCTGCGCAACCCCCTCGCCAGGAAGAAGATACCCCCCACGAGGAAGAAGGGCGTCATAATATTGTTGAGGCCCAGTTTGCCGAAGTAGATCGACACGTCCATGATTGCCAGCAGGATGCCGGCGATGAGGGCCGTTCGCACGCCGAACCACATGCGCACCAGCAGGTAAAACGGCACCAGCATGAGCACGCTCAGGATGGTGGAAAGGATGCGCAGACCAAAGAGGTCCTTGCCGAAGATCGCCATCGACCCGGCGGCGGCAAAGAATGAGAAGTTAGGGTGGGCGAACCAGCCGGTCATGAAAGGCGATACCGTGCCGCCCTCCATGATGTTGATGGCGTCCATGCCGGTCTCGCCCTCGTCGCCGTGCATGCCCCCGGTGAGGTCATCGAGCCGGTACACCCGCAGGAAGAAAGCCAGGGCCACGATGGCGAGCACGAACGCAAGCTCCACCAGGAACACCATGCGTACCCTGTCGCGGTCCTCGTTGTCTATAGCGGCAGCGTTGGGATCGCGCAGCTTGGGCCGCCGCTCGCCTATAAAGGCCGTCATGAGCAGCCCCAGGCTCATCAACCAGCCCACTCCACCCACAGCCGAGTAGTAGTTGCCGCGCAAAACGTTGGCGCTGTAGAGGTTGAGGAGGAGGGCCACACTAATCACGAGGTACCTGGGCCAGTCCTGCACCAGGCCGTGAAACCTGCTCCGAAGCATTCCAAGCGCGCCCGCCGTCTTAGACGCAGCCTTTGCCTGGGGAGCGGTCGCAGTTGCAGGCGCGACTTCCAACCGGGTGCGGGAGCGCACGGGCAGAGTAGTCGTGGCTGGCGTGGTTGGACCGCTATAGGCCGCTACAGTGCCTTCGACGCGTGATTTCACACGAACCGGAAGTGTAGAAGCTGCTGGGGCCTGAGCAGGGTGCTCAGCTGCGGCGACCACCGTAGGCTCAGGTTCTTTCCGCTCGCCACTTTCCTCGGGCACCACTTCAACCAGCACGCTCTTATTGCGGTAGGTCGTATGCCACCCCACGAGCACAAGGAAGATGGCGAGCACGTACCAGCGAATAGAGGCGACCAGTTCCTTGTCAACAATGAGGGCCTTCTGCGCGTACATCGCCACCGCGACCCCGAGTGCCCCAAGCCACAGACCCTTAGTTCCCAACAGCCAAAGCGCACCCGTCGCGAGAGCATGCAGTTTGCTTTGGCGTTTCGGTGCTGCGGCGCGCTCCAGAGGCGCAGGTGCCAGAAGAGGAGGCTCGTCATTTCCATAAGACGGGCGGCGCACGGGCAGGGAAGCACTCGCTCCGTCGGGGGAGTGTCCATCGGACTGCGTGGGAGCTATCGGGGGCGAGCCGGCGCGCCCGTTGGCGTGCTCTCCGGTCACGACGGTAGCGGAGTCGTCAGGCAGTACGCGATCTGTTTCGGTGGTGCTCTTGCCCTGGCTAGCTGCCTCTTCAGGCAACCATGGTTTCATAGAGGAGGCCCTTTGCGCTCAGTTTCAAGTAGCCGTCGTGACGCGTGTTAACTGACGGCAAAGTGAGGGATCACCGCTCTGCTTAAAGTGTGAGCAGGGGCCGTTTATAGCCCGCGCCTCCCAATCACTTCAGGCATCAGGATATCGCGTTTCTCGACCGGGCCTGAGCAGTTCCACTCACAGCAATTGTAAGGCAAGGCGATAGGGCGCGTCAACAAACAAAGAGGGGCACCATACTGGTGCCCCTCGCTAACGCCCCGCTACTAAGGGCCGATCTTACCCATGTTCACCACGCCATGCGCGGTGGTATCCACCACTACAACATCGCCGTTGGGTGCCACGGTAATGCCGGTCGGGATCTTCAGGTTGATCGCGCCCGCGTTCTTTTGCGTGGCAAGTAGCTGGCCCTGCGGGTTGAACTTGAGCACGGCCGCCCCGGTCGGCGCGGTGGCGTACACGTTGCCTTGCGCGTCTACCGCGAGGAACGGCTCCAGGTACAAGCCCGCCTCCCAGTTGGTGCCGGGCACCGGCCACTGGGCCATGAACTTGCCCGCCGCGTCGAACTTCTGGATGCGGCGGTTGAGGCTGTCGGCTACGTACACGTTGCCCTGGCCGTCTACCGCTATGCCAATAGGCTCGTTCAACTCGCCAGGCTGGTTGAATGCGTAGTTCTGGGCGATGCGCTCCGGCGTCAGGTTGCTGCTAATCTGGCGCACGAACGTGCCGTCCGTGTCGAATATGCTCACCCGCTTGTTGCCGGTATCGGTCACGTAGATGTTGCCGTCGGGGCCTACAGCTATGCCACGGGGCCCGTAGAACCTCGTGTCGCGGTTCGGATCGACAGCGCCCGCAGCATCGGCCAGGCTGACGAACTCGCCCCACTTGGCGACGAACTTGCCGTCAGGCCCGAACTTCTGCACTCGGTGGTTCCACGTATCGGCTACGTATACGTTGCCCTGTGCGTCCACCGCTATGCCACCGATGCCGGTGCCGATGCCGCTGTCGTTGATGGGGTTGAACTGCCCATCGCCGGTGCCTCTGCCGTTGCCGATCAGCGCCTGGAACGTGCCGTCAGGGCCGAACTTCTGGATGCGGAAGTTGCCGGTGTCGGCCACGTAGAAGTTGCCCGCCGCGTCGGTGGCGATGCCGCGAGGCAGGTTAAACTGGCCCCGGCTCGCTCCTTGCGCGAGGTCGAACATGCCGTACACCTTGCCGTCGTCCACTGTCTCGTCGGTGGTGGTGCTCAGCACGCCACCGAGGCCCACCTGCGGCGCGAGGTCGTTGCGCACGTGCAGATAGAAGTTGCGGGAGCCGAGCGGCAGGCCGGGGTCGCGGTAAAGCAGGAACCTCATGCCGCCGCCGAAGAGCCACCCAAAGGCCTTGCCAATGTCGCCCTTGCCGTTGGTCTTGTAGGTCTCCTCCGGGAACCACCAGTTGAGCGCGTAGCGGTTGGTGGTGTACTTGTCCTTGATGAACTCCTTGAAGTAGGCGGTGTTTTCGGTCTGCTCGCTCGCCAGTATCACGGGGGCGTTGGGAGCAATCCGATTGGCCTTGTCGGCGTCGGGTATTTCCTGCCCGTTCTGGAAGTAGTTGAAGTACTGCTTCCCCTTCTGCTCGCGGAAGTACCAGTCGAGCGGCCACTCTATCGCGTCGTTCTGGTCGATGAAGATGGCGAGGGTGTGGCCGCCGGTCACGTCGTTGGCGTTGCGGCCCTCGATAGCGGTCACGTCACGCGCCAGCCTCTCCACCATCGCAGTGACAATCGGCACGTCCGGCGACGACTGGGTGTAGATAAGCGGCTCCACAGGTACGTCGCCGTGCTGGTACACGGCCAACGACATCGAGCGGACCCCGTACGCAGCCAGTAGGATTGCAAACGTCATAGCGACCACGGCGACCGCCCTGCCCGGTGCCATCTTATAGGATAGCCAACCCGACAGCACGAGCAGGCCCACCACCACGACGATCAACCCGACTGTCCGCAGGAAGTTCTGCGCCTCTGCCGTCTGGCCGGATGTCGCGGGCATGTTCCCGGTGAAGTGCGCGATGGTCACGAACAGCGAGACGATGAACAGCAAGACGGTGACACCCAGGAAGATGCCGCCCCCCTTACGAGCCTCGCGCCAGTCAACGCGAGTAATCATAGCGCCCAGGCCAACCGCAGCCAGCAAGCTGAACGGCATAGCGATGTGCATGTTCAGCCACGGCAGGCGCTCACCCGCTATCGAAAAGACGGCCAGAGAACCAAACGACCAGAAGGCCAGGAACGACAGCGCGAAGCCCCTCGTGCCTTCCATGCTGGGATAGCGCACTCCATACTGGTCTTCCGGCCCTTCCGTGACGATATCGACGTCGTCGGGCTGCCTCTCGTCGGCCCGGCCCCGCGCCAGCCTCACAAATAGCCACACCACAGTTGCCAGCCCCGCAAGCAAAGCTAGAGGCTCGTAGATGGGCATCAGCAGCAGGTAGTAGAACTCGGGTTGCGAGCCGCGATTCACCTCGTGCTGGCTCAGCCAGTAGAGCGGGCCTTTGACACCCGACCAGATAAGCTGCGGCTTTATCAACATGTTGGTGAACAGCACGGCGTAGATGCCGAAGAAGGTAAGCACCCCGCCCAGCAGCGTCCACGGCCGCGCCATCAAGGCCGACCACGCGCTCTTAACCGGGTTCACATCCTCGTCACCCACGAGCGTGCGCAGTCCGGCGGTTGCCCTGTTTGCAAACGTCGGGAAGAGGAAGAACGCCAGCAGCAGGAACACCACGAAGACAACGGTCAGCAGATACGTTAGCTCATGGCTGGCGAACGCGATGGCGTAACCTATAGCCCCCAGGTAGACCCATTTAGATTGGTGGGTGCGCACAAACCAGAGTATCGAAATGAACAGGAGCGTGATACCCGCCAGCGCGAACACGTCGTGCCGCAGCGACCGCGAGTAATAGTTGATGCTGGGCGAGAAGATTACCAGGAAAGTGGCTATCAGCGCGCCTACCCTGCCAATGAAGGGCCGCATCAGCCAGCACAGCCCCACCAGGAAGATGCCGAACAGCGCCGGTGCCAGGCGGGCGTTGTAGTCGTTCGACCCGAACAGGAAGAACATCAGCGCCGTGGCGTGATAGAGGAACGGCCCATGGTAGACGGGGTCGTAGCCGCCCTCATGTCCGGGGGTCGTGGTGTAATTGCCCGTCTTCAGGAAGTAGTCCGAGTAATAGGCGTGGATCGATTCGTCATGGTGGAAGGCGCGAGGCCCCAGGTCCACCAGGCGGCTGAAAGCTGCAATCAGCATCAGCCCGATGAAAGCCATCACCTCCCAGTTGAGGGCGGCCAGGTTGATCGCCCTATCAAGTAGAGGCTGGGCAAGCTCTTCCCGCCGAACGGGGGCGAGGTTCGATCCCATATCTGTGCGTGCGCTTAGTCGGCGTCTGTCCATGATCTCCTTTGTTCCTAATCAAGTGCCGAGTACCGAGTTCCAAGAACCGAGTGAGTCTAAGAGTACTTCGTACTCGGCACTCGGCACTCGGTACTCGGCACTATCAGGGTAGGTCTTCCGAGGGTATCGGCTGGTACTGCAAATAGTGGTAGTACGGTGCGACATCTTTCCGCACGTAGACCAGCATGTCGTACGAGCCTAAGGGCTGAGGCGTCTCTCTGAAGAACAGGTACTTCCAGAGGGTCGCCTGGTTGTCGGGCTTGGTGAAAGTGTCGCCTAGCTTGACCACCAGCAGTCCGGCGGTAGCAAAGGGAGCCGTCTTGGGCGTCTGTCCTTCCGGCAGCCCCGAAATCAAGTTCCTCTTGTACCAGTCTTCGGGGAACCACCAGCGCATCGTGTAACGCTGCGAGGTGTAGTTCTTCAGAAGCTCCGTGTTGCTATTCTTGGTATCGTACCCGAAGACCATGATGGGTACGTCGGCGGCCGGTTGCGGCTCGCCACCACCAATAAACTGCGCGTTCTTAAAGTTATGGAAGTACCAGCTGAAGGGCCACGACACGTCGCTGTCGTACAGCACCTTCACATCGTTCCTGCCCGTCGTCGCTACGGAGAAGTCCTTTATCTCCTTCATAGTGCGGGTCACGTCCGGCGAGGTCTGCACGTACACAGCCATCTCCTTCGGCACGTCGGGCTGGAAGTAGCTCAACATCATGGCCGAGCGGAACTGGTACAGCAGGAAGACCGAGAAAAGCCCCAACCCGAGGTACCTGAGCGCGCGGCCAGGGCCAAGCCAGGCTATGAAAGCGATCACCAGCGCCGCCGCGAGGCCGGGCCAGAGCCACGTCCACGACCATGTCGCGTAGTTGTTGTTCTCCGCGATCTGGAAGTTCATGGTCATAGCCCACGACATCGCGAACAGCACGAATAGCGTCAGGAACGCCAGCACCGGGAAGTTCGAGTCAGGCGAGTTCCAGGCAACCCAGGGCGGGTCCTGCCTGCGGGCCACGGCCACGGCTGCGCCTCTACCCCGGCCTCCCCGGCGTGCCGGTACGGTGGGCGGTGGCGGGGCGTTGCGGCGAGCCGAACTGTGCGCTGATGTGTGAGCCGAGGGCCGCTGACGCTGAGGGCCGCGACCGCTGCTCATCGATAGGACCTGCCCGCCGCGCAAGTCGAGGGGAGTAGAGCCTCCCGGTGTGGCACCCGCCATCTGTAAGCCGGGTTGCCCCAGCCGGGCCAGCGTGGAGCGCACCATACCGCCTGTCGCCAGGGATGGGGTTCCAGGTCCGTACGCCACGTGGCGCTCGTCGTAGGCGGCGGCAGCCTCAATCCTCTCCCGCCTGCGGGCGAGCATCGACAGCAGCAGCGCGCCCAGGAAGAGCGAAGCCAGCAGTATAGCCGGGCGCGCCATGTGCATCATGAGCCAGGGCATTTTCTCGCCCGCCCAGCTATAGATAAAGGTAACGCCAAACAGCCACCATATGAGGAACGCCGCCAGGAACGGCTGGAAAGTGGCGAACGGCACCGTCCTATCGACGTTGAACGCGCCATAGCGTGGCGGGTTGTTGGTATAGCGCGCTTCGACCTTCCTGTTTCGCAGCCACCTGATGCCACGCCAACTGAAGAACACCGTTCCCACCAGGCTGAAGAACACGGCGATAGGCTCGTACAAGGGGACCAGCAGGAAGTAGTAATACCAGGGCTGCGAGCCACGCTCTACCCCGTGTTGCGCCATCCAGTAGCCGAGCGAGCCGAAGAAGCCGGAAATCAAGCCCCTGGGTATGTCGGTGAAGAACACCGTATAGAACACGGTATAGATTGCCATCACGATCGCCAGGCCGATCAACAGCACCGACGGCCGGGCGAAGAGCGCCCCAATCAGGTGCG
>JALZHG010000047.1:0-5487 GCA_030914045.1 Chloroflexota bacterium | reverse complement strand
AACCGGCCTGGTACCGCCCCAGTATGGAGCCGGGCTTCGGGTCGAGCCTGCGGGGGTCCCACAGCTCGGACGCGGCCTCTGGGTCTTCAGCGGTGCTCGCGGACGCAATACCAGGCATCTCCATGGCTGCGACCGCAGGCTGAACTGCTTCCACGGCAGCTGATGCCGCACCGTTGCCATTACCACGTAGCACACGCGTCTGTAGGGTACCACCGCTGCCGTTCGCACGGGCCGGGACCGCTACTCTGGTGCGGGTGACAACCGGCGCGGCAGGAGGGGCCTCTTCGAGGCGGGTGCGCTCCCGGCGGAACAGGATAGTAATCGCGGCGAGGTAGGCGATGGTGAGGAACATCGCGCCGAGCACCAGCGGGTGCGTGAAAAGATCGAGCATAAATTGCCAGATCACGTCGTACTTCGGGCCTACATCCGGGATGACGGGCAGCGGGGCGATAGTGCCACTACCGGGTATAGGCTGGTGGTTGACGACATCCCGCTCCATCATATTCCCGCGCAGGAAGAGCACCAAACCGCCCAAGAGCGCGCCATACACCGCGGTCGCGGCCATTACAGCATAGCCCGACTGGATCACGAACAGCAGCGCGAAGAAGGAGACGATCACCGCCGTGCTCAGGTACGAAGCCTCTTTGATCGTGAACATGAGCGACAGCCCCGCGGCGAAAATGAAGAAGTCGGCGGGCTTTCTGTTCGACACGAACCGCCACAAGCCCACAATCATGAGCATCTCGGTCGCGGAGAAGATAGCGTCCTCGCGGGCCATGCGGCTGAAATAAAGGACGCCAGGCGACAGCAGCAGCAAGAACGTGGCGATGAGGGCTGGCACCCTCCCCATCTGGCGGCGCAGGAAGAACGGGGCCATGACGACCCAGATGCCGCAGAAGGCCGAAGCCAGGCGCGCTGCCATCTCGCTCGTGCCGAACAGCCAGTACATGAAGGCGATGAGGTGGAACTGCAACGGCCCGTGCATCATCGGGTCGTGGATGTAGCCGGAGCCATTGTACAGGTTGTTGCCGTACACCGCGTGGAGGCTCTCGTCGTGGTGGATGCCACGGTTGCTCAGGTCCCACAGGCGGGTAAGGATCGCAAGCGCGAAGAAGGAGGCCCAGAGTACCCCCTCAACCGTGATGTGGACGTTGAACCGCCTGGGCGAGCTCTCTGCTTCGACCACCGCAGCAGGTTGCTCGCTGACCGCAGCCGCAACGGGCTGAGTCTGTGCGGGTGGCGCGCCGGTCCTGCGCCGGGCCTTGGGCGGCAGAGCCACACCTGTCGATGGTGCGGGGGCGGCGACTACCTGATCTTCGGCGGGCGCTATTACTTCGCTAGTCGCAGCGACAGCGGGTGTCTCAGGTGCGTCAGGCACGTAGTGAACGCGGCGCTTGCGCCTGGGCAGGGTGAGCACTACCTGCGGCGACTCAGGATGAGTTGCAAAGCCGTTGCCATCGTAGGCGCTCCCATCCTCGGTGCCGGGGCCGTCTTCTAGGGAGGCGTACCCATTGCCGGACTCGATCTCTGCACCGGCCTCAAGCCCGCTCATTTCGGCGTGACCGTCCGTGGGCGAACCGTTCGCAATGCTCTCGTCGATGGAGCCGTCGGGGGTAGCAGTGGAGCCGGGATACTCCCCGGAAGCGTCCGTGTTCGGGCCTTGCACCCGGTCACGATGGCGCTCAGTTTTCATAAGACTCCTTAGAAACCAAAATGGGGTGGGCCTGCGCCTCTAAATGCGTGTACGCTTCTGACAGGATGATCCTCAAGCAGGCCTTTGTCGATATGGGGAATCTCGCCGCGATAATACGCCAGTTAGAACTGATTGTACCTTAACTAGCAAACGTACGCAAGCAAACAAAAGTTACAACGATTTCAGAAAGCTTACGTTTTGCCCCGGTCTAACGGATCTTCAGGCGACTCCATCAGGGGTCGTTTCACGCCCGCCGCGAGCGTAATAGCCTTGAACCCGAAGCGGTCGCGGATCGCGTCCAGGCTGGTGTTGAGTTGCTGGTTGCGCTGCTGAGCCTTCGACTGCCAGCCCCATGAGGACTGTTCAGGCCTTTGCGCCTTGCCCATTGATGGCCCGGCATCCTCCTTTTCCATGCGCGGTTGCGCCTCCCCGCTGTGCGCCAGGTTGGCAGTGCCCACACCTATCAGTCTGACCAGCTCCCGCCCGCTGCCCAGTCCCGTCGCCTTCGCGGCCGCCTCTAGCAAGTCGGTGGCTACCGTGCAGATGGTGTGGTCGGAGTCCGTCGCGTCGGGAATGGTAACCTGCCGGGTGATGAGCCTGCCGAAGCCGGAGCCTTCCGGCGTCCAGACACGCTGCTTCGGGAGCAGGCGCAGCTTGATATAGATGCACCGTGCCTTGAAGTGCTCCTGCCGCAACTGCCAGGCCACGCGGTCGGACAGCAGCCTCACCAGCGCCTTGAGTTCGTCCAGGTCGCCCTCGTCTTCGGCCAGCGTCGTTTCGCGGCTGATGGACTTGGGGTCGCCTGGCGGCGCGACAGGGCTGTTGTCAATGCCCAGCGCCTTGTGCTTGAGGCTGGCCGCGTGCTCGGCCCCGAATAGCGTCGCCAACCTTGCCTCCGGGTAGGCGGCTAGCTGTCCGATGCTGCTGATGCCGAGTGCGTATAGGGCCTCCGCGGTCTTGGGGCCAACTCCGGGTAGCGCCCGCACCGGCATCGGGGCGAGCACCTGGGCTTCCGCCCCGTGGGGCACCACCACCAGGCCGTCGGGCTTCTCCATGTCGGAGGCGATCTTGGACATCAACTTGCTGGAAGAGATACCCACCGAAGCGGTAAGCCCCGTGGCCTCTCGTATGCGCTGCTTGAGGCGCTCCCCGATCTCGCGTATCGGGCCGCCTGTTAGCTCGCTGCCAGTCAGATCGAGGAAGGCTTCGTCCAGCGACATTGGCTCGATAACGGGGCTGAACTCCGACCAGACGCGGCGTAGCTCCCTCGCAACGTCGCCGTAGCGGTCGAAGCGGCCCGGTAGCACCACGGCGTCAGGGCAGAGGGCCAGCGCCCTGGCGAGCGGCATGGCAGAGCGCACGCCGAAAGCCCTCGCCTCATAAGAAGCCGAGGCCACGACGCCGCGTACCCCCTTGATGAACTCGGGAGGCCTGGGCAACCTCCTCGCCTCCTGTGCAAGCTCTCGCAGCCTCTCCATCGACATGGGCGAGTTGCCGACGATGACGGGGAGGCCCTTCAGTTCCGGCTTGTCGAGTTGCTCGACGGAGGCAAAGAAGGCGTCCATGTCGACGTGCGCCACCCACCTCACCGGAGGCCTGCGCCAGTTCGACCAGCCTTTAGTCCCACCTTCCTGCACCATCTTCAGCCGTCCTTTGCCACTCCGGACGACCATAACATAGAACTAATGTTCCGTCAATCGTTTCCACATGGGGGTGAGGCACGTTCTAAACGCCAAGTCGCAATGACGCGGAGGACGCGCCAAGTTGTTAAGGCTAGGGGAGGGTATGTAACTTGCCCAAAACTGGAAGGAGGGGGTTGCCTCTCAAGCCACTACTGTGAGGTCGCGGGGCGCGTGGTTGCAACGGACAGCCCCTTGCGGGGTCAAATAGACTATGTCCTCTATGCGGACGCCAAACCTGCCCGGTAGATAAAGGCCCGGCTCTATGGAGAATGACATACCCGCTTCGAGCCGTGTGGGGTTGCCTTGCACCAGGTACGGCGGTTCGTGCCCGTCGAGGCCGATGCCGTGCCCCAGGCGATGCATGAAGTACTGGCCGTATCCCGCTTCCACGAAGAGGTCACGCGCTGCCGAATCCAACTCTTCACACGTCATGCCGGGCCGGGCAGCGCGCACGGCGGCCTCCTGTGCCGCGTACACCAGGTTGTACACCCGCTCCATCTCGGAGTTGCCGTCGGGCGGGGAGCCAACAAACACGGTGCGCGTAATGTCGCAGAAGTAGCCCTGTAGAGGTCCGCCGAAGTCGAGTACCACGGCATCACCCGGTTGGATCACCCTATCGCCTGCGTGGTGATGAGGGGACGCGCTATTCGGCCCCGAACCCACTATGGCGAAAACTTCGCCCTGCACCCCTTCGGCCTTCAGCAGACCAGCCAACTCCTCGGAGACATCAAGTTCGGTGCGACCAGCAAAAGGCCGGGTGACTATCTTTGTGAACGCACGGTCAGCCGCGGCTCCCGCCGTCTCAAGCAGCGCAAGCTCGGCTGGGGACTTGATTTGTCTCACGGCGCTAAATACCGGCCCGGCAGGGGTGAAGGTGGCGCGAGGTAACTCCACCTGCAACCGCAGCAAGAAGACCGACCAGAGTCGGTCGCTCGCGCCAACCGTGTAGTGCGCGCCTCCAGGGTGTCCGGTGGGTCCCGCCACCAGCGAGGCTACCAGGCGAGCGGGGTTGTCGCTCTCGCCCCAGGGCACCACCTGCACGTCCGATGGTAGAGGCGGCAGACTCGGCGCTTCAAAGGCCGGCAGCACAATATAGGCCGGGGCTTCCTGCGGCAGCAGCAGCACGGTCATGCGCTCGCTGGGCCGGTTCTGTATGCCGGTGAGATAGAACAGGTCGGCTGATGGGCCTACAATGAGGTAGTCGAGGCCGTGCGCGCGTAGCTGCGCCCGTGCGTGGGCCAGCCGCTCGCTGTGAAGCACTACTTCGGGCGGAGTGTGCGACAGGTCAAGCGTGTCCGGCATCGGCTAGACCCGCGCCTCCGCACCGAGCCGCGTCTTGGTCTCTCCGTCCTCCGGGGTCGCAACGACGAGTTCGCCTGCTTCCGCCCGGGTCTGTTCGGCGGCCGCGGTCATCTCCTCCAGCTTTTCTTCGCTCTCGTGGGCGGCCTTGAGGTCGGCTACAATCACCTGTAACGCCCCCGCCAGCGGCACCGCCACCAACGCCCCCGCCAGCCCGGCTAACGTCGCCCCGAACAATATGCTGATAATAACCGTCAGAGGGCTGATACCGACGGAGTTCTTCATCACGCGCGGGATGAGCACGTTGCCCTCTATCGTTTGCAACACGATGGCGAAGATTATCACCATGAGCGCCTTGTCGAACCCGCCACCCGGCTGCGTCAAAGCCACCAGGATGGCGGGCGCGGTGCCGATGTACGGGCCTACCAGCGGTATCGCCTCCGCGACAGCAATGAATAGCGCCAACGCGGGCCAGTACTGAATGCCCATCAGGAGGTACCCCACCGCGCTCACCACCCCGACTATGGTCATCAGGAGCAGTTGCCCCCGCACCCAGCCGCCGACTTTCACTTCGATGTCGTCCCAGACCCGCCGCACCCTGTTGGCTCGTTTCGCAGGCAGCCACGACATAATAGAGCGCTTTATCAGGGTGCGCTCGCTGAGCCAGTAGAAGGCCACAACGAAGATGGTGATAAATGCGAAGAAGATTTCAGCAATGAGCACCGCTGTTTCGGCGGCTGCGGCTACCTTCTCTTCTTCCGGTACAACCACCGAAGGGTCACCCTCGGGCCGTCCGATCTGGTTCCCTATCGC
>JALZHG010000227.1 GCA_030914045.1 Chloroflexota bacterium | reverse complement strand
GCTCTAGCCCCAACTCTGCCAATCTCTCGGTAAGCGCCGCCCAGACCTGTCTGGCCTGACGCTCGGTCACGCAGTGCACACGGGGTGAGTAGCCGGGCGGGATCGCACCGCCCGGCTCTCGCAGAACCGGACTTGAACCTCTCGACTCATCCGGCTCCCATTGCCCAACCGTCAGGACGTAATCCGAACCGCCAGTGAGCGAAAAGACGTGGTGCCCGTCTGGCCACCTCGGCCAGCCAGTGCATGGCTTTCCGCTCACGACGTTTCAGCCGTTTATATTTCCGACAGGCCCAATGCACCAGGCGCCTGTTGAGTCGTCTCAGGACGGGATACAACATGGACTTGTAGAAGCGTCCGTAATAGTTGATCCACCCTTGCACAATGCTGTTGAACATCCGCGCCAGGTCGTCGAGGGACTTGTCACTGCGCCGCGCGATGTGCCACGAGCGAATCTCTCGGCCCATCGACACGACCGCGTCCCGGCTGACTGCTGGAAGGAAGCTCACGAAGTGCTTCCCCCACTTGTTCTTGGCCAGCCGGGGCCGAAACGTATACCCCAGGAACGTGAACGACGTGACCTCATGATCGCCACGCCGGTCGGCGTCCTTGCAGTACACTATGCGCGTCTTTTCTGGATGCAATTCCAGACCGACTTGCGCCAGCCGTGTAGCAATGGCATCCCGCACCATATGGGCTTGCCGCTCGCTACCGCAGTGCACCACCGCGTCATCACAATAACGCTCGAACGAAATGCTCGGGAACTGCCGAGCCATCCACGCATCGAACGCGTAGTGCATGAACAGGTTGGCCAACAATGGGGAAATCGCCGACCCCTGAGGAGTTCCGCGATCCCGCTGCACCAGGCCGCCATCCGGTTGTTGTATCGGCGCAGCAAGCCACCGCCGAACATACAACAGAATCCAGCGCTGGCCGGTGTGGTGTTCCACGGCTTTGAGGATGAGGTCCCACGGAACGCTGTCGAAGAAGGCTTTGATGTCCAGGTCGATGACCCAGTCGGCCTTCCAGCAGCGCTGCCGGCAGGCGCCGACCGCGTCCAACGCCGACTTCTTCGGCCGATAACCGTAAGAGTCCGGATGGAAGATCGGTTCGACTGTTGGCTCCAGGTACATCCTGGCTACCGTCTGCGCGACCCGATCCGCCACAGTAGGCACCCCGAGCACCCGCACACCCTTCCCACCAGCCTTGGGAATTTCCACCGCTTTGACCGGAGGTGGGAAATAACTTCCCGACGACATGCGATGGAGGGTCGGGAACTGGCGCGGTGGTCTTGATCGGCAGTAGGCCACAGAGCCGCTGGGACCACATGGTTTCCCGTGGGGTTGTTCTTCTCCGTGGCCATGGCCTGATCGTGGCTCCGTTTCCAGTTCCCGCCCGTCAATCCGTGCATGCGGTTCTCCCGCACACGGCTTACCGACGTCGTTCACCGCCGGCATTCGGTTTCTCCCGCCAGTCCTTGAAGGGCCTGGGAGCGACAACGGTTCCGGACAGTGAGATCAGCCCTAAATGGTCCGGGGACTGGTAAGCCAGCACGGACCACCCATATGCGCGAGATCGCTTATGACGCTTGGCGATGACCAGCGCTATCCGCGTCCACACGTGATGCATGATCTTCTCGAAGCGCACCGCGGAGTTGCCGTACCGAAAATACGCGGACCAGCCGCGCAAGAAACGGTTCACCTCATCCACGATCACCTCAACCCGAAGCAGTAACCGCGACCGGCGGGTTAGTTCCCTGATCCGGTCACGGGCATGTTTCATGGCCCTGTCCGCGGGCCAGCGAGCCAGGAACGTGACCGACCACCTGTGGTTGCGGCGTCCGGTCACCCGAACCAGCCGGTGATGAAAGCCGAGAAAGTCAAACCCGGCACCACCGACCTCTAGATGCACGATCCTCGTTTTGGCTTCCTTCGGCTCCAAACCAAGGTCAGCCAACAGCAACCTTAACCGCGCTAACGCAGCCTCGGCCTGCTCACGGGATTTGCACATCACCAGCGCGTCGTCCGCGAAGCGGACCAGCACCCCGTACTCGCGCGTGTCCCACACCCGATCGATCCGGTGCAGATACACATTACAGAGTAAAGGACTGATCACACCGCCTTGTGGCGCACCCGTGACCGGTCGTCGCACCTGCCCGTCCTCCATCACGCCCGCGCGCAGGATCACCCGAAATAGCGTGAGCACGGACTGATCGCAGACGCGTTCCTCGATCGCTTGCATCAACTTCTCTTGCGGTATCGCCGAAAAGCAGTTGGCGATATCCGTCTCGACCACCCATCGGCGACCCCGCCAGGACTCATCAATGAGCACCTGCAAGGCATCATGCGCACCGCGTTTCGGCCGGAATCCAAACGAACACGGCAACATGTCCGCCTCAAACACCGGCTCCAGCACGATCTTTATCGCGGCCTGCACAATCCGGTCACGAACCGAAGGAATCGACAACGGGCGCATCTCCGTCGTGTCACCCGACTTGGGGATAAACACCCGTCGCGCGGGCAACGGCCGGTAGCTGCCGTTCTTCAGTTGCGTGGCCACCTCATCCAGCAGCCGGGTCACCCCGTACTCCTGCACGTCGGCCAACGTGGTCTTGTCGATGCCCGGTGCACCACCATTGCGGAACACCGTGACCCACGCACGCCATAGGACGTCTCTGCGGTAGATCTTGTCCCATAGCGCATGAAACCGTCGCCCGGGATCGGCCTTGGCCGCCCGGTACAGCGCATGCTGCAAGGCACGAACCGGATCTGCCGGAACAGATCCCACAGCGGCGGGACTAGTCACAGGGACACTCACCGGGCACCTCCAAGTCAGCAGTACGCATCGACGAAGCAGCGGCCCTTCCCCTCACCGCAGGTTATGTTGTCCTGTCGGCTCAATCGGTACTATTGCCGCCTCCGACGCCCACCCGGCACGCCACCCACTTCCCGGAATACCGGTTATAAGGCACGCCGCTCCAATGACATTATCCGCAGGTCACCAGGCCGGGGAGGGCCTCTCCAGTTCCCGCCGCCACCATTGATACGTTCCGCGCCCCATACGCCGGGGAGTCCCTCACGGCTGCATTCCAGGATCTACACCGCTTCCGTGGCCTTCGCCCTGATGGAGGGGGCTCGGCACTCCCTGATCCCCACCCAAAGGCGGGTTATATTGACGACGCCGCAGGCTTCGCTTCATGCTACGGACCGCATCATCGCTCCCCCTCTTACAGGGCTTTTGACGCTGGGCTTCAACGCCGGACGTTTCCCTCCGACGCTGCCAGCCTGCTACCGGGCCTCCTGGCAGCTACCCGGACCGGACTCACACCGGCAGGCGACGACGAACTTACGGACACGAGGATCAGCTACACCAACTCGCAGCCTCTCCTTCCCGTCCTGCTGGACGCACTCCAGATCCGATACAGGTGCTTATCGCGATCCTTCTCGAACTCGGCGATCGACACGTCGTCGACTCCGGCCGCACCCTTGTTGGCCTTGACCCTCTGATACGCCTCCCACACAACCCACTTGGAAATATCAAACGGCTTGTCCTGCAGTTTCGGCTCGGTCACCCGATTCCTCCCGGCCAGGCCGGTTGATCGACAAACGAACCAGGGCAACCCATCCCCTTCGCTCCGCCCGCATTACCAGGCATCCCCGCTACTACAGGATGGTCCGCCCGCCTGCCCCGCATCGGTACTCCACCCCTCACAGTTCCCGCTGTTTGGGGTTCTCCCTCTCGCCGACCGGTCCAACACCCGGCCGACCGTATCGGGGCGAGGCGTTCCCAAGTTCCGCACTGGAGCCTGTACCGAGCTCGCGCCACCTTTGTGCCGGACACCACCAGGCCAATAAGCAGGCACCCGCCTGGTTTGTCCCAGGGCAACAACTGGACCCTTGGTTTCGATGTCGTTGCTACGCTTTCGACAGTTCATCAGTGGTTCACTCACGTTCGCCTTCTCGGTCCACACTTGACACCATCAAGGGCGCCTTTTCTGCGACGCTCACCACCACGACTCATTCACCGCAGCAGCTCGCAGTAGTTTGAGACCTCCCCCTGCAGAGCGATCCCGGAGGGCCAAACCTCCATCACCAGTGCAGCACCGCAACAATTCGGTGCGAGCTTCTACATCGCAACCTCCAGTCGCGTTCTTGGCACACGATCATCAGCATATCTCGCATAACGCAACCGACGATATCTCGGATCCTGCGGATCCTGACTGGGCAGGCTGTGTAGCCGTTTACGTAGCTCCCACACGTGAGTGCGGTCACCGCGCTTCCGGGCTCGCGCGATCGCCGACGCCACCCGCTTGTACTCCCAGTTGGATGCTCGGAGCGCACCTCGGGTGTATTGCGGTATCAGAACTGTCTCAATAAATGTGTCCAACCGATGCAGGTAAATGTTAGATAAGATCGGAGACGCCACACCACCCTGTGGCACGCCGCTGAGCGTGGAACCCCAAACCCAATCCTCTAAGTATCCAGCTTGAAGCATGTTACGCAACAGCCGCAGGAACCTGTTGTCGTGGATGTTCTCCGCCAGCGTGTCGACCATGATCTGGTGATCAAGCGACCCGAAACAGTCAGAGATGTCCGCTTCAATAAACCAGGTCGTCCCGGTCCAGGTTTCCGCCACATCGCGCAAGGCGGTATGGCATCCCCGGCCAGGACGGAAACCGTACGAACGATCGGAGAACTGCGGTTCATAGTACGCCTCAAGGAGCAGGCGCATTACTTCACCGACTAACTTGTCCGACCAGGACGGCAAGCCGAGTGGACGCAGGTTCCCGTTCTTTTTCGGGATATAGATACGTCGCACAGGACTGAAACGGTAGCGCTCGTGGCGCATCGAATCGATGATACGGTCGATTTTTCCTAGCGACATGCCGTCCACGGTTTCCCCGGTGGCCCCCGGAGTCATCGCCCCCTTGTTGGAGTAGATGCGCCCGTAGGCCAGTAGATACAACTGCGGGTTGAACAACTGTCGATACAGTTCGTTGCACGGCAGGCCACGCCTACCGCGTTCACGGAGGACACCCAGTACCGTTTCGGCGTTTTGCATTTCGCAGACCTTCCGATCTGTCGGCGTCCAGCCACCTGTTCCCCTTCGCCCTGTTTCCGGCTCTCCCGGACTCCTTGGTGGGGCGCGAATCCCACGACTACTACGGGAACTCCGTCACCATAGGGCTCGCGCCCCGTAGGTGATCCCACGTTCGTCCTTGTCGTACGTATATAGCGTGACTTAGGTGGCCCAATCATCTCCTTGAATATCTTCACTAGATATCGCTCCCCATCCCGGAGGTTGCGTTCGCCAGCATGCCATGCGAGCGCAGGACGAGGCACCGGTTTCAGGCGTCTTTCCGATGGATGAACAGTTGCATCTTCTGGAGATTGGACTTCAGGCGGTCTAGCTTTCACCAGTATCACGCGGGCCTCTCAGCGCATCGCTCCATACACCTAGACA
>JALZHG010000626.1 GCA_030914045.1 Chloroflexota bacterium | reverse complement strand
GTATGGTGCCCACAGCAGACAACGCGCAATAGAATGTGGTGTCGTGCATGTCGTCCTGGATGGTTATGGCGTGGCTACTTAATAGCGTGCATATGGTCAGTCAGGATGATGTTGATATGGGCATGGTCGCGCACCAAGACTCCCTCTGGTGTTCATTCGGTCGGTACGCCTGCCGCCTGTACATGCTCAATCAACCGTTCCAGCTCACCGGCAGTGGGCCAGGACAACCTGAAGAATCCACTAAACCATGTTCATGAGCGTATCCCCTGCGTTGGAGTGTCGTTCGTGGAGACAGACCACGGGACCGTTGCACGTGCGTGGGGAAGGGGCTTTCCCTTCCCCATCCTGCGCTTATACGATGGTGACGACCACTTTGCCCGGCGCTTGACCCTGCGGCTTCGCATACAACGCGGTCTGGATGTCCGCCAGCGGGTAGGTGGCATTCACAAACACCTTGAGTTTCCCAGTATCGATCGCATCAGCGAGTTGGCGTAGCTCGTCAACCGTTGGCTGCGTGAAGGTGCCCGCGGCCACAATACCCTGCTCTTTTCCGGCGTCTGGCGGCAACTGCGCAGCTGTGGTGACATAGCGTCCACCGGCTTGGAGGACGGCGAAGGAACGCTCGACATAGTCGCCGCCGACCAGATCGAGGACAACATCGACGATCCCCACGACCTCTTCAAAGCGTTGGTTGTCAGCAGCGATGACCTCATCCGCACCCAACTGCTCCAGGAACGCACTGCTATCGGCCTTATCATGCGCGATCACGTATGCGCCGGTGTTTTTCGCCAGTTGGACGGCGAAGCTCCCAATACCGCCGCCCGCACCGTGAATCAGGATGCGTTCGCCAGGCTGGAGCCGCGCCAGGGTGTAGAGCGTTTGCCAGGCGCTCAAGCCAGCGAGCGGCACAGCGGCTGCATGTACATGGTCGAGGGACTGCGGTTTTGGCGCCACACCGGCCGCCGTGACGACCACATATTCGGCGAAGGCGCCACGATTGAGATTCATGCCGTAC
Organism: Chloroflexota bacterium; assembly: GCA_030914045.1. Lineage (GTDB taxonomy): Bacteria > Chloroflexota > Chloroflexia > QHBQ01 > JADMIH01 > JADMIH01. Next base: position 1,169 of record JALZHG010000626.1, on the reverse strand, counting down.
ACGGCTGTGCCCGGTGTGACATGCTGCACGTCCGCGCCAACAGCGACCACCTCACCGGAAAAATCCGTGCCGGGCGTGAGCGGGGCGGTGTACATCATCTGCAAATAGCCCGCGGCAATCGCCCGATCGATTGGGTTGACAGAGGCGGCGTGCACGCGCACCAGCACCTCGCCTGGCCCAGCCGTCGGCTGCTCGATCTCTTCCACCGTCGCTGGCTGGCCCCACTCGTTAATCCGTGCTGCTTTCATCGTTTCCATCCTCCTAATCTTGGCGTACCATCGTTGTTGATTAAGCCCCATGGGTTATGTACACGACGTCTGTAACGCAGATGTTGAATGTTCGATTCCGTCAGCAGGCTCTCTGCCTTCCCTGCCTCCGTTCCAACCGGCGCGCCTGCGTGGCTGCCTGCCAGCGCACGCGGCCCAATGCCGCGCCATGTTTCCTGTGCCGATGATGGTGATGTTTATGGTGTGCCAGTGGTTAGACAGGAGGCAATGCGGGTCAGGCACATCTTGACCTGTGTCCTGTCTCCGCGACTACTCGCCGGCGAGCTGGGCCATGAAGGCGGAGAAGTCGCCGACGGCGTTGTGCTCGACGATCTGTCCGTCCCGGACGACGTCAACGGCGACCGCCTCGAGGCGGGTCGCTCGGCCGCTGGCGGGTATGCCGAAGAAGTCGCCGCCGGTGTGGGTGCCGTGGAGGACCCAGTGGGTGAAGACCTTGTCGCCGTCCGCAGCTTGACCCAGGATCGTCATCGTCTGGTCGGGCATGGCCACCTTCGCGGCGAGGTCGGACTGCATCCACAACTGACGGTCCATCGCCCCACCGTTCGTGTGGTTGACGAGGTCGTGGGAGATGTAGGTGTCGAATGCGCCCTGGAGGTCGCCACCGTTGTAGGCCTCGTAGAAGCCGCGGGCGACTGTCTTGTTCTCTTCGGTCGTGCTGCTCATGGTGCTCTCCTTGCGGTTTGTGGCTGAGCCGCTCGCGGATCCGCGGCGGGTCGTGCTGTGGTGCTTGTGCTCAGAACATGCCGTTGGTGTTGGCCGACTCGGCGGGGACGGGCTGCATGACGTCCCAGTGCTCGACGATCCGCCCGTCCTCCACGCGGAAGATGTCGACGACCGCGTGCCCAAGGTCATCGGGGAACATCTTCAGGTTGTAGTGCAAGA
>JALZHG010000625.1 GCA_030914045.1 Chloroflexota bacterium | reverse complement strand
GCCTTATGCTGAGGCGGCTAGCTCGCGTTTGAGGCCTTTTCATACAGCCTCGGAAGAAGAATTCTCGGAAGTCCATATCCAGGATCCTGCATAACCCACCCCGATCGGACCGGGAAAAGCCGGTTTGGCCTCGGTCCAGTACCGAACCCTAAACCCTACATCTTGTGGTACTGCATAAAGATGCGGCGGGGTGAATGATGCGAGAGAGCAATCAGATGCCGCATAATCCCTGCTACTGATAAGGGCACAGGGGGTAAGGCCAAGTGGAGCAAGAACCACAGACCGCTCTAGAGCGAGCCCTCCTCCTCTTAAGAGCGTCGTTGGTTCCAGGATGGCAACCCACAGTTGAACAGGGGCTCGTATGGGCGATCAGGTGCGCCGTCGGCCTGGGCGTCCTAGCTCTCGTCGCTTCTGCAGTTGAAACACTCTATGGGACTGGCTGGATCTCTTAATTATCCCTGTTGTGCTAGCGCTAGGCGGCTACCTGTTCACCCGGTCAGAGAATCAGAGGACACAGCAGATAGCGGAACGGCAGAGGAACGTGGATCGAGAGATCGCCCAACAACAGGCCGAGACTGACAGAGGGATCGCCGAACAACGCAGGCAAGACGACACCCTCCAAGCGTACCTCGATCAGATAGGACAACTGCTGCTCGATAAGGAAAGGCCGCTGCGCCAGTGGAAGAAGGGTGACAAGGGCCAAACCTTAGCACGGGCGCGAACGCTGACGGTGCTAGCCAGGCTAGATGGCGACCGTAAAGGGAGCGTTTTGCAGTTCTTGTACGAATCAAAACTGATCACGGAGTACAAGGTCGATACGCACCCCAAGTTTGATGTGACCGTCGAGATCGTTCTCGAATTCCATGGGGCCGACCCTAGTGAGTCAAACTTGAGCAGGATCTCGCTGAGTGGGTCTGACCCGAACACTAGCGAGCCGATTGTGGCGAATCTGAGCCTGACGAACCTGAGCGGAGCCGATCTTAGTTGGGCCGCCCTGGATAGAGCCGGCTTGATTAGGCCTGATCTGAGCATGAACGGGTTCAGCAGGTGTAGCATCTGGGCTGGTAGGGTTCGCACCATCACCTCTCTGTGGTGGACTGGCGATGATCGTACCCTACCCCTTCTTCACCGATTGGATAAAGTCGAGGGACTAGGGCGTGTCTGCAAATTACAGCCACAGAACTACGACCGCTAAGTTCAGCATTCCACCGTAGTTCCTGACTCGCTTCTCATACCGGATGGCAATCCGACGCCACTGCTTGAGACGGTTTATCAGACGCTCGACCTTGTTCCGCTCCCGGTATGCTTGCCGGGCGAAGCTCTCGTCTCTCACACCTTGCAGCGAGGAAGCCTCGCCGTGGCGCACCGTGACGATAAAGTCCGGTCCCACGAAGGCGTGAATCTCGCCAAACTCCACGGTCCTCGAACTGTCCAGGTAGCGCGCCGATTTGAGTACGACGAAGACCGAGTCGCCGTAGCGCTCCACCTTGGGTCGCTGGTGGGCCTTGATCGCGTCCTCGACCGCCAGCTTGTGCAGGTCGAACTCGCCGGTTACGGAGACGAACTCCTCCTCGGTCGGCTCGTAAAGACCGACCCTGGCGAACCCCCCTTGGTCACGACACGAGCGGTACATGCCCCCAAGGGAGAGGGGGCATTGCGAAGTCCGTTCACGTAGCTAGCAACGTCGACGATCATCGCTACACGTCGTACCCAAGCGGAAAAGCCGTCGTCGGGCGAGGGCACATGGGCCGTGTCTCGGATGCGGTCTCTGATCCGAACGCGAGTGGCATCAACGGGGCAACAGGCCTGGCGCTTTTCGGCTTTCGTCACCGGCCCGCTCGGGCGGGAGCGACACCTCGATCGGACCGTCCGAGCCGGCGGGGTACTCGAGGAGAGGCACCAGACCCTTCCCCCACGCATCCAATATCGGCTCGGCCACCCGCCACGACTCTTCGGCCTCGTCGGCTCGGACAAAGAGGGTGGTGTTGCCCTCAAGTAGGTCGAGGAAAAGGCGTTCGTAGGCGGAGAAGAACTCCTGGGCGGCGAAGTCGGCGCTCAGCTCTATCTGCTCCAGGTCGAAGGGGTCGTAAGGACCGTTGACGTTCAGATTGAGGGCCACCTGGTCTGGCCCCAGCCGGACGCGGAGCACGTTGGGCTGGGGGTCGCCCGCCCGCTGGAACGCGAG
>JALZHG010000624.1 GCA_030914045.1 Chloroflexota bacterium | reverse complement strand
GCTTATCCCCCGCAGTCTCACTCCTGGACTCTCACGTGACGGCATTCGGAGTTTGGCTGAGGTCGGTAAGCTTGTAGGCCCCCTAGCCCATCCAGTGCTCTACCTCCGTCACGAAACATCCAAGGCTGCACCTAAATGCATTTCGGGGAGAACCAGCTATCACCGAGTTTGATTGGCCTTTCACCCCTAACCACAGGTCATCCCCCAGGTTTTCAACCCTGGTGGGTTCGGGCCTCCACGAGGTCTTACCCTCGCTTCACCCTGCCCATGGTTAGATCACTCGGCTTCGGGTCTAGGACACGCGACTGAAACGCCCGTTTCAGACTCGCTTTCGCTACGGCTCCCCCACTCGGGTTAACCTCGCCGCGTATCGCTAACTCGCCGGCTCATTCTTCAAAAGGCACGCCGTCACAGCTCCCGAAGGAACCGCTCCGACTGTTTGTAAGCACACGGTTTCAGGTACTATTTCACTCCCCTCCCGGGGTACTTTTCACCTTTCCCTCACGGTACTAGTCCGCTATCGGTCGCCAGAGAGTGTTTAGCCTTAGGGGGTGGTCCCCCCGGATTCAGACGGAATGTCCTCCGCCTTACTTGGGAAGCACCGACGGGAGGGTCGATGAGTTTCGTCTACGGGGCTGTTACCCGCTGTGGCGGCCGTTTCCAAGGCCTTCGACTACCCACGTCCTTTGTAACTCCCTGGAGGAGGTGCAGCTCCCCCTGTCGGGTCCCGCGACCCCGAGGCAACAACGCCTACACGCTGTCACGTTACCTCGGTTTAGGCTGGCCCCCGTTCGCTCGCCGCTACTGAGGGGATCGCGGTTGCTTTCTCTTCCTCCGGGTACTGAGATGTTTCAGTTTCCCGGGTTACCTCTACCGGTCCTATGTGTTCAGACCGGAGTGACACGGCATGACCCGTGCCGGGTTTCCCCATTCGGACATCCCCGGATCAACGCTTGGTTGGCAGCTCCCCGAGGCTTATCGCAGCCTCCTACGTCCTTCATCGGCTTCTGGCGCCTAGGCATCCACCGTGTGCCCTTTGTAACTTGGCAACTTCAAAGATGCTCGCGCTCGCTATGTAGTTCTCAAGGTTCCCGGCTCGAGTCCCGTACCCGCCTGGCCGGAGGTGCCGGCTGGTTCGGGATCAGGGCAGAGCCTCGTGGCGAGGTGCTCGCGCCTCAGCGAGGAGACGCTCCCTCAAAGCTCAACAGTGTGTGCGGCCGGGCTGTTCCCGATCCCGCCGTTCCCCACCCCTTGCGGGGCGGTACTAGGCGAGCCGGCGAGCGGTCCGACCGAATAGCCAGTGATCGAGATCCTGGAGCGACCAGGCCGTGAGGTCCTGGCCTCCTGGCGACCCTCGAGGTGAGGGCCGCGGAGATGCTCCTTAGAAAGGAGGTGATCCAGCCGCACCTTCCGGTACGGCTACCTTGTTACGACTTCGTCCCAATCGCCGATCCCACCTTCGACAGCTCCCTCCCAAAGGGTTGGGCCACTGGCTTCGGGTGTTACCGACTTTCGTGACGTGACGGGCGGTGTGTACAAGGCCCGGGAACGTATTCACCGCGGCGTTGCTGATCCGCGATTACTAGCGACTCCGACTTCACGGGGTCGAGTTGCAGACCCCGATCCGAACTGAGACCGGCTTTTTGGGATTGGCTCCCCCTCGCGGGTTTGCAGCCCTCTGTACCGGCCATTGTAGCATGTTTGCAGCCCAGGACATAAGGGCCATGATGACTTGACGTCGTCCCCACCTTCCTCCGAGTTGACCCCGGCAGTCTCCTATGAGTCCCCGGCTTGAACCGCTGGCAACATAGGACAAGGGTTGCGCTCGTTGCGGGACTTAACCCAACATCTCACGACACGAGCTGACGACAGCCATGCAACACCTGTGTAGGGCCCTTGCGGACACCGTGTCTCCACGGCTTTTCCCTACATGTCAAGCCCTGGTAAGGTTCTTCGCGTCGCGTCGAATTAAGCAACATGCTCCGCCGCTTGTGCGGGCCCCCGTCAATTCCTTTGAGTTTTAGCCTTGCGGCCGTACTCCCCAGGCGGGGCGCTTAATGCGTTAGCTGCGGCACGGAAGGAGTCGATGACCTCCCACACCTAGCGCCCATCGTTTACGGCGTGGACTACCAGGGTATCTAATCCTGTTTGCTCCCCACGCTTTCGCTCCTCAGCGTCAGTACTGGC
>JALZHG010000226.1 GCA_030914045.1 Chloroflexota bacterium | reverse complement strand
TTCCTTTGCGCATCCAAGCAAACCCGACCCGCGGATTGGTCTCGAGCTTGGTCTCATCCTGGAAAAAGGATGCCTTATGCTCTCGGAGCATCTTAAGGATCTTCTGCAGTCTTTCTCGCTTTTGCTCTGGGTCCTTGGAGGGCGGGACTGGGCGAGGCCTCCTCCAGCGGAACTGAAGGCGGTGCAGGGCACGGCGAACCGTCTCTCGGCTTACTACGAGGGCTCGCTCTCGATACAGCTGCAATACCATCACAGAGCAACTCCAGCGCGAGCGCAACCAACCGTGCTCTATGGGCGAGTGCTCTTCCACCAACGACTCGATGCGCTTTTGCGCCAGTTCGTCCAAAAGCGCTCTCGGTCCGCGCTTACGGCGATCGTAGAAGGCCTCTTGCCCCTCCCGCAAGAAGCGGCCAGTGATCGCGTAGATGGTGGTGCGCGAACAGAAAAGGACTCGGCAGATATGAGTAGGAGAGTAGCCATCGGCAGCAAGCAGCACTATGTGCATCCTCAACCTGCTGCTAGGCTTTCTTTCACGCTTCATAAGGCGGATGAGTTCCTTGCGCTCTTTGGAGGGGAGGGTGATACTCTGCATCTGGGCGGTCGCTCCTTGTGGCTGATGAGTGTGGTGCTCTTAAGATGCCACAAAAGGAGGACCGCCTGTTCAATTATTCTGTGCACCTATCTAGATAGACACTTCGATGAATAGTCGGCAGTAGAGAAACCCCGCCGGTCGTCGGTTCATTTCATTCCGAATTCGTCGCCTTGTGCTCTTATTGTTAGACGCGGGTGTGGCCATAGGGCCACCCTCACGGATTGTTGAACGAGGGAATGGGAGTTGTCGGCAAGCTGGGATAGCAGCAAAGAATGGCCAGTTGGCAGATGTACAGCACATTCAGGCATGACATCATGGTTCCAACTAGGGAGGATGAATCATGGCTGATAGGTATTGCAGGAACTGTGGACGTGAACTGGCTGAGAACGATCGCTTCTGTCCTAACTGTGGCACCCCCATCCAAGAAGCAGCTCATGTGCCCACGCCCGAGGCGGATGTACCCGTGCCTCCTCCACCGGGTCAACAACAAGCTAGGGGAACAGTTTCGCCTCCACCAGAGCAGGCCGAAGCGTCACAAGAGAGCTGGAGACAGAGGCACCCTATTGCCACTGGGTGTCTGGCGATAGTCGGGCTGCTGTTCTTCTTAGCCGTCATAGTGCCTGCCTTCGATGGCGGTGGCGACAACACTGCAGGAGGCGGCGGAAACAACGTCGCCGAGGAGCCTCAGCAAGAGCCCGATGAGCAAGTGCAAGCAGAGCAAGACCAGCAACCTGAAAAGCAACAGTCCGGAGCAAAACCAGCTCCTGAATCGCAACCCGAGCCTGCTCCAAAACCCATCGCCCTCTCAAGGTCTGGACCTGAAGCTACCAGACCTTTCCAGCTACAGTCGGGCCTTACGGTCATCAGGATGGAGCACCAAGGAAACGCCAACTTCATTGTTGATCTCCTCGATCAGAACGGCAACTCGGTGGCCCCCATGGGAGTGGCGAACGTGATAGGTGCGTTTCAAGGGTCCACGCCGGTGCAGATCACGCGAGGTGGGCAACATCTGCTGGACGTGCAGGCAGGCGGGCAGTGGCAGATTACCGTTGAGCAGCCCCGCGCGGCCAGTGCTCCCAAGACCACCAGCTTCTCCGGCAACAGCCAGCAGGCGACGGAGCTCTTCGAACTCTCAGGCGGGCTGCACAGGGTCCAGATGACGCACCAGGGGGACGGCAATTTCATCGTCGATCTACTCGACGAGAACGGAGCATCCGTGGTACTCATGGGACTCGCCAACGAGATAGGCCCCTTCGAGGGTTCCAGGGCGATGCAAGTGCCCGATGACGGCATATACCTTTTCTCGGTGCAAGCCAACGGTCCATGGACGATACGGATCGATTAGTGTTGAGAAGCCGTGGGGATCGGAAAGTGCCCGACGAAAGGCTGAATGTGCTTGTACCTCCCTCTGGATCCGAAGAGAGAACACCAATGATGGAGACCGGATATGTCTGAAGGGGCTCGCTTGTTCTACTGCACCCAGTGTGGTAGCGCCGTCCAAAGTGGGGACAGGTTCTGCGGGGTGTGTGGGGCGAAGGTCTCGACCGCTGCCCAGGACGTCGGCTCTACCGAAGAACTTCCCGCGCCTGTGCGCGAACGAGCGGGTGGACACACGTTGCCGCGCTTCTTGCAGTTTTCGAACCCAGCCCACGACGCCATACTCGGGCTCTTGCTCGCGCTGGCCTGCGCAGCCCTCTCGGTGATTGTGATCTACGCACTGCTCGTCATTCGCGGAGCCTTCTCCGACCCTTCGGTCCCGGGCACCATTGGGCTAGCACTATTTGCGCTGATGCACGGTGGCACCGCATTCGTCGAAGTGCCGCCGGTCCCCGATCTCTTCGGCCTCGGGGGATCGCTCCGGCTCGGCCTTCCGGTCACCACTTTTGTGCTGTTGCCGTTCGTCGCCTCGCTTCTCGCGGCACGGTTCGTCGCACGCCGCGCACGAACTGCTGGCCTTTTCGTCCTAGTTGCGGCCTTGGTCTACGCTCTCCTCGTTGCGGGACTCGCCGTCCTAGGAGCCTCCTCTTCACAAACTGGTGAGGTGACGGTCCAGTTCGCCCCGGACCCGCTCTCGACCGCTCTACGGGGCTTCTTGTGGGTGGGCCTGGGTACGCTACTCGGGACGCTCGCCTCCAGAGGCACCCTGGTACCTGCCCAGCCCCGCCAAGTCCTCCGGGGTACCCTCTGGGCCTTGGGCGTCTCCTTCGCCGTCGCGCTCATACTGGCCGTGGTAATCGGTCTCGCCCAGCAGGCGTTGGGGACATCAGCTCAACAGGCACCCGGCGCCCTGACGCAGCCCACGCTCGGGAGTTCGCCCGTTCGCGGGCCGCTCGACACAATCGGTGCCCTGGTTGGGCTGCTGCTCCCCGTCTTAGGAACGCTGTGGCTCCTGGCCCACGGCGTGCCGGTCGGCTTCCAGAACACCCAGGACCTCAGCGGAGTGCCGCTCCTTGGCGAGGCACTCGCCGGCGCACCGCTGCGGGTTGCCCTACTCGGCTACTGGCCGTGGGGCGCCGCATGGCGTCTGTTGCTCATGGGGCCCGTGGTAGGGCTTATCGTTGGGGGCTTGGTCGCCGCTCGAGGTGCTCCGCTGACCGACCGATGGAAGCAAGGGGCTCTCGTCGGGGTGCCGTACATGGCTATCGCTGTCATCACAGCCTTGCTCGTCGGCGTGACTGCCGACGTGACGTTGGCGGCCGCCACGGTGGAGGTAGTGTTCCGAGCGTCGTTGATGTGGTTGCTCCTCCTCCTGCCGGTTGGAGTCGTCCTTGGTGCCGTGGGAGGACTGCTTAGTGCAAGCATCACCCTGCGAGGGTTGCCGGTGATGCGCCCTCGCCGTGCCATTCTCGTCACCTCGGTGGTCGCAGCGGCGGTCCTAGTGCTCGGCGTAGGTTCGGTCGCTGCCCTCAATCTCCTCGGCGGCGGGTCAGAGAGCCGGGCTGGATCGGGACAACCACAGGCCGCCGCAGGCCAGCAAGACGCTCCCACGAAAGCAACAGACGCAGCCGAACAAGAGGAGAACGCTGCTACTCCTGCGCCTCGCGAGGAAAGGAGCGGCGAAGAAGAGAAGGTCCAACCAAGTGCGAATGGCACGGAGGAGAAATCTAAGACTGCGTCCTCACCGGAGCGGTCCCCAGAACCCCCTCCTGGCTACAACCAAATCCAGGACCCCTCCGGAAGCCTCACGGTGCAGGTCCCCTCCTCTTGGGGGGCCGAAACCGGCTCAGATTCGGAGGCAGGAGGCGGGCCGAACAGCTGGTCCTACTACGCCGGAGAGCACATAACTTCCTCGATAACGACTGCCCGTAGCCTCGATGCCTGGTACCAGGGGCAAGGCGCCGAGGAAGGGTCGGGAGCCTACATCGTAGCCTCGAGGACACTGGCACAAGAGTACACGAATGATGAGCTCATCTACACCCTCCTGTACGATGGGAAGGCCAACGTATGCACCACCGGTCCCTACGAAGAGTACGACCGCCCGCCGTATTCCGGAAAAATGCAAACGTGGTACGACTGCACCGGGTACGACAACACCTCCTACGTGGTGGCTGCAGCTCCCGAAGGACGCGAGTGCGCAGTCGTGGTGGGCGCAAAAATCGCTCCCGGAGCGAGCGAAGCGGACCGTGAAGCTGTGCAACACATCCTCGACAGCTTCGAAGTCGACTGCGGGGCGCTGCCTGCACCTGCGCCCACAGAGACAGAAGCGTCTGCATCGCCTCAGGCATCTGCGACACCTTCGGCATCCGCAACACCCTCAACGTCTACTTCGTCCGGTGCGCAGTCCCAGTCCGTAACACCGAGCGGCTGCGTGCCACAGCAAGCATATGTGCCGGAGGTCAATGGCTGTGTTGCAGCCGAGGGTTTCGGACCTGGACAGTCTCAGCTCGACGCCACGGTATACGACGCCGACACCGGTGAACCCCTCGGAACCCTGGGGGATCTTATAGGCGAATCCGCCACTCCGAGTTCCGGTGCTACGGCTCCCGGCTCACCTACTCCTACGCCCTGACCATCCGAGGGGTCTAGCACGGGCATTAGAGGCTGCGATCGGGTAGACGATGCCCGTTCATTTTAGTGGGCAGCGATGAATCGACGATGAATTGGACCGCGAATCTGAGGCTGGGCACGAACAGGAGCCAGGTCTAGAACGCCGAACATACTCCGGCCCGATCGGTCATGGGTATTGCGCTAAGCTTTAGCCTTGTCGGGACCTTCGCTTCGTACACCTGTGGGCACACCAGCCAGGGCAGACGAGCCATTCGTGGTCACCTGACGAGCCCCTTCAGAGATGGGTTCGAGACTTCCGACCCTCATCTTCGCCTGGTCTGGGGTCGCGTTCCCCTAAACGGCATCGCAGTTGCTGTTCTTGTGTTGTAGCGGGGGAGTACGGGAGTATGGGCGACCGCTGACTGTGGTACCCGTAGCGCGACCCTCATCTGACTGAGCCTCCCCCGCGCGACCGAGAAGAGGCATCCGCGAACTTCGACGAACCCCTTACGGGCGAACTTCGCGGATGTGCTAAGCGGGGACCTAGAAAGCCACGCCCAGCAAATGAAGTACCAGGATAACGAGCCATCCGATAAACCCACCGATCGCGCAGATGAGCACGGTGAGCACGTCGATGGGTATGTCCTCGGTGAGAAAGAGGTTCGTTACAAACAGCAGGATCAGCCCTACGATCCCGTTGACGATGAGCCGACCCAGAAAACGCCCGCCTCGCGTCAGCAGGAACACGACCACTATGACCAACACCACGAGTACGACTAGTTCCACCGAGCGTAATTCTATACGAGACGCTGTCCTGTTACGCGCAGCCTCTACTAAGAGGTCCGGGCACCACCCCTCTTCCTGCCCTTATTCACCCGAGTGCGCGGAGAGACTGTCCGAAAAGCCCCAATAGGCTCCGGACT
>JALZHG010000623.1 GCA_030914045.1 Chloroflexota bacterium | reverse complement strand
GTCGAGGTCCTTCTGCCCGAGGACGCTTCTGAGGGTCGTCTGGCTTATCTGGCTGGTAGCGACGACGTGGTTCTCTACTTCGAGTACGCTCCTGTTGGGATCCACCACCCGGAAGTAGACTACGGCGTTGACGCGGGCGGGGACGTTGTCGCGGGTGATGACGTCCTGGGGGGGCACATCCATCGTGACGGTTCTGAGGTCTACCTTGACCATCTTGTCCACGAAGGGCAGGAGGATGAACAGCCCTGGGCCTTTGGGCCCTCCTTGGACGCGCCCGAGCCTGAAGATGACGCCCCGCTCGTATTCCTTGACTATCTTGATGGCGCTGGCTATGACGGAGATGACGAATATAAGGACGATCACCAACGCGATCGCCGCGAAACCTACCCCAACCGCCTGCAACAAGCCCAAGGTTGTGTACATCGAAGATCCTCCTTACTCTAGCCTGTCGGATTGAGGTCCTGGCGACGAGGAAACCGATTGACGGGCACCACCTGCACCATCCCTCCTTCGCCGAAACCCACCACAACCACCTTGCGTCCTGCCTCTATAACCGGCTCCTCACCTCGCGGTTCGGCCTCCTCCGGGGCAAACGCCAGCACAGCCCGCCACCGCTCGCCATGCACGAATACCCACCCCTCAGACTCAACCCCGGCGGGGCTTCTGACGGCCCTACCTTACCGATCATCCCTTCCCTGCCGGTGATGGCTGGCCTCCCTTTGGAGGCGCGTAAAGTCCCCAAAACTCCGAAGAGCACACCCCCCATGAGCATGGCGACCACTACGAGAGCACCGAGCAGTACCCCCGAGTACGGGACGCCCGCCCCAAGGAGCGCCAAGCCTCCGACGACGAGCGCCAGAATGCCCCCCGCGGTGGGCAGACCGTGGTTGGTCACGCTCAGGTCTACTATGAAGAGCGCGATCCCAATAAGGATCAGAATCACCCCGATCGCCGGCGGTATCACCATCATCGGCAAAGCGCCACTTGATCGGTCGCTAGGTATGCGAATAATGGTAGCATCGTCGGTCCGACGTGATTGTACCGCACACCGCGGCGACGACTTCATGCAACCTTATCGTTCACAGCGTTTGCTGCATCAAGTTGATGGCATCCTCTCGCTCTCGCGGTCAGTTCGGGAGATGCGGTCGGTATTTCATGGGGCTCCACAAAGGACGGTGTCCGGGTCTTCTCCGTACACTCCTGGCCCTCTCAACCTAGGGCTACCTCAAAGCCGCCTTAAACATCGTTGTAGCCGAGGAGCTGGTCCTTGACGACCCTGAGGACCTGATACATAGGACAACGGCTCAAATCGGCTTGTACACACTCCGAGGTCAGGGCAGCCGGACCTCTTGGAATCGACCGGGGGCCGTAACTCCTGCCTACCCGTCCCGATCGAGTCTTTTTCGAGGGTCGCAGACGAACGAGAGGATTCGGAGGTGGAACATCGGATGATCTTGTTTATGCCTGGCTCGTGGCCGAACTCTTTGCGAAGCTACTCTCTTGAGGGCTTTCGATAAGAGGTGATGGTCAATGGATTTCGAGACAGTGGTCAAGAGACGGCGGATGTGCCGAGAATACTTGGATGAAGACGTGCCCCAGGAGAAGGTTGATCGGATCCTAGATGTGGCTTCCCGCTACCCCTCGGCTGGGCACACAGAGCCGCAGGAGTTCATCGTGGTGCGCGATCAGCGAGTGAAGGAGGACTTGGCGCGGGCCGCACTCGACCAGATCTTCGTCGCCCAGGCACCGCTGGTCATCGTCGTCGTCTCGGACGTGAGGCGCTCGGCGCGGCGATACGGGGAGCGGGGCGTACATTTCTTCAGCATCATCGATGGGGCCTTTGTAGCGATGCTCATCCTGCTGGCAGTGGTAGACGAGGGGTTAGGCGCTTGTTTCGTGGGGTCTTTCTACGATGAGGAAGTGCAGGAAGTCTTAGACTTGCCGCCCGACGTTAGGCCTATCGGGATCATCCCCATAGGCTACTGCGCCGAAGGACCGAGGAGGTTCTCGCGCCGATCCAGGGCGCAGATCGTCCATCGCGATCGGTACGGGAGTAGATAAGTTTGCGATCCCTGAGGCCCTCGAACGCTCTAACCAGTTATGTGGCTAAAACATCGCCCGCATCGACCGCGACATCCTCCGCAGAGACAAAATACCTGCAAAACACCATATTTCTATGCAGTCGACAA
>JALZHG010000622.1 GCA_030914045.1 Chloroflexota bacterium | reverse complement strand
TATTCATCGAGTTGCTCAGAACCCTACAGTGCCATTTGACCAGTCATTGAGACCATGACGTCGTTGGCTAGCATCCGAGCATCTCCACTATGCGCTGCCAGAGGCCTTCGTGCTGCCATCTGGCGTAGCGCTGGTAGGCCGTCTGCCAGGGTCCAAATTCCTCTGGTAACTCACGCCAAGAAGCGCCATTGACCAAAACCCACAGGATCGCCTCCACTACCGTGCGGTGCTCACGCCATTGTCCACCGCGGTGTCCGTTCTCGGGTAGAAGCGGCTTAAGGCGCGCCCATTGCTCCTCGGCAAGCTTCGCCCTCCCTCCATCAAGGATGATCGTGGTGGTGCTAACGGGAACGGATGAGGGTTCGACCTTCTTCTTCTCGGAGGCTACTTCCCGCACGGTGCACCTCGCCATATGGCAGCGCCTGGCGATCGCCTGATGAGCTCTGCGCCACAACGACCATCCCAGCCTAAAGGCTCGCTCCTCTTCGGGAGCAGCTATCGCCAGGATCACCCGACGCACTTCCGGCACTGTCGGTGGGATCAGCTCGGGGTAGTGATTCTCTGGGTAGAGATCCCCCCTTTACTAGCGACACCTTCCTCGTACTCTGCTACCGAACGCAATACCACCAGGTAGGCGTACGCTAAGAGGCAAAGCGTTATGTGCCTGTGCCAGCCCTCCCATTTCCTCACTTCGTACTCATCGAGACCGACCTCCCCCTTAGCCGCCTCGAAACTATCTTCTATGGACCAGCGTCTGCCCGCGATCTGGATCAACTCCTCGACCGGCGTCTCCTTGGGCCCATAGGCCAGGTAGTAAGCGAGCTCAATGGGATCTTCTATGGTGCGCCGCATCAGCAACCAGCGACCCGCTTCTTGTGTCCTATCCGGATCGGGCAGCGCTAAGCAGGCCCACTCGTAAAGCCTTTCTCCCTTGCTACCCCTCCCGGCCGAGGCTCGAGACCACGCCTCCTCAGGCAAGTGCTTCGCCACCGTTCGCACCTGTCGCTGGTGCCCTTCGTGGTAGACGCCCTGGGTTGCTGGGACCGCCAGCACGTAGTAGCTTCCCCGCTTTTCTAACCATCCTCGTAAGCCCCGGGCTGTGCCGTAGACCGTGTCTGCCACTACCCAACGAGCAGGCACCCTAGCCTCGAATGCTCGCTTGAGCATCCCTTTGGCCAACTCCCCCTTGGTCGCAAACCTGACCTCCTCTGGAACACCGGCCTTCTTCCGCCGAGCCTGCTCATCTGCCCATTGCTCGGGCAAATACAGCGCCCGGTCGATGAAGGCCGCTCCTTTCTCGGAGGTGTAGCATAGGAACACCCCTACCTGGCAGTTTCCCCTTTTGCCTGCGGTGCCTGTGTACTGAGGAGCAACCCCCACGGACTTCTTTCCCTTCTTCAAGAAACCCGTCTCATCGACGATCAAGACGCCGCTGTTCTCATCGCCTAGGTGCTCTACCACGTACTCTCGGAGGTCGTCGCGCACAGTGTCTGGGTCCCAGCGGGCATCGTTGAGGAAGTGTTGGACCCCTCTTGGCCTCGCCTCGCCGATGGCTTCGGCCATCTGCCAAGAGTTCTTGCGCCTGACGTCGGCTAGTAGCCCCCGGAGATAACGATACGCTCGTTTTCTGACCTCGGGCCTCAAGAAACGGTGGGCGATGCGTGCATGCAGCTCTTCGAGATGCGTCGACCACCGCTCGATGGCCTTCGAGTTTGCCTGTTGGGTCCCTGTGTGTTCCGCGGACACATCTCTCTCCTTTCCCGGCGATGGTCAGAGAGTACCGCGGGTTGCACATAAATGGCACTGTAGGGTTCTAGGCACTTCGGTGAATAAGACCTCTCTCTCCTGCTAGCGCAGTGATCTGAACGCCTCTCGGACCTCCGTCGCGAACAGTTCGGGCTCTTCCCATGCGGCGAAGTGGCCGCCCTTGTCGACCTCGTTGAAGTAGCTGAGGTCGGGGTAGACCACCTCGACCCAACTGCGCGGAGCAGCGAAGATCTCGCCGGGGAACGGCGTGAAGCCGACCGGAACGGAGACCGCCGGAGGCGCCTGGCCGGCCGCCTGAGCCCGTCCGGTCTCCCAGTACCACCGGGCGGCCGAGGCGCCGGTGCCGGTCAGCCAGTACAGCGTGATGTTGTCGACGATGTTGTCCCGGGTGAGATTGCCCACGGGCTCGCCGTCGACGAAGGC
>JALZHG010000621.1 GCA_030914045.1 Chloroflexota bacterium | reverse complement strand
CCGCGGAGGACGTAGAGCGTCGCCAGGATCAAGAGCGGACACCGCGCGTGGTGGTTCCCGCTAACTTGTTGGAGGTAAAGGGGCACGCCTACCTCTTGAAAGCAGTGCGGAACCTGAAGGATCGGGGCCTTGACCTTGAGGTGGATATCGCAGGCGACGGTCCTTTGCGCCAGGAGCTTTTGGGCGAGGTTGAAAAGTTGGAGTTGCGAGACAGGGTGTCTTTTCTCGGGCTGGTGCCGCACGAGAAATTGCTTGACCGTATGAAATTAGGAAGCTGGGACATTCTCGTCTTGCCGAGCATCGTAACCGACTCAGGCGAAAAAGAGGGCATACCGGTTGCAATTATCGAGGCCATGAGCTGTCGAGTCCCGGTGGTCTCCACGCAGACCGGGGGAATCCCCGAGCTGTTCGAAGGGGTGGAAGACGCCTTGCTGGTGCCGCCCAGAGACCCCGCAGCCTTGGCTGAAGCTATAGAAAGATTGGTCACGAACCCCGACCTTAGAGAGCGCCTGATAGAGTCGGGACGCAGGCAGGTGGAAGACCGGTTCGCGGTAGAGCGGGTGGCCGCGGAGCTGGCTAGACGCTTTGAGATGTGCAGGACGCATAGGCGGGAGGGGATACGCAGCCAGTGAGGCAACGGCTCCTGTTACTTACCCAGTTCTTTCCGCCGGAGACCGGTGCGGGCGCCAAGCGCATCGGGTCGATGGTCGACGTGTTAAGTAAGCACTATGAGGTTATGGTAGTCGCTCTGCAGCCGAGCTATCCTTCCCCTCGGGAATATGAGGGACTCTCCCTGCAGGCTCACGATGCCGCATACCCTTACGCGGTCAAGCGAACGTTTGGTTTCTATCCCCACAAGGGTTCGCTGCTCTTACGGACCATGCGCGAGCAGCTAATGACTCTCCGCCTGGCGCTTCGGGCGCTGCCTGAGTCCGCCGATATCGTGGTGACCTCCTCCCCGAGCATGTTTCTGGGGCCTGTGGGTCTAGCGGTGGCGAGGATCAGGAACGCTGCGTTCGTGTGGGACGTTCGCGACATTACGTGGGGATATGCAAGAGACGTGGCTGGATCTTCCCCCGTGATGACCTTCGCGACGCGAATGCTCGAGAAGTATATTATCTACGCCTTACGCCGGGCGGATCTGGTGATTGGTGCTTCCCGCGGGATAACCACGGTGGTCGTGGAGAGCGGGGTCACCCCAGCCAAAACGATCACGGTTCCAAACGGAATATCTTCCGATCTGCTGGGTGCCATCGTGCAGGGAATGGCCGGTAAGGTGGAGAATCGGCGGCCCGTGGTAGCTTATGCCGGGGTGATCGGCTACAACCAGAATCTAGGCGTTCTATTGGAGGCCGCCCGCATGCTGCCTGATACAGACTTTGTGCTAGCCGGTGAAGGGCCTGAGCTTCCTCTGCTCAGGAAGATGGCCGGAGAACTAGGGTTAGGTAACGTTCGGTTCAGAGGATACCTGAACAGGGAGAGGTTGCTGGAGCTTTACCGACAGAGCGACATATTGATCGCCCACGTCAGGAGCAGCCCGACGATCGACGCCACGATGATTCCCGTCAAGCTGTTCGAGTACATGGCAACTGGTAAGCCAATAATCTATGCGGGTATGGGAGCCGCCGCTGAACTCTTGCGAGAGATAGATTGTTCGGTGACGGTCACGCCAGGAGACCCCAAGGCCATCAGCACCGCGATCGCGGAGTTGCTTAGGGACCCTGGGTGGATGCAGGCGCTTGGGTCCAGGGGAAGGTCCCGGGTACAGTCGGATTTTCACCGGGAGAAGTTGATGGAACAACTGGCTTATGCGCTCAACGAACGCTTTGCCAAGGTCCCCGACGTACGCTGATGGTTACGATGGCTTCTCCTCACACCTCGCCGCATACTAATATGTACCTCGCGATGGTGATTCGCAAGCTCGTAGTCTGTGTTGACTGCTGCGGCACGGGAGGGTAACCCATGACGCTACCGAATTTCCTTGTCATAGGCGCGATGAAGTCTGGAACAACCGCGCTGTATTACTACTTCGAGCAGCACCCTCAGATCTACATGAGCCCAATAAAGGAACCCAATTTCTTCTGCTCTAAGGGACAGGAGAACCCGGACGGCAAGTCCATTACCAGCATCGAAGCCTACCGAGATCTGTTCAGGCATGCCCCGGGCGAAACAGCCATCGGTGAAGCGTCC
>JALZHG010000620.1 GCA_030914045.1 Chloroflexota bacterium | reverse complement strand
GGCTGGCCCTGCCAAAAGTGGTGAAGGAGTGGTCACTGCGCAGCCTTCAACTGAAGCTCATCAAGACTGGTGCCAAGCTGGTACATCACGCCCGGCAGCTGGTATTCCAGCTAGCTGAGGTTGCGGTGAGCAAGGAGGTGTTCGCTACCGTTCTAGAGCGCATCGAGCGCTTACGTTGTGCCTATGTCCGACGGGCAAATCCAGTTGTAGCATGAGGCCAAAAGACTGCCCCTCGGCTGCGCGTTTCCAGGAGGTGCCATTGTGTTGACTGCTGTTAGTGATGCTAGAGCCGTTTTGGGCGCAGAATAAGTAGTAGTTGGCCTTCGAATGGCTCAGGAAGGGCGTTAACAAGGATGGTGTTTCGTTGACTCAGTAGGGAAGTGGTGGTAGTGTTTCGGTCATATGTGGGGCAAGTTTGATATGAGAAATCCTGGTCGAAATGCTCCCCAACGGGAGATCAGGGACGGATCTTGAGGTGAGGTCTCCAGGAAAGCGTGCAGTATACATGATGAAGCAAAATTCGAGTACTTCGAGAGAAACCCCAGGGGAGACAAGCGAAGACCTAGGCCATAACCCCTACGTCTTTATCGTGGGATGCTCGAGATCCGGCACCACGCTGCTGGAGCGATTGGTCGACGCGCACCCGGTTATAGCGATCACCTCAGAGACGAATTGGGTCCCCAGCTATTTTGAGATGAAAACTGGCCTCACATCCGAAGGACTGGTAACGCCGGAGATGATCCCTAGGTTGATCGAGCACCGCAGGTTCCCTCCCCTGTGGATCGACCCAGGGGACCTTGAGAGGCTGATTACACCAAGCGGACACGTCTCGTATTCGAGCTTCGTTAGCGGTGTCTTTGACCTCTACGGAGGAACCAGAGGCAAGCGCCTGGCGGGAGGCAAGGGCGCGGGCTGGGTGCGCCACATCCCCACCCTGCACGCCCTCTGGCCTGAAGCCAAGTTCGCTCACCTAATCCGCGACGGCCGAGACGTGTGTATGTCCATCTTGAGTTGGAGAAAGGCTAACCGTAAGGTCGGTCGTTTCACCATGTGGACCGAGGACCCCTTGTCGACCACGGCGCTCTGGTGGGAGTGGAATGTGAGGCTCGGGCGAGAAGACGGGAGTTCGCTAGAACCAGGCCTGTACTATGAGATACGCTATGAATCCCTGGTTGCCCACCCGGCAGACGAATGTGCTGCGCTGTGCACCTTTCTCGGTCTACCATACGACGATGAGATGCTCCGCTTCCATGAAGGCCGGGAGCGGACGGAGCCAGGCCTCGATGCGAAGAGTGCTTGGCAACCGGTCACCGCAGGTCTCAGGGACTGGAGGTCACAGATGCCTGCCGAAGATGTCGAGCGCTTTGAAGCAGCGGTCGGTGATCTTCTCGACGAACTCGGCTACCCCCGCGCCGTCCCACGCCCATCCTCGGAGGCGCTCAAACACGCGTCGAGGATCCGTACCTCGTTCGTCCGAGACCTTCGCAGGCAGGGGAAGCGGATACCGGAGGGCTGGTAGCCATAGACCAGGTCGAAGGAGGATCCAAGTGCTCAGCGGATACGAGCAGTGGTCGTGGGAGACGCAACAGGCAAGGGCGTTCCCGCAGCCCTGGTGATGTCCAATAGATAGCGTAACCGGCACTGATGGCATCGATGTCGTAAGTACTCCATTGGGATCACTTTTTCCACAAGGGCTTTTCGTAGCACAAGATGGAACAAATGACAGTAGGCAAAATCAAAATTTCAAACTCGTCCCCGGGCAAAATATCGTAAGGCGGTTTGGGACTCCACTACAAGAGAAAGGAACAGAAGAAGTCCGCCCAGCTGGCGATCTTCTAAATCACTATGCTCATCGGCTACGCTAGAATCTCCACCCATGACCAAACCCTCCATTCGCAACGAGATGCTCTTGAGAAGGCCGGTTGCGAGAAGATCTTCACCGATACGGTCTGTCTGCCCTATCCGACCCCGACGGTTCTTTGGCCTTCGAGCCGTTCACCTTTATCCCGGACCTCAAGATGCTGGTGGAGGTCTTCCCCTACGACCGTCGGCTCCCGACCCTTCCCCTCGTGATGGCGGGTACATCGCCCGAGCTCGAACGCCCGCTTCTTGCTAGCTTCGGACCGGGCGACTGGCACACCGAGGCGTGGAAGGTAGAGCCGATCCGGTACCGGGCCGAACTAGGCGCTAC
>JALZHG010000619.1 GCA_030914045.1 Chloroflexota bacterium | reverse complement strand
CAGCCGCGCCAGGCGGGCGAGGTTCTCGGCGTCGAGACCGTCCGTCTTGCGCCCCTCACCGTAGATGAGCCTCAGCTTCCTTGGGTTGGCCACCAGCACCTCGTGGCCCAGACGCTCAAGCAGTCGGCTGATCCATGGGGAGTGGGTGCCGGCCTCGATGGCTACCCGCATCCGCTCAGCTTTCGAGAAGTACCGTTCGAACGCCGAGGAGCTTGTGCGGATCTTGCTCTCTTCGATCACTTCGCCGTTTCCGGTGTCGATCAGGCACAGGTGGCTGTTCCTGTCGCCTATGTCGACTCCGGCGATGACGGGGGGACGAGACATGGCCAAAGGGTCCTCCTTTCTCGGACCCATCTGGGTCCGTCTACACTGCGTGCAGTATCGCAAGGCTTATACAGCACACTTTGTTACTTCAGCCTTCTCATCCCATCTGTAGGGCGATCCAAGCTGTTGAAAAAGTCGTTGTCGGCCCGATCGGTGTCCAAAAGAGGCCCCAAAACAAGGCCAAAACACTACGAAAACGGCGTTTTCAGCCCCTGAGAACAGGGGCTGAAGAGAGCGCGAAGGAGTTTTTCAACACGCTGGGGAATTCCCGGAAGTCCATATCCACGATCCTGCATGAACCTACCGCTGGTCACTGCGGGCAGTCAGCTTTCGCGCTCTAGACACTGCACTGGCGATCACAAGATATCGGGGGGCTGAATAAGCATGCAATCCCGTGGATAGTGCTAATCCCTAACGGCGACTCGCCCGAAGCGCACCTTTTGGGCACCGTCATCTGCCAACAGGGCATTGAAGACCAACTCGGGCGATTTAGTATTTCGAGATTCGTACCTCTCGACGAAGAGGATCTCCGGGGTGATCGAAGCAACTGGCGTCTGGCCGGTGGACGAGAACACCGGCTGGATCGGGCAGGTGCACCGCCGTACGGAGACAGCACTAGCCTACGGCCTCAGGCCCCAAGAGGCAGCCGTAGTGCGGGGAATGGTTCTCGGAGACCGCTCCCTAATACCGGAGGATCTCGAGCTCGCCTTCCAGAGGAGCGGCGTCACACATGTCCTGGCCATCTCCGGCCAGCACGTAGCGATACTCGCTGCCGTTATCTACTTCGCGTTGCGCACCATCGCCATCGGGCCCATCTACAGAATCCCGCTGACGCTAATTCTCATCTGGCTCTACACCCTCGTTGCAGGCGCGCCGCCTTCTGCGATCCGGGCCGGCGTCGTCGCGACACTCGTCCTCGTTGCAAGGCTATTGGGCCGTCAGATCTCGCCTGTTCACTTCATGACGACGATGCTCGCAACTGTCCTCGTATACAACCCGCTCCTCGTCTACAGCACCGGTTTCCAGCTCTCGGTAGCCGCAGTATTCGGCATCCTGTTACTCAGGAAACCTTTGAAGATCCTCATCGAACGTACCCTACTCAGACCCTTACAGAAGCCACCGCAGACGCTCTCGAACTTGCTAGCTGCATCTCTTGCGGCCCAGCTCGCGACCGCCCCCATAATCGCGGCGAGCTTCGATGAGGTCTCGATAATCGGGGCGCTTACCAACCTGATAGCGGTGCCTATCTCCGGTCCGATCCTGACCCTCGGGATGCTGGGCTCCCTGGTTGGTAACGTCGCGCCCGCGCTAGCCTACCCGCTGAACGCCTCCAACGGCTTTCTGGTCGCAGTGCTGGAGTGGGTAGCAAGAACCGCCTCCGCGTTCCCCTTTGCCACGGTCGGGACGTCGGGGGTTACGATGCCCTTGATCTGGCTCTTTTACGCTGGCTGCATCCCTGCGGCCATCTCCGAGAGGGCCTTCCCCGAGGAGCGCTGGGCGCTGTGGGGGGCGCTCCTCGTATCCTGGACGGCGCTATGGCTTGCGCTGGTTGGTGCAGGAAGCGTTTAAGCACCCCCTTGTAAGCCATGAGAAGTTCGAAGCAGGAACGTGTGCGGCTCAAGGAAGTACGCCACGAGCGCGACGAATCCTGTCGGCCTGACGTGACCCGACCCCCGGAATCTGGTCCAGTTACGATGAGAGTCCAAACGACCACGATGTACGGAAGGAGGACTCTCGAAGTTGGCCAAAGGATACTCACCGGAGCAGATCGTCCGAAAGCTCCGGCAGGCGGAAGAGAAGCTCGCTTCCAGCTCCACCGTGGCGGAGGTGGCCAGGGAGCTGGGCATAAGCGAGGCTACTTACCACCG
>JALZHG010000618.1 GCA_030914045.1 Chloroflexota bacterium | reverse complement strand
TCGTGCCGCAGGATCGCAATGACTGGGGGGAAGACCGTGCGACCGAACGAGATCACCGAGGTTCTGAACCGACCGCTCAGCCAGGAACTGTTGGCCCGCGACCTGACCCGCTTGGCCTACGTCGCCAAGGACGGCACACCCCGCAATGTCCCGATCGGGTTCGTCTGGAACGGCGCGGAGATCGTCATGTGCACTCCGAAGAACGCCCCGAAGCTTCGGGCCTTGAGCGAGAACCCGATGGTCGCCCTGACGATCGACACCGAGGTGCACCCGCCCAAGATCTTGCTCATCCGCGGTCGGGCCGAGCTGGACTTCGTCGATGGCATCCCGGACGAGTACTTCGAGGCGAGCGGCACCTACGAGATGACGCCCGAGCAACGGGTCGAGTGGGAGGCGGAGGTGCGTTCGCTCTACCACGACGGCATGGTCCGGATCGTGGTGAGCCCGACGTGGGCGAAGCTGATCGACTTCGAGACGACGCTGCCGAGCGCGGTCGAGGAGCTGGTCCGGCAGCGGGAGGAGCGTCAGCGCGCCTGAGCGCGGTACGGCCGCCTGCTCGACGGTGTAGAAGCCTCGATCTTGCATCTAAGGTTGGTCGGCTTCGCTTTGCCGCTCTGCCTCTCTCAGAGCTATGATCTCGCCCGCGGGGCGCCAACCTCCGGGGTGATCCCTTCTAACAACCCGGCGCATCAGGAGATTTACCAGACCTGTGTGATGATCGACCCAATCCTGTAGGTTCACGTCGTAGCCGTGTTCTTCTTCTTTCGCGATCTCGAAGTACAGTTCGAAGGCATGACCGAGGTGGTAAAGGATTAGGGCTTCGCGCTCGTCCACCCCGTGACGCTGGGCTATGTCTGCAATCCTGTCCCTGTCGAGCTCCACGTATCGCCCCCCTCTCTGCTCGCTCCCCACCATCGCGCGCAGCTTACCCTTACCCGGCCGTGCCCGTCAGCGGCCATCCTCGCGGCTCTGAGGGCCGATCTATGCAGGATGCTGGATGCGGACTTCCGAGAACGCCCCTTCCACGCACTTTGTGAATAAGGGCGAGAAGAAGAGCCTATGGATACGTGAATGGCGTGCATTGCGCGCCACCAACATTTTTAGTAGTATGGTAGCCTGCTACAATACGTACATGGTTGCTAGGGAAAAGGGGGAACCGAAGTGAGAAAAGTGGCTATGTTGGCGGCTACGGTGGCCGTGTTGGTTCTCGTGGCAGTCACCGCCGTCTACGCCGTCAACAAGCACTGCACGAGCAAGCCGTGTAGAGGCACCAACTTGGCCGACATCCTCTACGAGCGGAACGGCGACGGCGTGCCCGACGCGATATACGGCCTCCAGGGTAACGACAGGCTCAACGCCGCCACGTTCGAAAACGACGCCGACAAGCTGTATGGAGGCCCGGACAACGACCGCCTGAACACCGTGGATACCGACGGGAACGACAACCTCGATGGCGGCAGGGGTTTCGACACCTGCAACGGCGAGCTGGGCGCGGACTTTGCGGACGTGGCAGTTAACTGCGAGGCGGGAAACCTGGCCAACGACTAGGGTACGGCTACGAGGTTAGTGCGCGCACGCGAGGGGGCGGAGCTTTCGGGCAACCGCCTCTTGGCTGGGAGCGTCTTGGTGCGGGTGGGGCTTTTCCTAGCCCTTTGGCCTTCTTGTACCTCTAACTTCCTCTTCTTGCCCTTCCACTCTTGCTAATCGTCGTGGGTTACTGGCTTGTTCGACGGGGTTAACCAGCCCGACTTTCCGAGAATTCCATACTTCCGAAACTGTTTGGAAATTCCGGATAAACCCCACTGTAGACTCCCATAAGGGGTCAAAATGGAGCCAGACGTGCCATTTCGCTGCCTTCAGTGCCTCCGAAACAGACTCTCAAAGACCCCTCTAGCGATTTTCCAAACAGTTTCGGAAGGTGGATTCTCCGAAGTTCGCTGCCCGCGCGACTTCGTAACGGCTTTCGTAACGCTTAGGAGACGGTAGTCCTATAGAGTGGTGTTGTGACAGCAAGAACAAGGGAACAGGGTCGAGGAGTCGGTGGGATGAGCCGCCTAATCGCTGCCTGGCTCGCATGGTTACTGTGGGCGCTTTGCCTGGCGCTCGTCGTGCTCGCGGTGGTGCTCGTCCTCAACACCCCGCCGGTTCCGGCGAGGGACGGCCCGAACCTTGAGGTGCTCGCCGCGGTGCCGTTC
>JALZHG010000617.1 GCA_030914045.1 Chloroflexota bacterium | reverse complement strand
GCCTTCGTGTTCGAGGCCTCAAAGGCCATCGCCGCTTATCCCATCGCCCCTTCGAGGGTCATGCTGGCTATTAGCGTCGTGTTCGAGGCCCGGTTCCTAGGCACCTTGCCGTATGCCCTCTCGCCTTTGGGCGTCCTGGCGTACCAAGACGTGTCATGGAGGTGTGTGTTCCGCACTCGTCTACCCACGCAAAAGGGATGAATCCAGCCCCCGGCGCGCCTCCAGAAAGCCGCCCTCTCTTCCTCGTCGCGCTCAGAGAAGCCTAGGGCCTTTGTTGAGTGGCAACCCACCGCTTAAACGCCCGGCTTACGTAAGTAACCCGAGTTGCCCCCTACAGACATTGAATGGAGAAGGCCAACAGGAAGCAGACGATCTTTAGCTCGAAGCCCCTGGGCGTCACCGCATGGATCTTCCTGGCAAACAACGCGCTCAAGTTACTGAAAACCGTCTCGATGTACTGGCGAGTGGGCTTGCTTAAAAACTCCTCCCATGGGGCCATCGGCCGCTTGGATCTCTTCTTGCGCTGGGCCTTGAGGTGCAAGCCGACCTCTTTTAGCAAGTCCTCGTAGTGGTAGTCGGTGAATAGCCCTTGTCGGCGTGAATGATCGAGCCTTCGGGCAGATCTAACCCCAACTCCTTGAGCAACTTCACACATCGGCTTCCGAAGCAGCCGCCAGGGAGAACTCCACCGGCTCGCCCCTGCCGCTTATCACCAGGTGCACCCGCAATCCGTAGAAGTAGCGGCGTTTGCTGACAATGTAGCCACGGAAGGCTTCACCGTGTTCTTCCGGAGGATAGAGTTTGCAGCGGCGGATTCTGATGTTGTCACACACGGCGACCGGCAAGGAGTCCACCACGTAAGTAGTTTGTTCGGGGTGCTCGTGCTTGAAAACGTCGGCCAACACATCGAAGAGCGTTCGCCAGAGGCAGGGCTCTATGGCGTGCAACCGTCGGTTGAAGCGACTCTTGGAGATCGCCTTCTTGATGTAACCGTACTCATCCAAAAACGAGCGGCTCGCCTCGATGTTGCCGGAGAAGAAGGCGCAGGCCACAAGAGCTATGGTCATCACCTCGGCGGTGGACAGACGGACTTGTGGGTCGTCGCGGTGGCCTACTGCCTTCAAGAACTCGTCGCACAGGTAATAGGTGGTGATTACGATATTGTCCAGCATGTCCTCCCGATCCAGAGAGAAGGTTTTAGGCGGCCTTCGGATCGGGAGGATATTGTTTACCGGCATAGGGGGCAACTTGGGTTAAGTAGGGTTTCATGCCCGGAGTCTCGCATACGGATCAACACTCAAGCAAGCCGCTGTAGCGGTAGTTTGTTTTGATGTAAGTGAAGGGCTCGGTTGCGTCCCGGGAGAACCCGATTTATGGTTCGATTTGAGTGTATTTTTGGGGATCGAGCAAGCACATTCGGAGTCATTTTCGCCCTCATATCCCGCTCCAACAAACTACCGGTAGAACTCGGCCCGATCGGTTCGCGCGGGGCGGCTTGTTTTTCAGTCGTGCTCGTTAGCGGACGCCTCTTCGGGGCGGAGGACGGCCGTGATTCCGTCGGAGCGCATAACGCCAACCGCGAGCAGGTTCCGGTTCGAACCTTCGTTGCCCTCGGGGTAACCCCGCAGTGAGTACCCGCCTCCTCCATCCACGCAGAGGACCAACTTACCCACTCCCGGCACCTCCACGGCTGCCTCGATGCGCTCGCGGTCCTTGATGAGCTTCGAGCTCCTGCCCGAAGATGAATGAAGTTGAGCTCTCACCCGACCTTCCACGCGCGTTTGACGCATCCCCGATTCACCGCCCTCTTGTATCTCTTCTATATTAATACTGCAGCGACTGCAGCGGTCACAATAGTTGCCCCGGCGACCGGTATCCGCAGTGTCTGAAGAAGCCTTCTGCGTCCTGAGGAGTGGTCGCCTCGAGCGCTCTGCCCATCGCTTCGATCAGTGCCTCCCGACTTCTGGCCTCCGCTTTGCGCAGGATGCCTTTTATCTTGCTGAAGTACAGTAGCGCGCAGCTCCGCTCTTCGATGAGCTCTCGGACGCAATCTCCCTTGTGGGCGGTGAGGCTGTTCATGACCACGATCTGTCCCGAGCGCAGGCTCGGGGCGAGCACTTCTTCGACGTAAGCCTCGAATACTTCGCGGTCGGTAGCACCCTCCACCACAAGAGTTGGCTCCATACCCTCAAACC
>JALZHG010000004.1:76028-100095 GCA_030914045.1 Chloroflexota bacterium | reverse complement strand
CCCATAGAGCCTCCGCCCATGGAGCCGCCCATGCCGCCCATGTCGTCACCCATGCCACCCGACATACCGCCGGTGCTCTCCCCGGAACCCATGCCGCCGGACATGCCGCCGCCCATGCTACCGGAGCCTCCCATGTCGTCCATCGAGCCGCCGCCCATGCCGCCACCGGTGCTCCCACCGCCGCCCGACATGCCGCCGCCCATAGAGCCTCCACCGCCGCTCATACCGCCACCGGTCGAGCCGCCCATGGAGCCTCCACTCATATCGCTTGAACCTGTGTCGCCGCCCATGTTGCCGGCGCCACCCATGCTAGAAGATCCGCTTGCGCCCATGCGCATGTCACCCATATCGTCATCGCGATTGCTCATTTTTGCTCACTCCTTCGGGCCTCATTGCCCAGTAGTGTTGGTTGTGTTGGTCGTCCGGGAGGGTCCTCCGCGACAAGGCCTTCCGGTGTTGCAGTTGCGGATTTCCGCATCCTGCACCAATAAAGGGTAGCATAAGACGTGCCAGACAGGGCCAGGGCCGCCCAGGCAAGTGGGTAGGGCATCGCAAATAGCCCCAGTAAGAGGAAGGAAAGGGAAGTCAGTGAGCAATCGACAAGCAGGGGGGTTAAACAGAAAACCCAGACAATCCGTGAGGACCATCTGAGTCTCTGTTCCTCCGCTGTTACCAGCGAACTGATAACCTCGAAGTGAAATGAGTATATCAGTCCTACGAAGGGGAGTCAATGGGATGATGAGCGAGTTATCCACATACTGCCGCTTGTAGGAAAGGTGTTATGCAAAGACACTATTTACCGGCTGGCGGTCACCACCCTAGCGGCAGACGGCATCACCATAAACGCCGCCCCTATTCCTGGCATCGAGCTGGCGCTAATGCCGCCACTGCCTACCCCAGCAGTGCGTATCCGTCTACCTTCATCCAATAGGTGCAGTAAGGGCCGGGACTATGCTGGTTGAACTGGCTTTGTAGTCATATTGAATTGGCGAGGAACAGCCAAGCCTGAGTAGTATTGATACCCAGCCTTACCGCCCTCATGATTTTATGTCAACTATACTGGCGCGCTTCGCGGATCGACGCTCGTAGACGTGAGTGGGTATCGACCGGAAAGAAGCGGAATAGCACGTTTCCGTGTACTCCGGCGTGGCGGCTTCGTTGCGCTGCCGCTCGTACTCGGCAAGGGCATCATTGAGCGCGAGGCGTCCGGAGAAACCTTCGTCAATGGCGTCGGTCAGTAGCTCTGCGTCGCGGAAGGCGTCGGAGACTCCCCGGGCCGAAATCGGGTCTTTGTGGTAGCCCGCGTCACCCACCAGCGCCCAGCCGGGGCCGTATGGCTTGCGGAAGAAGTTGGGCAAATCGCCCGTCCCGTAGAAACGCTCTTCCCGTCGCCCCGCCCGCAACCGCCTGGAAAAGTCCGGCGCGAGGTCTATCACGTCCATGAAGTGCCGCTCGACATCCAGCCGGAACTCCGAGAACCGGCTTACAGGCACCTGTACGGCGGCACAGGTGAGTCCGGAGTTGGTCGGAAAGACGATGATTACAAACGCCGGATCGCTCCTATACCAGACTTCCAGGCCGCTAACGGGCAGGCCACTCCAGTAGCTGTAATAGCCGCAGGTAAGCACGGGCTTCTCGTTGTACGTGGGAGCGCCAACAGCCCTGGCGACGATAGAATGCAACCCATCCGCGCCGATTACGATACGCGCCTTCTCCTCCACAGGCGCACCGCCCTTCGACTTGCCCCTCACGCCCGTGACCCTTCCATCCTCAAGCAACACGTCCGATACGGAGAAGCCTTCGCGTACCTCTACGCCTGCTTCGGCGGCTGCGTCCACAAGGATCTTGTCGAGCACGTAGCGCCTGGGAGCGTACTCCGCGTCTACACCCTCTACAGGCGAAGTATCGGCGGCATTGACAGCTAGAGGGAAGTCTCCAAGGTCGCTTATCTCCTGGCGCACCGGCGGGCAACCAGAGGCGATCACCCTGTCGAGCAGCCCCCACTTTTCCAGTTGCGCCACGCCGCGATGCCGGATGAAATGGTTCCTCATGGTGTCGCTGGGGAAGGTAGCCCTATCCACTAGCAGCACATTGTAGCCTTTCCGAGCCAGCAGCATGGCCGTGGGCGAGCCTGCGCACCGCGCCCCCACCACTATCGCGTCGTACATCAACATCCCTCCACCAGACAATTTGCCAGATGGGTATACCACCGGCCACGCTATTTCCCGAGCTTGTATCCCACACCCCTTACCACCTTGATGTCGCGGGCGCGCCAGGAGTATTACAGTTACGAAGTATTCACTAGAAGCTATCTCAAAAACAACACTGTTGAACATCCCCGCAATGGCCTCACCCTGTCATTTCGAACGCAGTGAGAAATCTCGTCCTTCGCCGCGATGGCTCCCCTTTCTTGCTGTACCCTGTGGCCGAAGGAAAGGTACTATTTGGGTGCTGAAGGACGAGATTTCTCACTGCGTTCGAAATGACAGGGTGAGGCCATGTGCTCATATCGCATTCTGTCATTTTACTGTCATTCTTGAGATGAGTTCTAGAAAGCTGCTTAAACAGAAAACCCAGACAATCCGTGAGGACCATCCGGGTTTCTGTTTCTCCCAGTCCGCCGGGCGAACCGACGTACCAGAAGTAGCGTCAGTATAGGGGCGTTGCGCTGGGGAGTCAATCCCTCAATCGGCAAAGTTTTCCACATCCAAGCGGCTGTTGGAAGGGGCATCCAGGCTTGCAACCTGCTTTCGCGTTGCCCGTTCTGAACAATATGGAAGTTGCGCGAACGAGGGGGTTCACATCTCTGGTTGCCAGGGGCGTTTCATGGCTGCTAGCCGCGCTTCTTACCCTCGTGATAGCGCCCTATACCTTGCTGGTGGTTGCGCCCTTTGTACGACACGGGCTGTTCTTCAGGTATGTGGACGTGGCCGCCGGCATTTACGACCCGAAGGGGCTGGCGCCATACGACTGGTTTAGTCTCGACTTTCGTTACACGCTGACGAACCTTGCCTTGTACCTTCATACACTCGTCGCGTGTGTCCTTCCAGTGCTTGCCGTTACCCTGCTAATTTTACTGCTCCTACGTCCCTCCGCCTTCTCCAGGCGTGAAACCATAGCCTTCTACTCAATAGCTATGTCGGCCCTGTTGCTGTTTTGTGCTGCATACAGCCTCTTTCTACAGGCCCCTACCTGGCTGATGGACTGAGCAGGCAAAGAGCACGCAATTGTCATGCGTGCTCTTTGCTCCCTATGCCCCTGCAATATCACCAGACGCTTGCTAATTGTGCTTGCGGGTCAGCTTGCGAACAACCACGAGGGCCAGCACGCCCAAGCCGATACGGGCCAACTTGTCAGCCGCCTGGTACTTAGGCGTACGCCAACCACCCGATGAGCTAACGGGGGTGTCGTGCAGGGGCTTGTCCAGGTTGTGGTGCCCCTCGGACTCGGGAATGTCGCTCAGTATGGCGGGCCGCCGTACCGCACCCAGCAGCTTGTCGAGGAAGGCCGGGGCGAGGATGTTGTTGAGGTTGAACATAACCCCGGCAGGCCCCGCGTAAACGTCGCGCTTGGGCGACTCGGCGGTCTTCTCTATCGCCTGCGCCACCTCAGCGGCCGGGTAAATCGGGGGCGCGGGTTTGGGCATCACCCCTTCCGTGGTGAGCGCATTCTGGTAGAGGGGCGTGTCAATGCTGGCGGGCATCAGTATGCAAAGCTCGATGCCGCTGCCCTCTAGCTCAGAGCGCACCGCCTGGCTGAAGCCGTTCAGCGCCGACTTGGAGGCGGAATAGATCGACATTAGTGGCAAAGGCCGCTGCGCCGTCACGGAGGTGACATTGATGATGGTGCCGCTCCCCTGCTCGCGCATGATGGGCAGCACAGCCTTCACGCCGTGCACCTCGCCCCAGAAGTTGATGTCAAACAACGTGCGCGCATCCTCAAGCTCGATATTCTCGAACTCGCCCACGATGAGCACCCCGGCGTTGTTCACCCAGGTGTCGATGCGCCCGTACTGCTCGACCGCCGCGCTAGCCAGGGCCTGCACCTCGCTGTAGACCGACACGTCCGTGGGCACCGCGGTAGCCTCGCCACCTTCAGCACGTATCTCCTCCACCAGGTCGTCCAACGCCTCGTCCCGCCGTGCCGCCACGACGACTTTAGCGCCGCGCTTCGCCAGCCGTAGCGCCGTCTCCCGCCCGATACCCGATGAGGCCCCGGTAAGCACGACCACCTGCTGGTCCAATGGTTTCGCCATAATCTATACTCCCCAGGAGTGACGAGTGACGAGTGACGAGTAACACATGCCACTCGCCACTCGCCACTCGTCACTCGTCACTCGTCACGAACTAATAACTAGTGTGCTGCTGCGCCGTCTGCCCGATGCCTGCCGAGATGCCTTCGGCGTTCATGGCCGTTTCGAGCAGTATGGGCAGGTTCTGCTCGACCATCTGGGCGGTGCGCTGTTCCTGCTGCAAGTTCTGCTGAAGCAGGCTGACGATTTGCGTCTGGCCCATAAGCTGCGCGCCCACGATGAGGCCCTTATAAGCCGAGATCTCGTAGTGCTCCACGCGGGCGGCCGCGTTGGCTATGGCTACGTCGCGCACGCCGCTGGCACCCGCCGTCTCGCGCAGGCCCTTTTGCCCCTCGCTGACGATGCCCTTGGCCCCGTCGCACATGATGCGCTCAGGCTTCTGGCCCAATACGGCGTACACCTGCTCGATATTGGCGATCTGCTGGCGGGTCTCCTCGATGTGGGTGCTGATCATCTGGCGCAGGGTGCCGTCGTTCGCGCCCTGGAGCATCTCTTCTTGACCCT
The DNA here is from genome assembly GCA_030914045.1 of Chloroflexota bacterium. GTDB lineage: Bacteria > Chloroflexota > Chloroflexia > QHBQ01 > JADMIH01 > JADMIH01. The sequence goes on along the minus strand of JALZHG010000004.1, from coordinate 95,279 downwards.
TCAAGAACTGGTGCTCGGCGTCGTAGATGTCACCCAACTCGTGTAGAAAAAGCTCGTTGATGCTGTTGATGTTTGCCACTTTGCAACTCCTCTCGAAATCCGGTTCTCGGTTCTCGCGTCAATGCTGTTGCCCATGCCCTCCTGGGGACTCGTGTATACGGGCGCAATACCTGAGTGCAAAGTGCATGCCAGATAGAGGGGTTAGCAGGGGATGGACTGAAATCTAGCGGCCATAGAGAAGTGCAAGGGAGAAGCAGAGGTTCACTAGAGGTTCGCGGCAAAAGAGGGGCTTAAACAGAAAACCCGTACGATCCGTGAGGACCATCCGGGTCTCTGTTCCTCCGAAACTTCCGGCGAACCGTCCGTCTCGAAGTGGTTTGAGTATAGCTGCTAGCTTAGGTGGAGTCAATAGCCGCTTGTAGGAGTTTTCCACATCCAAGCGGCTATTGGAAGGGGACATAACTATTTCAACTTCATCGCTCAACTTGCTATGTGCAACTTGACAGTTTGGTAACTTCTATGTTACAGTAACTTTATGGTTACCAACGATCAAAATGCGGACTTGGTGCTGGAAGCCCTGGGCAATCAGACCCGGCGAGACATTCTGGCCCTGTTAAGAGAAGAGTCCTTACCTGTGGGCGATATTGCCGCGCGCTTGCCTATCAGCCGCCCGGCGGTCTCGAAGCACTTGCGCGTTCTGGAGAACGCAGGTCTGGTCGAATACACAACGAGTGGCACGCGGAACATCTTCCGGTTACGAGCGAGTGGGTTTCAGGCCGCCCGCGCTTACGTCGAAAGCTTCTGGGACGAAGCTCTGGCGAATTTCCTCCGTGTGGCGGAAGAGCAGTCGGACGCCAAACTATGAACGCACCTGGCCCACCTACCGCCGTAAGAAAGGCAGTAGTGGTGCGATGCGGGCTTGAAACGGCCTTCCGCACCTGGACCGAACGGATAGATGCCTGGTGGCCCAAGGGACACTCCCGCAGCGGAGACCTCGGCACCACTGTCTTCATCGAGAACCAGGTGGGCGGCCGCATCTACGAACGCACCCCTGGCGGCGAGGAGCACGACTGGGGACAGGTTGTCATCTGGGACCCTCCTCACCATTTTGCTTACCACTGGTACCTCGGCAGCGGCCCCGAACAACCGACGCGTGTAGACGTGACTTTCACCGGCGATAAGGAAGGCAGGACGCATGTTGAGGTCGTCCACCGCGGCCCTGAGCTGATAGGTGACCTATGGACGCGCAACAGTTCCCGCTACGACTCGGCGTGGGAGGCTGTGCTATCGGCCTATTTGGCGGCGTGCAACATATAAGAGGAGGGTGTGAGATGAAAGCTTACAGCGCCACTGGAACGATACAGGCCACCCCCGAAACGATCTGGTCCATTCTCACTGACGCCGCAGCCTACCCCCAATGGGAGCCGGGAGTGGATAGGATCGAAGGGCGAATCGCGCAGGGCGAAACAGTCACCGCATACACCAAGCAGAACCCCAAGAGGGCGTTCCCGGCTAAAGTCACAGAATTTGTACCCGGCCGCAAAATGGTGTGGAGTGGCGGCATGCCTCTGGGCCTGTTCAAGGGCGTGCGGACCTTCACGCTGACGCCACAGGGCAACGGCTCAGTCGAATTCACCATCCGGGAGGTATTTAGCGGGCCTCTCCTTGGGCTAATTGGCCGCTCCATACCCGACATGACCTCCTCCTTTGAGCAATTCGTAGCGGGCCTTAAACGCCGCGCGGAGAGCACCCGCTAGACCGCAGCAAGCCCTCTCGCGACATGCTGAAGGGCGCGGCCAGCGCCTACCTCAACATGCGTAGCCAACATGGACCACGCTCGATGTCTTGACACCCCCTATGCCGGTTGCTATACTTGCCAGGGTTACCTTAATCTCTAGGTACACTCGTGGTGAATGATTGCGGGCTATTAATTGTGGGCTGAGAAGGTAGCTTTTACCGCACGCGCAGCCCCGGAACCGCACACAAGTTATGCGTATACGCCATAAGATACTCCTCGGATACCTGGCGTTCATCGGCTCGGCCGTCGTCCTCATCGGCTTCTTCCTGAGCAATCTCGGCGACATCAACAGTCGTTACGCCGACCTGATGAAGAACGACCAACGTATCCTGCTTCTCCTCAACAGCCTTCGCTCCGGCGTACAGAGGCAGATTGTCACTGTGCGTACCTTCGAGGACATCCGGGACGTGGCGCTGCAATACGAGTTCAGAGACGCGCGCAAGGAGCAGACCGACGCCCTGGAAGCAATCGAGCCCCTACTAGTGAAGCCGCAGGACCAGGAGACGATGGAAATCGTTAAAGTCTCCCTGGAGCGATACCACGAAATCGCTACGCAGATAATGACCTTCCCCAGTCCGCCGGTCAGCAACACGAACGCTATCACCGCTACGAATGGCATAGATCCCACTAGCTCTTACTCAAGCACCAACACAACCTCCGCGCTCGCGAACCAGGTGTTGAACCTCAAGCAACAAATGGAAAGCGAGACCGCGCGCCTCAACCTCCTGAACGACTTGCAGGGCTTTATTGTCAGGAAGACCGGTGAGGTAGAACAGGCCACTCTTGCGCTTGACATGCGTGTGGAAGAGGTGTCCACGCAGGTGCTGTTGCTGTCGCTGCTGGGCGGCTTGGGCGCGCTGATAGGGGCCATGCTGCTCACCGAGAGCTTCACAGGCCCCCTCAGGCGGCTCATGCGTAACATCCAGGGCATATCCTCCGGCGACCTGCATACGGCCGTGGCGGTGCGCTCCAGGGACGAGATAGGCGAGCTTGCGGGCGTGCTCGAGACGATGCGGCAGAGGCTGGCGCATACCGGTGCCGAGAACGCTGATCTGCTCACCAACGCCCGCGAAGAGGCCGAAAAGCTGGCGCGAACGCGGCATGATCTGGAACACGCTAACGCCGAGTTGCGGGAAGCCCTGGCCGTGGAGTCCGAGGCCCGCAAGCGTATAGAAGAAATCGACCGGCTGAAGGCCGAGTTCACCAGCATGATCTCGCACGAGTTGAAGACGCCGGTATCTTACGTTTACAACTACGCGGGCGCGCTCAAAGAGCACAACAACAGCCTCAACGACGGCCAGCGCACCGAGTTCCTCACCGCCATACAGGGCGAAGCGCAACACCTGCTCACCCTGGTGGACGACATCATGGCAATATCGCTGCTGGAGTCGGTGGGCCTCACGCACCGCTTCGTGGAGACCGACCTGCGCAAGCTGACCGACTCGGTGGTGAAGGACCAGCAGCTTACCACCCGCAGGCACACCGTCACGGTCAAGGGGCCTGATAACCTGCCCGTGCGCGCCGACCCGACCCGCCTCAAGCAGGTGCTGAACAACCTTATTTCCAACGCTATCAAGTACTCGCCGCAGGGTGGCCCTATTGAGGTGCGACTGCGGGCTAACACCGCCGACGGCACCGCAATCGTGTACGTGCGCGACCACGGCATCGGCATAGACCCGCAGGACGTGCCCAAGCTGTTTGACCGCTTCATGCGCATCCAGCGCAAGGAGACGATGGCGATACCGGGCAGCGGCCTCGGCCTCTATATAGCCCACCACATCGTGCAGGCGCACGGCGGCACCCTCACGATTGAACCCGCGCCGGGCAAGGGCACCATCGCCCAGGTAACGGTGCCTCTCATTCACACCACCCAGGACGAAGGCGAGCCGGAAGTCGAAGAGGTTGAAGTGGCGGTGGCGGTCGCGGCGGAGGCCGAACCGAGGAAGAACGGCAGGGCCTACACGGTCGAGAGCAACGGCGCGCAAAGAAATGACGGCGACGGCAGCCACGAGTCGAACGGCAACGGGGCGGGTAACGGCAGGAAGAACGTCAGGATCACCAACAGCGATACCGGCACCCACACCATCATCGTTGTGGACAAAGACCCCGCTACGCAAAATATAGCCGACGCCGAGGAAGTTGCCACCACGAAAGCCTGAATAAGGAATCTACCGCATGAGCAAACCGACAGGTTGGGAAGAAGCAGTTGTAGAGGGCGGCCCGGATGGCCCGGACGGCGCGGACGATAAGCCGTCGAGGGAAGGTCCAATCCGTGTAGTCGTGGTGGACGACCAGCCGGTGTTCACCGAGATGCTGGCGCACGTGCTCGGCAACAAGGCCGGCATCGAAGTGGTAGGTATGGCGTTCACGGGCGACGAGGGCCTCAAGCTGGCTCTGGAGGCGAAGCCCGACGTGCTGCTGGTGGACTACCACATGCCCGGTCTCACCGGCCTGGAAGTTATCCAGCACCTCCGGGCGGCGGGCGAAAACACCACGGTGGTAGTGCTCACCGCCGACACGGACGAAGCCATCATGGCCGAAGCTATTGCCGCGGGCGCGGCGGGCTACATCACCAAGCAGCAGGCGCTGGGCGAGGTGGAGCAGGCGGTGCGCACGGCCTCCGAAGGCGAGCCTGTAGTGCCCGCGTTCATGATCCCCCGCATCCTCTCGCACTTCCACAAACAGCAACAGCGCGAGCAGCAGGCCGAGATGTTACGCGAGAAGCTCTCGGCCCGCGAAATCCAAATCCTAGAGCAGCTAGCCAGGGGCGCGAGCAACGAGGAGATAAGCGAGACGTTCGTGCTCAGCCCCAACACGGTGCGCACCCACATCCAGAACGTCCTCAAGAAGATGGGCGTCCACTCCAAGCTACAAGCCACCACCCTGGCCCTGCAACTCGGCATCATCACAATGCCCAAAAGCTAGAAGAGATTTGGGATTTCGGATTGCGGAATGCGGATTTGCTCCGGTTCCAGCTAAATCCGAAATCCGCATTACCAATTCCCAAATCATGCCTGACGTTCAGCAGTTGAAGCACGAAGCGGCCTTGCGCGCGGTGGAGTACGTGCGTGATGGGATGGTCGTGGGGTTGGGGACGGGGTCTACCGCGACGTTCGCGGTGCGGGAGATTGGCAGGCGCGTGGCTGAGGGCCTGGGTATAAGGGGCGTGCCGACTTCCGAGAGGACCGCCGCCCTTGCCGCGGAACTGGGGATACCACTCGTCTCGCTCGAAGAAGTAGAGGGGATTGACCTCACTATTGACGGCGCTGACGAAGTGGACCTCTCTACACTCAACGTTATCAAGGGCCTGGGCGGGGCGTTGCTGCGGGAGAAGCTGGTTGCTATCGCTACCTCCGAGGTAGTCTTGATCGTGGACGAAAGCAAGGTGGTGCCGCAGTTGGGCGACCATACGCCCCTGCCGGTGGAAGTGGTGCCATTTGCCTGGAGCCGCACCTGCTCCACTCTGCACGCCCTCGGCTGCACCACCGAACGCCGCACCCGCGAGGACGGCGAGCCATACATCACCGACTCCGGCAACTATCTCATCGACTGCCGCTTCCAGGGCATCCCAGACCCCGCATCGTTGGGCGAGCAGATCAAAAGCATCACCGGCGTGGTGGACCACGGCTTGTTCACGCGCATCGCCCGCCGGGTGATAGTGGCTAGCTCGGACGGCATCAAGGTCGTAGAGCGATAAGCCAGCCTGACCGCTTCAGCGTATCTGCATCACTTGCCCGAGACACCCAGCCTACCACAGCCCTCAATCGCGGGACCAAAGCACCCCCTTGTCATCCTGAGCGTAGCGAAGGATCAGCCCCGCAAGTTTGACCGCCACCATTTAGGCACATGGTTCCTAAAACCATTATAATCCCTAGTGTTGTAGACTCTCGCCTACTCACCTGATCCTTCGCTACGCTCAGGATGACAGGGTGGGGCTTGGTACTACGCGCTCAACTTGAGGAGCTAGCCACCGAGCCAATCTGCACTGTTAATGTGAATTCACCCCTCGTCCGTAGAGGATAGCACCTCATCCTCGTCCGGCTCTATATCTTCCTCCCCCTCATCCACAGCCTCACGCTCAGCCGCATCACGACTTACCCCACGCTCTACGCCTGCAATTACTACAACGTACTCACCCCGCGCCTTGCCCGACGATACTGCCTGCATCAGCGATGATATAGTGCCCCGGTCCACCGTCTCGTGCAGCTTGGTCAGTTCGCGGGCCAGGGCGGCGGGACGGTCGCCGTACACTTCGAGGGCGTCGCGCAGAAAGGCCTCTATACGGAAGGGGCTTTCGTAGAAGATGAGGGTGTGGGGCGAGTCGCGGTCGATGCCGAAGAAGCGGCGGCGTGGGCCGGGCTTGCGCGGCGGGAAGCCCCGGAAGGTGAAGCTGTGCACCGGCAGCCCCGACAGCACCACCGCCATGACGAACGCGGCGGCCCCCGGCAACATAGTCACCTCTATACCCGCCTCAACTGCTCGCCTGACCAGGGTGAAGCCTGGGTCGGAAACGCCCGGCGTGCCCGCGTTCGTGACCACCGCCACCGACTTGCCCTCCTGCAAGAGGCTCACTATCTGCGCCCCGGCCCGCGCCTCGTTGTGCTCGTGGAAGGCTACCTGCGGCTTCTGTATGCCAAAGTGCTTGAGCAGCAGCCCCGTCTTGCGAGTGTCCTCACTGGCGACCACGTCCACGGTGCGCAGCGTGTCGAGGGCGCGCAGGGTAATGTCTTGCAAGTTGCCGATGGGCGTCGCCACCAGGTAGAGCATGTGCCACCTCTAGCATGTGAGATGGCTACAGTATAACGCGAACCACCAGGGAAAAGCGGGACGCGTACCCTCATGCAGCCGCTGTGCCGGACGCGCAGGACCCTGCTCCTCTCTGTCATCCTGAGCGCAGCGAAGGATCAGCAGCCCGTTCTTGATTGCCGCCTCAACAGCACATCAGGTGGCTCTTGTCATTTCGAACGCAGTGAGAAATCTCGTCCTTCACCCCACTGTTACCCTGTCCTCCTGGGACTCTTTGGCTGTAGGGAAGGTGGAACTTGGGTGCTGAGGGACGAGATTTCTCACTGCGTTCGAAATGACAAGGTAGGAACTCTGTGCTCAACAAGGAAGGATCTAGCACGGGCTACTGATCCTTCACTGCGTTCAGGATGACAAGGGGAATAGGGTCGCCACATTGAGAAGCATCATCACCAGCCGCACTCACCCGCTAGCCTCACCACCTTCCATATCTCTGCGTAATCTCTGCGCCCTCTGCGCCTCTGCGGTGAACAACCAGGGTGCTCACACCCCATTGCCACCCCACTTACACCCACGCCACGGATGTGGAAAACCTTACACCCCATGCGCCGCGCGGTGTACCTTGCGGGGTGTATGATTGGAGCAAATGTTCGCTAAGTGATGATGTGGTGAAAAGAGATGCCGTTTGACGCAGCAGAAGTAGCCCGGCAGATAGAGCAGAGCCGGGGAGGCGCGCAGGCCGATGCCGCCGTGCGCGAGACCGCTATGGAGTACGCCCTGCGCCTCTACAGGGCCGCCGGCGAGACCGAGTGGGAGCAGCGCGTGCAGGACGCCACCGCCCGCCGCTGGGTTGGCTCACCCCTTACTCCCCTGCACGCCCCCGCCAGCCATGCCGCCGCATTCCCAGACTATTGCGTGGTAGCCACCGACTCCTCGTTCATAGCGCCCGACAAGCACCGTGGGGCATATTGCCACCTGGTGAACGTCGGCAGGGTCATGGTGCGCTACGGGCAGCGCCGGGCCGCCGAGATTGACAACGTGACCAACCACTACCCCGAAGTGCCCTTGCAGGACGAAGAAATGATGTCGAGCAAGGCGCTGGCGGCCAAGTGCGCGTTGCGGGAGCTTGAGGAGCTGTTCGAGTGGGCCAGGCAGTACCGGGCCGACGTGGCCCTGGTGGACGGCTCGCTCATGCAGCTTGTCAACGTGCTCTCCAAAGACAACGAAGTGGCCGGCATAATGCGCGACTACTTCCGGGTGATGCAGGCCTTCCGCCAGATAAGGGTGCCCGTGGTGGGCTACATCAGCAGGCCGGAGAGCCAGATGGTGATGCGAGGCATCCGCATGCTCGCCTGCGAGCTACCCACGCCTCACGAGACCCGCCCCGACGAAGAGTGCTCCTGCCAGCCCCTCTGGAGCATCAACGACGCCGACCTGTTCGTGCGCCTGCTCAACGAGGGCGAGCGTTCCCCCATCTGGGAGCCTATGTTCTCGCACCTGGTGGGTGAAAACGCCCCGATAGCCAAGGACATGCTGTTCGCCTACCTGGGCACGCAGTACGAGGTAGTGCGTCTGGAATTCCCCGCCTGGGTGTGGGAGGAGAAGCGGCTCGACAGGACCATAGAGTACATCCTGCACCAGTGCCGCCTCGGCCAGGGCTACCCCAACGCCCTCACGCTGGCCCACCAGTACGCCGTCCTGCACAACACCGACCGCGAAAGCTACTACTTCCTCCTGGAACGCGCCGGGCTGCTACGTAGCACCACTGAGAAGGCGTTCGGCAAGCAGAAGATAGGGCAGGCGATTTGAGATTTGGGATTTCGGATTTCGGAATGCGGATTTAGGGAGAAACCTTAATTTTCTTGGCGCGTCCTTGGCGTTCTTTGCGTCTTGGCGGTTTCGTCTCCTAAATGTTACGGAAGGGACCATGTATGGAAAACAGGAAGCAGTTGGGCGAGGTTATAGCCACCTCGTATAGCAGTTTCACCGTAGAAAGCTACGAGTTGAACAGCACGCCACCATTGGGTGCGCTGGTCGTGGCGCAGAACGTCATCGGGGTGGTGTGCTCGGCGCGGACGGAGGGACTTGGGCCTATCTCGGCCAGGGGCAGCCTCGACGGCGACGATAGCAGCGTGTACGAGATGTACCCCGATTTGCAGCGCACCCTCCGCTCGCAATTCTCAGGCTTGGTGGTGGGCTGCTACGACGAGTCGCGGCTGGGCACGCCTGGAGAGTACGAGCCGGTCTACACCTTCCCTGAGTGCCCGCCCAGGGTGCACTACAAGTGCTGGCTCGCCACTGACGCCGAAATGGTGCGCTTCACCGAGCAGCCCGACTACCTGCGCCTGCTCCTCTTCTCCACCGAGGTCTCCAACATCGACCAGGTGCTGATCCACCTCGTCATGCGTGGCTACAAGGCCAGGGGCGGTGACCCGGCGTGGCTCTCCCGCACGGCAGAGTACCTGGGCCGCCAGTTGAAGGGCCAGTACGACCGCCTGCTAGCCATCCTCAAGACGCTGGACTCGCTCACGACGGAGCGGCAGGAAGTCGCCGGGGAAGTATCGAGCGTGGTGGGCAAGGTGAGGTATTAGACCGTACAGCGAGGACGCACAACATAAACGGCAGATGGCTGGCCGCGAGTGTGAACAAGCCGTACAGCCGGTTCGATTTCAGGCAGAAGAAGCAGACATCGTCGTGGATTACCCTTCTGGCCCTGAGGGTGTTAAAGCGGGCGGAGCTCTCCTAAACATGAACATCATTCTGGCTGCTGTCGACCAAGATCTTGCCCAGGCGTGGGAACAATTCTGTGCAGGCTTGCCCAATGTGACTGTCCATAATGGATCCATCCTGGAAGTGGAATGTGATGCACTAGTTAGTCCCGCAAACAGCTATGGTTACATGGACGGCGGTATCGATTTCCTATACAGCAAGCATTTCGGTGGGCAACTAGAGGAGCGGCTGAAGCAAACTATCAGAGATGTACACGGTGGAGAGCTACGGATCGGCAAGGCCGTGATAGTCGAAACAGGCGACTTGCTTATACCTTATATGATAGCTGCGCCAACTATGGAGAGACCTAGGGTTCTAAGAGACGACACAACAAATCCTTACCTGGCCTGCAGAGCTGTACTGAGACTCATCAAAGATGATGTGTTTCGAAGCGGCAAGAACAAGGGAAAGCCAGTGTCGGAGTTTGTTAAGACTGTGGCGTTTCCGGGTCTCGGCACGGGCATTGGCAAAGTGAAGCCAGATCGATGTGCATATCAAGTTCGTGTTGCAATAGAGGAAGTATTACTGGGCAAGGACCCACACTTAGCATAGATAGGACAACCTACTTATGGACACCAACGGCCGCAACCCCAATCCCAGCAACAGCCTGGTATCTCAACTCATGTCCCGCCTGGAGACAGAACGCAACGGTCATAACACAGCGGAGCGCGCCCTCCTGGGGCAGGTAACGGCAGCCGACACCGAGCGCGGCGTGACCATCCACCTGCGGCGAGAGCAGCCGGTAGAGCTTCTGCGGCAGGGGCAGTTCGTGGTGGTGGAGGGGCAGCACTTGCGCTTCTTCGGCACGATTGGTGCGTTCCGGCTGGCGACCACCGACCCGGCTGTGGGCATGGACCCGCCCGACTCCTCATCGCCCCTAATTCGTGACACCCTATCCCGTTCCACCACCTACGCCGAGTGCAATGTGCGCCTGGCGCTGGAGATGGTGGAGGGCAGCGTGCGCCCCGCCCGCACCATCCCCGGACCCTTCAGCCAGTCGTACACCGCCGGGCAGCAGGACTACCAGACCGTTTTCGGCACCGAGGACAAGCACCACTTCATCGTAGGCTCCCCACGCGAGCTTGACGAGAGCCTGGCGGCGGAAGCCCCTATCTGCATCGACCTGCGCAAGTTCGTGGAGCGCTCCAACGGCATCTTCGGGCGGTCGGGCACCGGCAAGAGCATGCTGGCCCGCCTCCTCCTGTGCGGCCTCATCAAGTCAGAGGCGGCGGTGAACCTCATCTTCGACATGCACTCCGAGTACGCCACCGAGAAGGAGCTAGAGCCGAGGGGCACCGGCAAGTACGCTAAGGGCCTACGCGACCTGTTCGGCAAGAGCCGCGTGGCCCTCTACACGATGGACGAGGAAGACAGCCGCAAGCGCGGCGGAGCAGACGGGGTAATCCGCATCGCCCTGAGCGACATCACGATTGACGACATAGAGGCGCTCGGCAGCGAGCTGAAGATGAGCGAGGGTTCGGCCATGCTCATCACCGCCCGCCAGGCTTACCGGAAGTTGGGCCGCAACTGGATAGAGCGCTTGGTGAGCATGGGGCCGGGCGAATTGGAGGAATACTGCGCCGAGACCGGGGCGAACAGCGGCTCGGTGGAGGCCCTCAAGCGCCGCCTGGAGAACATCGCCGACTTCTCCTTTGTGGTCAATTCCAAGCAGGCCGTGGGCACCGGCATAGACGGCTTGATCAGCGACTTGCGGGCTGGCAGGCACGTTATCCTCATGTTCGGCAAGTTCCGCAGCACCCTGGCCTACATGCTGGTAGCCAACATCCTCACCAAGCGCATCCACGACGAGTGGGTCAGGTGGTCGGAGCGGCACGAGCAGGACCGGGAAGGCACGGAGGCCCCCCGCCCGCTGATGATCACGATTGAGGAAGCGCACAAGTTCCTGGGCCGCGACAGCACTACCATATTCGGCACCATAGCCCGCGAAATGCGCAAGTACCTGGTCACGCTCATGGTGATAGACCAGCGCCCCTCCGGCATAGACGACGAGGTGATGTCGCAGATAGGCACCCGCGTGACCGCCCTGCTCAACGACGATAAGGACATAGACGCGGTGTTCATGGGCATCCGGGGCGGCGGGCAGCTAAAGGCGCTCCTAGCCACCCTCGACAGCAAGCAGGAGGTCATGGTCATGGGTCACGCCGTCCCGATGGAGGTAGTGCTGCGCGTGCGCTCCTTCGACGCCGACTTCTACAAAAGCCTCACAACCGCGGGGCCGTCCACCACCGCAGGTCAGGCGCGGACGATTGGTGAGAACATCATCAAGAGCGAGCAGAAGAAGGCAAGTTTAGAGGACTTGTTTGGTGAATGAAAAGCCGGACATCTTGGATTCTGGTAATAGATGAGGAAGGTGAATAATCACTCCTAATTTTCATACCCTAGTGTAGAGAGACAGGTCAGACAAAGCCCGGAGGGGAATGATGGCTGGCTATGTAACGTGATGTTCTCAAAGAGCGTATATTGGGATGATTTAGACGTTCCAGACACGTGCTGGGCGCTATGGTTAACCCAAGGTTCTTGTGCCGTTGCAGGAGGACTATCATGAATGTCAACATACCTGCCGACCCGGGGTCTGATCCTGCCCTTGGCCCTGTTGCTGATCCTGCCCTTGGCCCTGTTGCTGATCCTGCTACCGACCCCGGTTCTGCAACTCCAGAAGATATTAGATTCGAATATGAGCAGATTAGAAACGAGATCGTCGCGAACATACGCGAAACGCTTCAGGTTCTCGGCGGAACCCTGGTTTTCTCAGGCGCACTGATGAGCGTTGCCTTGAGTCAGATTATAACTAATCCAGGCATGAGGACATTTGTCTTCATTGCGGCCGGTGTGATTAACCTGCTGGGAACGGCTCAGACATTCGATCGAGGTCGCGTTGTCTTCTTGAACGCATCATATCTGCGCGTGTTTATAGAAGCCAAATGGGGAGCACCCAAATGGGAGACCAGGCTTGGGACCTTCCGACGTATAGATCCAACACATGGTTTCGGGTCTTTCGTTTTGCACCAGTTGATCATATATGCCCTGCTCGCCGCTGTGAATACAATCTTAGCCTTCTATTTTGCTTATTTTGCTCCTGGACAAGACGTGTCAGAGTTGCCAAGCTTGCTACAGACATTACCCAAGGCGGCTTTCTCGCTCTGGCTCCTGGTATTAGTCTGGGCCGGGGTTACCATCAACGCTCAACATGGCGATTACATATTGCGGCATGAAAACACCTTTGATCCAATTTGGAACGAAGTTGCGAACAGAGTCAAGAACTCGTGGATCAAGGACTCAAGACGGTGGCAGGACAGGAGCGACTTGTTTCGTGCGGCTCATCTGCCAAAGGCCACGAAGTGGTCTGTAGTCGCATTAGGTGTGATAGCTGCTGGGGTTTGGCTGTTACTTGCACCCTGCCAATGGCTGCAAATCGCCTTCCCTATAGTATTACTGTTCCCGCTGATTCGTTGGAGAAGATCAGTCTCAGGCTACCAGATAGTGGATAAGGAAGTCGTGGTCTGGGGTAAATCACGCAATTGCCACTCTGAGCCTCTTACCAAAGTTAAGGGCATTGTGGACCAGGGCCAGGCAACAGTCCACGGCAATTGGGTCAGGCTCTTGCTAAATACGCTGTTCGGGGCGACTGAAGGACCATTCTTGGTTGAAGTACACCAGGGCACCGAGCGGCACAAGGCTAGAGCATTCGTCACTGATTTCAAGGAAGCGGTAGTACTTAAGCTAGAAAATGAGCCCTGGCTTGTTCTCACGCCCGCTGATGCCGAAGCCTTTAGAAAGGCCATTAAAGAGGCACTTGAGCCGCAACCGCCCCCTGGCACAACGCCTCCTGGCACAACGCCTTAGGTTGAGGTATTTGCAACCACTATTCCCAGGCCACCACTCGTGACTTCAATGGGAACGGTCAAATGGGCCTCAACCGAGCCATTGCGCGAGAATTCCTACAGGCTGCTAAGTCTCACCCCAACAGCCAAACTCAAGCTTAGTCTTGTGTATGTAGTAAACAATACCCATTTTCGACCTCATTATTGGGCTAAATGAGCACCTCATGCCGCTGCTAACGATAGAACTTTCAAGAGAGACCATTCAGACGCTTGAGCAAGAGGCACGTGCCCAGGGCATGACCCCACAGAGGTCGGCCGCCGAAATCGTCGAGCAGGCTGTGGCTCCAGCAGCACGCCCCGGTAACAAGAAGCGTGCTGACGGGTTGCAAAAGCTACAGGCGTACCTGGAGAAGGTACCCGCTGTCAGTGTTGTGTCCGTCAGCGAAGCAGCAGAAGCACACTGGTGGATCAAGTTGGATATAGACATTCACCACGATTTAGCCTGGACCGTGGTGCAGGAACTCGGCCACGTGCTGAATTACATCTCGCTGAACGAGAGACTCCCAACCGTGTTCAAGCCGGTCTCCCCGCCACCGTACATGAACGGAGGACCGGAGGACTTTCTCTCGTGGGTGATCGAAGCAGAGGTGCCCAGCCTAGACGCTAGCTACATTGCCGAGGTGCTGGAAGGTCGATTGCCACGTCTGGTAGAGGAAGAAGACGAGTGGGAAATCGCAGGCGACGAGGACCAGGGCTTGCCACGCCACTTCTCAGTTCTTCAGCACAATCGAAAGCGCCCCCGCGAAGAAGAACACCTGGGCCGCCACAGCCCCCGCCAGCAGAAATATAGTCGCCGCACGCTCCCGTCGGAGCACCACGCGGGCGGCTATGCTGTTGAACAGCCACACACCTAGCGCGAACAGGGGCAGGTCCAGCAACTCCACCGGGTCGCCAATCCTGTCCACCTGGGCCTGGGCGTTCCAGTGCATCGCCACCTGGCTGGGCAGATCCGCATAAACGAGGCTCAGGTAGCCCCACAGCAGCACGTTGAGCGCCAGCCCCGCCAGGAACAACGCACGCACCACCCTATCCGCCCAAAGCCCCCGCCCCATGTCCAGCACCCTGGACCGCCGCACGCGGGACGTGGAAACAGGAGTGGCAGGCTCGTCCTCGTCTTCCAGGCGGGCGGTCAGCAGTTGCACGAAACGGTCGGGGTACTCCGGCGAGAGGCCATACGCCGTGCCTCGTGTGACCACCCACACCTGACGCGAAGCAGGCACCGTAGCCATCGAGAGGACGCGGCCGAACTGCGGACTACGCCCCTCCCCCACAACGTACCCCGGCACCACACCCGCAACACCCTTCCAGCGTACCGTCACGGCACCTGCGGGCGCTTCCCCCGCCCCATGCACAGCCTGAATCGCGGCGAGCGGCACCCGCACGAGGGACGGCCCGCAACGCATGGTGAGGAAATCGCGGTCTAGGCTGTAAGAGATGCTGAAGGCGCAGTACGCCAGGTAGCACGTCATGCCGTACAGGAAAAGCGACAGGGAGAAAGCCAGGCCCAGCAGGAACACCCCGCCGTCATACTCGACCAGCGAGACCCGTTCGCTCAACCTGAACCACAGCCACACCACAAGCACAACAGGGAGTTGCGATAGCACGACCAGGAGAAGCCGTGCCGGTACGGGCTGCGCGCGCCACGTGTTCATACGGGACAAATATAACACGTAACGCGTAACACGTAAAAGGAGGGACGATGGACGATGGACGAGTGAGATGTCTTAAGCAGCAAAGCGGCTCTCAGGGAACGAAGCCCCTGGAGCCGCCTTACGAGTTACGAGTTACGTGTTACCCCTCACGACGCAACAGCCAGTTGCTCCTGCCTGTTGCTCTGGCGCACTTCGGTGTGCACGGGCGTGCACCAGTGAGAGTACTTGGGGACGTTGTTGCGTACCACCTCGAAATAGAGGTCCTGCAACGCCCGGCCCAGTTCGCCCACGCCGCCGTCACCGATCTCGCGGTGGTCAATCGAGCCTACCGGGGCGATTTGCGCGCCCGTCCCGCACAGGATCAGTTCGTCGCACACGTACAGCTCGGTGCGGTCGATCTCGCGCTCCACGACCTTGTAGCGCAGGTCATCTTGTAGCAGCGTCATCACCGTGTTGCGCGTGATGCCTTCCAGGATGTTGCCGGTGACCGGCGGGGTGTATACCGTGTCGCCGCGCCGCATGAACAGGTTCTCCGCCGAGCCTTCCGATACGTGCCCATCGTGGTCGAGCATGATCGCCTCGTCGTAGCCGTTGAGCTGCGCCTCGCTCTTGGCGAACGCCGAGTTGACGTACGCGCCCGTGATCTTGCCGCGTGCCGGGATCATGTTGTCGTCGATGCGCCGCCAGGTAGACGTAGACACCTTGAGCGCGCGGTCGATGTCGATGTAGTTGCCGAACGGCTGTACGGTTATGTAAAGCTCACTGCGCAGGTTGTGCAGCCGGACGCCGATTATCTCGTCGGCCTTATACATCATGGGCCGGATGTAGGAGTCGGTGTAGAGGCCGCTGTCCCTGAGCAGCTCAACCGTCTTCTGCACCAGGGCCTCCGGCGTATCGGGCAGGTCCATAAACAGGATGCAGGCGGAGTCGTTCAGCCGCTGGTAGTGCTCCAGCCCGCGAAATACGTAAAGCTGGCCGTGGTCTTCATTGAAGTAGGCGCGGATGCCCTCGAAACAGCCCGTGCCGTAGCTGAATGCGTGCGTCAGGATGCCGACTTTCGCCTCGCTGAGAGGCATAACCTTACCTTCGAAGTAACAAAGCCAGGGCTTATCGTCGTTCATGTCGTAGTCTCCTATTGGGTGAGAACGGTGCCGGACCACGTTGTCCGGACCGCAGGCGGCTCCTCACCGCCCACCGAATTATATCACAAGCCGGGCCACCGGTGGCGCGTTCTAGGGCTGTGAAACGTCTCGGCAGGTGACTAAGGGTGAACAACTGCTCGGTCCGACGCGTGACGCAACTTGCCCCTCGACTGCGCTATAGGTTATAGTAGACACTATGGGAAAATACTCTTCACTCGCCAGGCGCATCAAGGAACTTCGCCAGGTAGCAAACTTCACTCAACAAGACCTCAGCAGGGCCAGCGGCCTCAGCCGATCTTACATCTCAAGACTCGAAATGGGCGATATCGCCCTCCCCTCGCGGGACAAATTACGCTCGCTCGCCTCCGCCCTCGGCGCAACCCTAGACGATCTGTTGCAAGCCGCAGGCTTCCTCGATGTCGCTTCCGACACCTCGAACCTCCCCGACATCAAGGCATACCTGCGCCGCAAGTACGGCATCTACGACCCCCAGGTCCTTCAGGCGCTTGAGACAATCGTGACCAACGTACAAAGCCACAACGGCACGTCGGCACATGCCCAAAGCACGGAAGACATGCAAGAGGTGAGGGCAGGAAGCTAACACATCTGGGAGCCGCTACCACGACCAAGCAAAAGTAGTGGCCCAAAGGTACCAAGTGGCATAGTACCTGGATTAGTACTCAAGGAGGACCGAAAAAGTACCTTTGGGCCATATTCACACTTCGACCGTTCAGGTATTATAAGGGCAGAAGAAGTGTAAGAGTTGCTAAATCCTGCTCCTCCTGGTTCGAGGCCTCGAAAGAGGCCTCTTTTCTTTTGCCCCGCGATCGACTAGGGACAATAAACTAAGGCAGACCACCTTTAGTCCCTCATCTACAGTCCATTGGCTCCCTTTATGCAGGGAACATATCGGGCACAATGTGGCTCATGAAGAGAGTAGCTGAAGAACCAGGCAAGGGCCTGTCAAAAGAAAACCACAAACGATGATGGGAAAATCAATCGGCTACCAGTTCGATTAGATCACCTTTCTTCAATAAGCCCTCGATCAAAACCGCACAATAAACTCCGGCATAGTTATCATGTGCTTGGGCAACTTTCCGTAAGACTTCCGGGTTGTGTTCACCCGTGTCCGGGTCGAGCGAAATCATCTTACAGCGGGGGTCGCGCTCGAGAACCATAATTGTTGCCTTTGAGCCGATACGCAAACGGCGACCTACATAAGCATCTTCAGCAAAACCGCCACCGTCTGAGGCGAAGTCAAAATAGATGTTCGCTCGAAAACGCCGCTTGTCAATCGGAATGCCTAATTCCGATTCAACCTGTCGAACCGTTTGCAAGCTGATTAACGAGACCGGGCGGCAGTCGGTTAAAGCGCGGTCTGACCGCACGAGTTGAAGCTGATTCTTTTCGCTAATTCCTTCGCCAAGTAGCTTTATAAGTGCCGGATCGTCAACAGGAACGATCTCGCCGGACGGAGTAACAATGTCTAACATCATATCCTCCGGGTCACCGTTAGCAGGTGTCACGCCAGGTGCGATGTTCGTCGCTTCGGCTAAATTTGGCGGTCTTGAGGCTCGTTCCGGGTGACGGAATTGCGGACGATAGAGCAACATTCGTTGTTGCACATTTGCGTTCAAATAAGGAAAACCTTTGCGGGCGGCGGAATTCTTGAAGGCGTAGCCTCGGTCGCCATAGATGCCCGAAAACCCCATAAAAGCTTCGGGCATTTCCACGCCGCGCATGCTCTTGACCGGGTAACGCCATAAACTTTCGACAGTTCCGATAGTTGTCATATCACAATCTCATTTTGCCTTCCAAAGATTTCACAGAAGCATCGAACAGCGGAATTGACATGGAGCCAAACCGCTCGACAGACTTCCGACCGCTCTCTTCCTATCCTTAGATTTTACCTGATATGCCGCCTTCACGCATGGAGCTAATCGTCCATCGTCTATCGTCTATCGTCCATCATCCCCTTGACTCCCCACCCGCGCGTGCTATAATACAGTCGCGCCACGGCAAAGATCCTTTAGCATTAGTAGGAGGAGAGTTTTCTTATGAGCAGGCGATTGTTTGGCCGCGCCGGTAAAGCGCTGGCCGCGTTAATGCTGGCAGTACCCATACTGGCAGCGTGCGGCGGACCTGCCGCGCAACCCACCTCCCCGGCTGCCACCAATACCACGGCGGTCGAGCAGGCCACTGCCACCACCCCTATGGAGGCACCTACCGCCACGGAAGCTATGGCTGGTGAGACCCCCACGGGCGCTGCCGACGGTGGCACCCTCAAGGTCGGGCTTGTCACAGACGTGGGCCGTCTGAACGACAAGAGCTTCAACCAGGGCTCATGGGAAGGCGTCGAGCGCGCCGGTGAGGAGTTGGGCGTAGAGACCAACTACATCGAGACCGCCGACCCCAATGACTACGACAAGAACATCCAGCAGTTCATCGACCAGGACTTTGATGTCATCGTAACCGTCGGGTTCGCGCTCGGCGAGGCCACCACGAAGGCTGCCACGGCCAATCCTGAGGTCATGTTTATCGGTGTGGACCAGTTCCAGGCCGAGGAACTCCCCAACCTGGCGGGCCTCATCTTTGACGAGGACAAGGCAGGCTACCTGGCAGGCGTGCTGGCCGCCTCTATCAGCAAGAGCAACAACATCGGAGCGGTGCTCGGTACCGACGATGTGCCCCCCGTGTGGAAGTTCGGTGAGGGCTATCGCGCAGGCGCTTTGTCGGTCAAGCCCGACATCACAGTGCA
Organism: Chloroflexota bacterium; assembly: GCA_030914045.1. Taxonomy (GTDB): domain Bacteria; phylum Chloroflexota; class Chloroflexia; order QHBQ01; family JADMIH01; genus JADMIH01. Next base: position 76,515 of record JALZHG010000004.1, on the reverse strand, counting down.
GGCCACCTACCACAGCGACGTTGACATTACCAAGACGTTCGTAGATCCTGAGTGGGGCAAGACCACCGCGTTGTCCATGATTGACCGTGGTGCGGACGTGGTCTTCGGCGCTGGCGGTCTCACGGGCAACGGGGCTATCTTCGCTGCCAAGGAGCGCAACATCGCCGCTATCGGCGTGGACGTCGACCAGTACGAGACCATTGGCGACGAGTACAAGAGCGCGCTGGTATCGAGCGCCATGAAGCTGCTCGGCAACGGCGTGTTCGACCTGGTCCAGGCGGCCCAGGACGGTACCTTCAAGGGCGGCAACAACGTGGGTGAAGTGGGCCTCGCCCCCTACCACGACTGGGCCGACCGCGTACCCGCCGAGGTAGACGCCAAGCTCAAGGAAGTGGACGCCGCCCTCAAGGATGGCTCGCTCAAGACCTGCGTCCCCCCGGCAAAGGGCGCTCCCAACCCCTGCCAGTAGACGGATTTGGGAATTGGG